>DATJXA010000183.1:0-71854 GCA_035500675.1 Bacteroidota bacterium | reverse complement strand
AATCCCAGCCAAATTGGGAGACGCCATCCACCGAGCTGCCAGAAGGTGCGATCCGTACATAAGAAATGTTGCTTAGAAGGTATCGTGAAGCTGTCCGAGTATATCCCGTGCCTCCAGAAATACTTCCATTCCATGCGATCTTCGCCGCAAACGCTGCCGCTCCACCTGGCCCGCTTGAGAGGGGTATGAGAAGTTGAGTAGTGTCAAATTGCACATCGACAGTGCAACCATTCAAAGTGTTAGCTCCGGTCAAATTAGTGGCTTTCATTTGCACAGCAATCTTGAAGAGACCGCCAACGGTTCCATCATTCTGCGTCACTACAAGCTGCGTTTGAATGCTTTGCGAAAAAGCAACAGCGGCAACTAATAGCATGGCCAGGATAACAATTTTTTTCATGTTTGCACCTCGCTTTGATTAATGACTGTTAATTTTTTAATTAATTTTCATTTCGGAGATCATGGAACAAGAGAACTTGCACCCAAGCCATTGTTTACCAACCACAACGCAAAATCATCTGTGGTTACAAAACCATTAAGATTAAAGTCCGTTACCGCATAGCCCGAAGCACCCGCTGTGTTGGCAACAAGCCATGGCGAAAAGTCATCTGTGGTTACAAAGCCATCCTCGGTCGCGTCGCCTGCATACATTCCAAACGCGCCTCCGGATAACGCAGCCATCGACGAAGCACCAAAGGCTTGATTAGCACTCACTGTAAAATCATAAGCACTTGCATCATTAGGCAATGTTGTTGCCGTTGCACTCATAACTGCCAAATGGTTACGATGTCTCACTATAATGAAATTAGAAATTGTGTATCCGCTGGAGACAGTTTCGGTAAATAAGCGAGCCGAGGAACCGGTTAAATCAACCACCGTTCCGTCGCTCTTCAAAAATGCTGCCGCTCGCGAAACCGCAGCCCCGTTGGAGGTCAATCGCAACTCAATCAAAACCCAATCAACAACGTTCGCAGGAACTGATCCGACAGATTCGCCGCCGTTATAGTTTCCAAACGCGGCTGTGTTGTACGGCTGAGTAATAGGAATATAGCCTCCTGTCAAAAGCGCAGTGCTCATCGAACCACCACTGTACGGTCCTTGTAGAAACACCTTAATCGCCACCGGGAATGTAAACGTATTATTCGTTGCCGTTACATCGTTCGGAGACGTGTGTCCATGTCCATCCGTCAGCGACACCGCCGGTGTTGCGCTAGTGTATCCCGAGAACGAACTGTTCGACACTGTCGTGCCGCTCGGTGAACCGCCGACGGTTCCGTCGCCAAGGTTCAACAGACCTCCGCCCGGTGCGCTTCCTTTAGAGAACGCGGTGTTCCCGATCGATACGCCGGTTATTTTGCCATACAATACGACTCCGGCGCCGCCATTATAGCTGACACCGTTGCTGCCGTTGTTCGAGAGCGTGAGCGAACCGGTGGCTCCGATGCTTACCGTGTTGATCGCATTCACCGTCGCGGAATCCGCGAAAATATAAATACCGGCAGTCGTGTTGTTGCTCGAGGATATCGTCCCGGACACCGTCACGTTCGACGTCGTCGTGGTATTCTGTGCTACGATATTGATGCCAGCACCCGTCCGAGCATCCCCGGACGTTCCGTTTCCGGTAAACGTTCCGCCGCTGATCGTGACGCCCGAGGCGCCGTCGCCGACAGAAATACCGTGGAAGTGATTATTGTTTGCCGTGCAATTTGTTGCGCTCGAAGTGCCCGAAATATTCTTCAGGTTAATTCCCGAACCTTGCGGCGTCGCGTTCCCGTTACCGCTCGCGGTCACGCCCGAGAGCGTATAGCTGCTTCCGCCCGTGGCGTTGATTCCCTGGACCGTGTTCCATGAATAGCTTCCGTTCGTAATGGCAACGGTAGAGCAATTCGTCAATACTGCACCCGAACCGCTGTTGTCGCGTGAAACAACTCCAGTCAAGGTCAATCCGGATTTTCCGCTCGACGTGATGCCGTCTCCCGCCGACCCATAGACAACGAGGTTCGATACTGTTGCGTTGTCGCTCGTAATTGACAAAGACCCGTTGATCTTTGCGCTCGTGTCGACGCCGGCGAGCGTGATCGCTTTGCTGAGAGTGACTGATTCTGTGTAAGTTCCCGTTCCGACGTTTACAGTCTGTGTCGTTGCAGCATTGATGCCGCGTTGGATCGATCCGCTGTTCGTTGTGACATACAGATTAGTTGCATTAGTTGTCACAAGACCAAGAGATGCGTTGTCGAGCTTATGATACACGAGGTCTTCCGTCTGGAAGCCGTCTGCGCCGATCGTATTGCCCGTTGCAGTGACCGGGTTGGTCGAGATATATTGCGGAGAACTGCTCGAAGACGCCAGCGTGATCGCCGGAGTTGACAGGCCATAGCCCGAGAACGTGCTGCCGTTTATCGTAACACCGCTTGGCGAATTGGCGCCGGCGTTATCGGTTCCGACAACAGCAACGCCCGCTCCGTTTGTAAGCGATCCTTCAGTGAACTGTGCGGTAATGCTTACCGTCGATACGTTGCCTGCGATCGCTACGCCTTCACCGATCGATCCGCTCCCGTTCGTCGAAAGAGTGATCGTACCGCTCGACCCGATCGAAACGCCGCTGATCGAACCCGACGGTTCAGCAAAAAGAATAATACCGGCGTTGTAGTTCGAGCTGGAGTTTACCGTCCCGATCACCGAGATACTAGAAATTGCGCCGCTCACTGAATGGACGTTGATCCCGCCGCCCGTTTGTGCGTTTGCCGATACCCCGTTGCCGGTAAATGTTCCGCCGTTGACGGTAACACCGTTCGATCCATCGCCAATGGAAATTCCATGGACTTGGTTGTTGGTGGCGGTAATACTATTGAGTGAAGAAGTTCCCGTGATACCGTCGACGTAGATTCCGGATCCAACAGCAGAATTGCCGTTGTGGTCGGCGGTGACGCTTGAGATCCTAAGGTTGGAAACATTGTGTGCATATATTCCGTTATCCGTAGCGCCCGTTACCTTTAAACTCGTAATGTTAACGTTGTTCGCAGTAACGGTAATGCCATTCCCTGAGGGAGGAGTGATAATTGTGGTTGGTCCGACGCCCAGCAACGTAATCTGTTTGTTCACAACGACGGCTTCATTGAACGTGCCCGCTGGAATGGCAACAGTGTCGTTAGGACTTGAGGAATTGATCGCTGCTTGAATTGTTGTCGTCACATTGATCGTGTTACCGAACAATGCTCCAGCCGACATCAGAAAAAGCGCGGCCAAGATTGTGGAAAGTCGTAGATATTTCATTTTACAACCCCTCTCTCTATGATGGTATATGGATTAATAAATTCGTCTTGGGTTGAAATATCGAATAGAAAAAAATATTCGAAGGCCCGTTTACAGGCAACGCCGGGAGTCATTTGCGTACATGCCCCGTGCAGGCTTTTTGGCGAAAATCATTAAATAAGCACGGTTCTTGGTGGGTAAAATTGTTCCATTTATAATAAGCCATTCAGCCGAATTAGTCAAGCATTTTCACAAAAATATTTGAAGAAAGTGAAAGACTAAGGTGATTTTCCTCTTGCCGCTTGTCCCATCGTCCTCCTTCGTCTCATAGTCAGGTTATTTTATAAGCAGCATTTTTTTGGTTTCGGAAATTCCTTCAGACTCGAGCCTATAAATGTATATTCCGGAGGCAAATTTTGACCCGTTGAATGTGATGCTGTAAAGATTACCGCCTTCCGCCACGCCATCAAAAATTTTTGCGATTTCCCGGCCTAGCATATCATATACTTTCAACGTCGTCCTTTCCGTTTTTCCGAGAGTAAATGAGATCGTCGTCGACGGGTTGAACGGGTTGGGAAAATTTTGCGACATGCCATAGTTATCGGGGGCTGCGAGGAATGTCACCGAAATCACATCGCTGTAAATGAATGCACCATCCCGGTCAATCTGTTTTAATCGATAATCAAAAACACCGTTCGATTCAGGAATATCTGTAAATGAATATGAGTGAGGGACGGAAGTGGTTCCCTTGCCGGAAACAAACCCAAGCGTCTTCCAGATTCCCGTGACCGCCCCTGGCGCATTGGGTTCTTTTCGCTCAACATTAAAACCGTAATTGTTCGTCTCAGTCGCCGTCTGCCAATGAACGAGAACAGCATGACCGGTTCTTTCTGCGTCAAAATTTACCAGCTCGACTGGAAGGATGTTGTCGTGAGTGTGTGTGACAAGGCCGAGAGTGTTGTCGTCGTTGAAATCCCAAATAAGGCTGTCGATTCCGGTGGTGTTGAATTCATTGCTGTCCGCTGATACGTTGTAGGGCGAAGTGAAGGTGATAAATCCATTTTCCGCCTCTCCAAAATCGCTTAAGGAGATTGCAGGAGTGGAGGAAGTATATCCCGTATTAAAAGTCGATTTCTTTATGAGTGTATTGAGAGGCGCGTATGGTGTATCGTAGGCCGTACTTACAGCCAGAACTCCAGCAGCATTCGCGGCACCTTTTGTAAAAGTAGCTGTGATGGTCGCATTCACTACATTTCCAAACAATATCACCCCCGCCCCGCCGTTGCTCGTCAAAGTCACAGAACCTGTTGCACCGATAGTAACGGCTTTAACGCTGTCATGAATTGCATCTGCATATGCCCAGATCCCGGCGGTGGTGTTATTATTTGCCGTCATCGAGCCAGATATGGAGACAGTGGAAATTACCTTCCCTCCGGTTGCGTTGAAATTTATGCCCGCTCCAGTTCCGTCCCCTCTTCCTGTACCATTCGCGTTAAACGTCCCTCCGTTCACAACAATGTTCGAACAATTTCCACTGATCGACAATCCATGGTTCTTATTGCTGTCGCAAGTGACGCTCGTGAACATGAGATTGGAAGCGCCCGATGTTGAAATGCCGTTTGAGGTTGAACCTGTCACGCGAAGAGATTGAACCTTTACATTGTTCGCGCTGATGGTGATCCCGCTTCCTGATAAAGGTTTGATGACTGTCGATGAGCCGGCGCCCAGCAACGTCAACGACTTTGACACTGAAACCGACTCGCTATATGTTCCCGCGGCAATAAGGATTGTATCGCCGGACGAAGCGGCGGTGATGGCGCTCTGAATAGTCGTGTACGGCGACGGCACTCCTTTCTGCGTCGCCGAAAGCATCCCTACTTCCAGAAGGGTCACAATCATCACAAAAAAAATTCTCAGGTTCATGCTGGTGAAACGGCGACGAAATCGATCTGTCCTTTTCAACGCTGCACCGAGAGATGACGAACGTCGTGATGACCGTGCGCTCCGAGGACGGAGTGCCAAAACAGCCGATGCTGGCAGCGGCAGAGTATCAGGTTTCATTTAATCTAAGAAGGTTCTGCATTCTTTGTGTGATGTCTATCAACTTATTGAACACTCCGTGTTGAGTCGCAAATTTTTTCCTAATCCACTTCCGAGGCAGGCGGTTCTCTGACATCATCTCGACCATTATACAGGGAGAGTAACGGAGTGCTGATATCAATAAATGAAACCGGAACAGAAAAGCAAGGAAGGGGCCATTCGCTGTACTCGCTCATTGCCGCTAGTCACACAGATCGTCGGTCGGATTCGCTACCATTTATGTAGAACATTACACATGCGTCGTACAACCGACACGGCGAGTTGGGGACGACGGACACAAGCATAGACATTCCAGCATCCGATACCATGCCGTCTCGTTCTTGAATCACCAGGCCTCGTTGCGTACATTACACTGCACATGCACTTAGTATCGCACATCGACCACATTGGCACAGGCATAACCGTAAGGACCCGCTTCCTCTTCGGCGCCTTATGGTTGTTTACATTTTCAACGATCTCTTTATCGCAGGATGCCGGCCTTTTTTTCCCGTCGTCGAGGGGGAACGCATGGACGTATCTCCATTACCCGCTCGATTCGCTTCAAGTCCGACAATCGGGTCTCGCCTCGACGGAAACCGACAGTCTTATCGCATCCGCCTCCGTCGGAGGTCAACCCGCATCCATTCTCCGCAATAGCGCCAGCGCCGAAAGCACAATCGTTCACGTTCAGGGTTCGACCATCTTCGAATATGCCACTGGTTATCCGCGCATAACTTCGTTGCTCCAGGTCGATTCTCTCGGCTTAAGTTTTGTCTGGGATTATTTGGCTTGGTATCCATATATGGACCTGAGCTCTGCGCCGGGAATGGCGGATTCGGTCCTCTATATAAAGAACCAGACTGTGATGTTTCAGGGCCATCCGTTGAGCCTGGTAATTTATGTCACTTCGACGAAGGGAAACGATACAACTATTACCGTGCCGGCTGGTTCGTTCACGGCCACGCCGTTTTCGATTGTTTTGCACGTCAATATCCCCAAGAGCCAACCTCCTATCGGGCATTTTGAGGTTCCGCTCTTTACGCTTGTAGATTCGTTGTTTATCGCAAACGGCAAATGGCTCGTTCGTGAGGTCCAACCTTCGACGTATTATCCTCTCAACAACGACCCGTCCTATAACGTCGCGACGACGCAGCTGCCGGGTTTTGAGCGGGTGTTACAAAGCGCCGCGATCACCTCGGTCCGGCAGCAGCCAAACATCGTTCGCACGTTCGCGCTCGAACAGAATTTTCCGAACCCCTTTAACCCGACCACAAATTTACGCTTTACGATTGTCAATTTTCAATTTGTCCAGTTGAGAGTGTTCGATGTGCTCGGCAGGCAAGTTGCGGAACTTGTGAACAAGGAATTATCTCCGGGGACGTATACGTATCCGTTCGGCGAGCCCGCGCTTCCGAGCGGAATATATTTTTATCGCCTTACTGCGGGGATGGAATCTCAAACAAAAAAAATGATCTTGTTAAAATGACCCGTTCCCGCAATCTGCCCTCGCTGCGCCTTGCGATCGTTCTCATCGTTGCCGTCACCTGCCTGACGCAGTGGAATTGCAAGAAGAAGGACAATCCCGTCGACAACCCTGCGATCGATCCACACCTTGTTGGTGTGTGGTACAATCAAAGCGATACGGTAGGATTCGAGATCCTTTCCGACGGAACGATGAATAGTCTGGACGTCGACTCGGCGGGGTTTCTTCGTTACGCCGTCATCGATACGGTGAACGGAGCGCTGATCCTCAACGTCGAATCGGCACGGAGCGGAGCGATATCAATCCAAGGAAGGTACAAATCCCGCACCATCGATTCGGCATACGTTGCAACTGGGACGTACAGCTTTTCAAATAATTATAGCACGCTCACTCTTATTCTTTTGCTGCCGTTGAACGGGGCGACGCAAACGACGTTTGTCTACCTCAGGTCGAGCGTTGGAGTAAAGGTGATTTCATATCATGCAGATGGTCGGTCGGACACAAAGAGAGGAATTTGTTCTTGTCGGGGTGATAGGATTCGAACCTACGACTTCTTGCTCCCAAAGCAAGCGCTCTAGCCAGGCTGAGCTACACCCCGGAATGAATTATTTTTTTCTCTTTCGAACTCGACTTTCCCGCTCAAGAGCGGGACGCTCTAGCCAGGCTGAGCTACACCCACCGTTAATTATTCTTAACTGAAATATAAGAATAGATGAAAGGCAAAACAAGCGGGACCTCTCGGAATCTTACTGCCTTTTCCCCTCTATCGCGGATATCTCCTGCAATAAATCCTTCTTTGTGAAGCCCGATTTCTTCATCAGGCTTACGACAAAACCCTGAAGCTGCTCTTTTGTTTCGTCGTCAATTTCCATGCTCGTCATGACCATGACGGGGATGTTCTGCGTCTTCGGGTTGTGCTTCAGTTGATACGCGACGTTGAAGCCGGATATCTCCGGCATCACGAGGTCGAGGATGATGAGGTCGGGGTTCTCTTCTTGAGCGACCCGAAGCCCTTCCCTTCCATCCAGAGCTTTCATTACCACACATCCCTCCGCTTCCAAAATGACCTGCACGAGGTCGATGACGGAACGGTCGTCGTCGATCACCAAAATTTTAGCCGATTGCGTATGCTTCATTGCCGCGGTCGCTTTTTTCAACGACTCAAGCAGCGCATCTTTCTGCACCGGCTTCACAAAATAGTCGACGGCACCGAGACCGAACCCGACGTTGCGCTCGTCGAGCATCGAGACGATGATGACCGGAATATTTTTGCAGAGCGGATGCTGCTTGAGCTCGCGAAGAACCTGCCAGCCGTCCTTCACCGGAAGAAGGATGTCGAGCGTAATGACGTCCGGCTTCCACAGCTTTGCTTTGTCCAGCGCTTCGACACCGTTTGCCGCCGTCTCGATCTCATACCCCGCTTCCGAAAGGTACGATTGCAAAATTTGCCGGGCATGCGGTTTATCCTCCACAATGAGAACGCGTTGAGGAGTCGTCGAGGGGGAGAGGACGCCCGCGATCCTTCCGGCAATTTCTGCGTCGGCTTCCTTCGACTGAACCATCATCGGCATGCGGACAGTGAACGTACTTCCTTTCCCCCACTCGCTCGTTGCGACGACGGAGCCGCCATGGAGTTCCGCAAGCTTTTTTGTGATGGAGAGGCCAAGCCCCGTCCCCTCGCGCTTTTTACTGCTCGAAGCGGTCTGCTGAAACGGCTGGAACAACCGAGGCAGCTCATCCGCACGAATTCCCACTCCGAAATCCTGCACGGCAAACTCAACGGCGTTTTCAATCCGCTTCACGTCGATGACGATCGCCTGCTCCGGATGACTGAATTTGATCGCGTTCGTCACAAGATTGAGCAGGATCTGTTTGAGACGGACATCGTCCGCAACAATGTCGTCCAGCTCGTCGGCAATGCGAATGTCGAACGACAATTTCTTCTCGTCCATTTGCGGACGGAGCGACGACGCGAGAGCTTCGATAAAAGTGCGGATGGGGATGCTGGAATAATGAAGTTCGAGCTTCCCGGCCTCCAGCTTCGACAGGTCGAGAATGTCGTTGATCAGCTGCAGAAGATGCTTCCCGCTCTGATTGATCGAGGTCGTGTAGGAGGTCACCGTCGCCGTGTCGATCTTCGGCGTCTCCGAAAGGATAAGCTCCGAAAAACCGATGATCGAATTGAGCGGCGAGCGCAGCTCGTGACTGAAAAATGCGAGGAACTTCTTGAGCGTTTCGTGTGCGTCTTGGGTCTGAGTCCGCTGGATCTCGAGGTCGACGTTCTTCACGCGCAGTTCGTCGATCAACCCTCTTCGACTGATGCCGACGGCGAGTTCGTTTGCAATGAGAGAGAGGAACGATTGCTCGCGCTCTGCAAACGCCTGGTCCGAATTCAAAAGCATTTCCATCACTCCGACAAGCTCGCCTTCGACCTTCAGCGGAATCGCAAGAACGGTCTTTGGGCTGGAGGTCACGAGGATCTCCGGAGCGACGGCATAATACGAGCTGCGCGACACGTCCGAGGTAATGACGGGCGCACCCGTAATGACGGCGTCGATACACGCGACCGGATCCTGCTCGTTGACCGACTTTGCCATGAGGTTCTTCTCCCATTCGATCGACGGGAGCTCCGGAGCGGCGAGAATGATCCGCTCGTCCTGCGGACGGAAAATGTACATCAGGACATGATGGAACGGAAGGTCGTAGCGTGCTGCGATGGTGTGAACGACCTGCGCGCAGAGGTCGTCGAGCTGGTTGCTCGTGTTGATGACGTGAGAGATCTCGAGGAGCGTCTCGCGCTGTCGCTCCTGCTGCTTCTGCTGCGTGATGTCCTGGAAAAATACCGACAGGCCGTTCTCATTCGGATAGACGCGGATGTTATACCATGCCTCAAATTTCTCGTCCTTGTAGCTCGTCTCGAACGTTTGAAACGTTTTCGTCGCCATTGCCGCACGATAGCGGTCGCCGTGTTCGGCCGATTCAGCGTTGGGAAATATTTCGAAGACATGCTTTCCCAGCACCTCGTCCCGGGAATAACCGGTCCCCTCCTCCGCGGCATGGTTCCAATACGTGAACCTAAAATTTGCGTCGAGCGCAAAAAAACCACCGCTGATGCTTTCTAAGATTTCTTCGGGCTGCATGGCGGACCTTTTTAGTGTTTCCGTCTAGTCGTGTTTTTCATTCTGCTTTTTTAATTTTTCCCTATCGATCAAGTGCGGCGGTTTAAACCCCCTGTACGTATCGAATTGGGAATCATAAAACACCAGGTTGAAGTTGCTGTCGCGCAACGTTCCACCGGAGGGATAGAGATAAAATTCGGAAAGTGTTGAGGTGGGGCGGTCTGAAGGCTTGCCGTCCATGGTGTAGAATCTGAGAGTGTAGAACCCCTGGGTAAACGGTGCGGTCTGCAATTGTTTATGGATGTTGGCTTCGCTGAAAATGTGAATGTCGTCCGGCACTCCGCTCGCTTCGCTCCGTTTTCGGCGAAGCGGTCTCGCCTCGTTCCCGCTGCGCGGGGACGGGCTCATAGTCCGATCTCGGGGAACGAATTCCGTCGGATGAGCATCAGAAGGGACGATTGCTGGACGATAAGGTACTGCTCGCCTTCGTACTCGATCTCGATCGCCGCATCGCGCAGAAAAATTGCGTAATCCCCTTCTTCGACCTGAAGCGGAATATATTTTACCGGCTCTTTGGGAGTCGTGGACCATGGCTCCTGATCGACATAGTTTGGATTGACGACCGGATATCCCGGACCGACTTTGACAATATAACCGCTCTGGACTTTCTCCTTTTCCTTCACACCCGGAGGAAGATAAAGCCCGTGCGATGTTTTATCATGGTCCTTCTCTGGGGCAACAAGCACTTTGTCGCCGACGAGAATGATCTTTTTATTTGAAGATGGTTCCATGTCCGTTTCACTGTGCCCACAAATATACGAAGATTTTTTGAAATTGCACAATAGCGGTGGGTGGTGTAGGTTGTACGTTGGACGTTTTACGTTATAGGTTATAAGTTTTGAGTTCAATGACTGTTTCCCATTCTTCATTATTAGGTTTAATGACTTAAAGCATAGAGAGCGGGATTTTCGGCCCCTCTTGAAGAGCGGTCCAATTTTCCCAAAAGGAGTGCCGTTAAGGACGCAACTCAAAACATAGAATCTGTAACCTAAAACTTATAACCTATAACGTCCAACGTGCAACCCATCAACAACCCCGCCACCACTCGCGCATTGATTCTCTCGCATTTTTCGCGTACTTTTAGTCGGCAAAACGAACCGGCGCCATCGTCTAACGGTTCAGGACGGAGCCCTCTCAAGGCTCAAATACGGGTTCGATTCCCGTTGGCGCTACTAAATTGACTACAGCGGGAATGCCTTGTTGGCTATCCACCTGCAAAGTTAAAAAGCCTTTTCCCAAAACAATTTTTTTGTCCGGCAATCGGGGTTCGTTTCCGTTTCTAAACGGCATCGATACTAATTTTTCCTCCGTAGCTTCTCAATAATTGCAACATGATCGCGAAACACAGCGTATATCCGCAATGACCAAGATTTTAGTCATCGACGATGAAGATTCTTTGCGAGATTCGACCATCGCAATTCTCCGTACAAACGGGTTCGAAGCGATTGGCGCAAAGAATGGAAGCGAGGGGCTCGAGCTTGCCCGTACAATGCTTCCCGATCTCATTGTCTGCGACATCAGGATGGAATTGGTCAACGGCTATCAACTGCTCGCGGCAATCCGCAACGATTCAGTGACGGCGTCCATCCCGTTCATCCTCATGACGAGCAATGCCGGGCTCAAGGGAATGAGACAAGGAATGGAATTAGGGGCCGATGACTATCTGCCCAAACCGTTCACGTCGCCTGAGCTTATCTCGTCCGTAAACGCAAGGCTGAAAAAACACAAACTCCTTACGGCGAAAGCGGAAGAAAAATTGCAAGAGCTTCGTGCTCGCATGAGTACGGCCATTCCTCACGAGCTGCGCACTCCTCTCAACGGCATCCTCGGCTTTGCCGACATCATGCGCAAAGATTATCAGAATTTACAGCCGCAGGAAATCGCAAAGATGTCCGAACGAATTTATCGTAACGGAAAACGCCTCCTCCGGCTAGTCGAAAATTATCTTATTTTTGCGCAGATCGGCGCTCAACCTCTCGACGACCATCAGAAAGATCTGCTGCGACACAGCAGCACGGAGGTCGCAAACACCATCGAAGAACTTGCGCGTGAGAAAGCGCAGGAAAACGGCAGAACAGACGACCTCGATCTCCATGTCACTCCCTTCACCGTCGCGATGTCCCCTCAGTACTTCGCAAAGATCGTCGAAGAGATCGGCGACAACGCTTTTCGTTATTCCGCAAAAGGAACGCCGGTCTATTTCGGGACGGTGGCTGCCGACGACGCCCTGCTGCTCATGGTGATCGACCACGGGAGGGGCATGACGCGCGAGCAAATCGACGGGATTGAGGCGTACGTGCAGTTCGACCGGAAGGTGTACGAGCAACAAGGCTCGGGTCTCGGTCTCACCGTCGCCAAGCGCCTCACCGAGATGCATGGCGGCTCGCTCAGCATCCAAAGCGACTACGGAACCGGAACAAGTGTCACCGTGCGCCTGCCGAGGGCGACATCATCGTAACCTTCCGAAGGTTTCAACCCTTCGGAAGGTTTTTGTTTTCCGAAAGCGTCACCACCCGCTCTTGTTCTTCCCATACCCAATACTTACTTTTACACAATGATTAACGAAGATGCGCTCGCAGCGTTTCATCCTGTCGTGCGCACATGGTTTCCCCGAACTTTCGGCGAAGCGAGCGCCCCCCAGAAACTCGGTTGGCCCTCCATCGCCGCGGGGAAAAACACTCTCATCGTTGCGCCGACCGGCTCGGGAAAAACGCTTGCGGCATTTTTATGGTGCATCAATCACCTTGTCGAAGAGTCGATCGAGGAACACGGCGCCGAAGAAAATGACCCGTCCCTTCGTCCCGATAAAAAGAAAAATCGTACGCTGAGAGACGGCGCAGATAAAAAAAATACCGGGATCCGCGTCCTCTACATCTCTCCACTCAAAGCCCTTAACAACGACATTCATCGGAATCTCGAACTTCCGTTAAAAGGGATTCACGAAGAAGCGATTGCGCGGGGATTGCATTTTCCAAAACTTCGAAGCGCAGTTCGCACAGGAGACACGACACAGGCCGAGCGCGCGGCAATTTTAAAGAACCCTCCCGACATCCTTATCACAACGCCGGAATCGCTTTACCTGATGCTCTCGTCCCAACGAGCGAGGCATTTATTTTCCACGCTGCAGTACGTGATTGTGGACGAGATCCATTCCGTCAGCGGAAATAAACGGGGCGTCCATTTATCGCTGTCGTTGGAACGGCTCGAACGCGTCGCTGCTTCATCTTTTGTGCGGATCGGCTTGTCGGCGACTCAGCGCCCGCTCGAAACGATCGCTCGGTTTCTGGGGGGACAAGAATGGCGGAACGGCACGCTGACACCACGCGAGGTGACCATCATCGACGCCGGCTACAAAAAGAAGATGGACCTGCAGGTGACATGCGTTGTCCAGGATTTTTCCGAATTGCCGACGGACAGCATTTGGTCCCTTATTTTTCCGCAACTTCTCGACGCGATCTACGCTCACAATACCACTTTGATCTTTGTCAACAACCGGCGGCTTGCTGAGCGCGTTGCTGCAACGCTGAACGAACTTCTGCAAGGACAGGAACATACTTTTAATGGCTATGCAGTTCCGTTTTCGCCGGCTGCGATTCCTGCGCCAACGCGCGCGGCCGACTTTTTAGTCCAGGCGTACCACGGCAGCATGTCGCGGACCGCACGCGAGAAGATGGAGTCTGAACTTAAAGCGGGAAAATTGAAGGTGCTGGTCGCCACGTCGGCGCTTGAGCTCGGCATCGATATCGGCAGCATCGACCTTGTAGTGCAGATCCAGTCGCCGCACGGCATTGCGCGTGGACTGCAGCGCGTGGGGCGCTCGGGTCATCTCGTGAGCGCAACAAGCAAGGGGCGCATGTACGTGACGCATCGGCAGGACCTTCTCGAATCGACCGTGGTTGCGCGGGAGATGATGGACCATGCCATCGAAGAAACCCACGTTCCGCAGGATTGCCTCGACGTTCTCGCGCAACAGATCGTGTCGATGGTGAGCGTCGAGGAATGGACCGTCGACGATCTTTTCGACGTCGTCCGCCAATCCTATTGTTATCGTTCGCTTTCCAAAAAGATCTTTACCGGCGTCGTTCAAATGCTCGCAGGACGGTATACCAACGAGGCCTTCCGCGAACTCCGCCCCAGAATTTCCTGGGACAAAGTGCACGGCTCGCTCTCTCCCCTTCCGGGGTCGTCGCATCTCGCCATTACGAACGCCGGAACCATCCCCGACCGAGGATACTTCGGCGTGTACCTGGAGGACCTCAAAACGAAGATCGGCGAAGTGGACGAAGAGTTCATTTACGAGAGCCGATCTGGAGACACTTTCATCCTTGGCTCGAATGTCTGGAAAATGCTCGCCATCGATGCGAACAGAGTCATCGTCGGTCCGGCGCCGGGTCAACCGGCACGCATGCCGTTCTGGAGAGGCGAGGGCATCGGCCGCTCGTTCGAGTTGGGAGAAAAGCTCGGGAAGTTTATGGAAGAGGTCGCCGAAAGAGACGGAGAAAAAATCGAGTGGCTGCTGGAAAATTTCCCCATCGACGCGCACAGCGCACGGAATATCGTCGAGTACATCGGGCAACAAAAGGCGGTAACCAGAGATCTGCCTACTCATCGCTCGATCGTCGTCGAAGGATTCCGGGATGAAATTGGCGACCCCCGGATCGTCGTCCATTCGTGTTTCGGGCGAAGGGTGAACGGACTCCTCGGACTTGTGCTTTCCCATCAATTGAAAGAACGACTCGGCATCGAAATTCAAATGCTCTATAATGACGACGGCATTTTATTCCGCTGTTCGGACGTGGAGCGACTTCCCCTCGACCTGTTCAGCGGGCTCACGAGAACGAAAGCCCAGGAACTCGTCCTTGAGGAGCTTGTGTTTTCTCCCCTTTTCGGCTCGCTGTTTCGCCAGAACGCTGAGAGGGCGCTCTTGCTTCCGAAAGCGCGCATCGGAAAGCGAACGCCTCTCTGGCTTCAGAGATTGCGCGCGGGCGATCTTCTGCAAATCGTAAGAACGTACGACGATTTTCCAATCGTCATCGAAACGATCCGCGACTGTTTGTACGACTCGCTCGACTTCGACCGCTTCAAAGAAGTGATGGGCAGGATCGAATCGGGAGAGATCGTCGTTCACTCTGTCCAATCCGAGATGCCGTCTCCGTTCGCCGCATCGGTGCTCTTCGATTTCATCGCTGTCTATATTTATGAGGGGGATCAACCTAAGGGAGAGATCTCCAGCCAGCAACGGGCACTCAACAGAGAACTCCTGGCCGAGATTGTCGATCTCGATAGTGTACGATCGGTGGTCAAGCCGGATGCTTTACTGCGGATTGAAGAGCAACTCCAGTTTACTTCCGAGACGCGCAAAGCCCGTACCCCCGAAGAATTGCTCGAGATCTTTCTCCGGATCGGAGAACTCACCGAGATGGAGATTGAGGAGCGGTCGGCAACGAACGATCTCAAGTTGAAAATACAGCTGGCTGCTCAAGGGACCATCGCACCGGTTTCGATCAAGGGCTCAACGTATTTCATCGCTTCGGAAGAGATGCCGATCTATCTTACTTTTGCTGACGTGGATGCAGCGACCCTCTCGTCATTGCCCGAGGAATTCAGAACGAGCCCGTTAAAGCGCGAAGAATCTCTTCGGTATGTCATCGGGAGGATGATCCGTTCTCATACCCCGATCAGCTCGGCGCGTATTGCGGAACGGTATGGACTGACTGTCGAAGAATGCGATGCAATCCTCGGATCCTTTACCGAGGAGGATGCGATTGTTCGTGGTATTTTTCTTCCGGATTCCGATCGATCAGAGTGGTGTTACCGACCAACGCTCGACCGTATTCATCGAGCGTCGATCTCGATCCTCCGAAAAGAAATAAAGCCGGCGACCATCGCTCATTTCACAAAGTTTCTCCTGCAATGGCAGCATCGCGACCCCGCTACCCGTGAAAAAGGCGAAACTGGAATTCAGTCGGTCCTCGAACAATTCGAAGGGTTCGCGTTGAACGCGGAGTTGTGGGAAAGCGAAATTTTGTTGCACAGAATCAGCGAGTACGACCCTGCGCAATTGCGCGCGATGGCCGCAAGAGGCGAAATCGTTTGCGCAGGCGTTTCGTCGGGAAAAGCGCAATGGGTGTTTCAGGGAGATGGCGCTTACTTTATGGATGAAATGGAAAAAGCAATTGCTGAAAGGGCGACGTCGTCACAAGAGTTGTACGATTTTCTCAAGGCAAACGGTGCATCGTTCCTTTCCGACATTCGCGAAGGAACGACTTTTTCACTGTCAACGGTTAACAGAGCGATCTCAGAATTATTCTGGAGCGGGCTTATCACGAACGACCTCGTCGATGAAGCGCTCAACGTCAAACGATTCAGGACTGGCGACGATTCTCCTCTGCCTTCTGAGCGCATTACATTGCTAAACCCTCGACGAAACCCGTTGAAATCGATCGCAATGAGTTCCGTGCGGAAGGCGATCCGTTCGAGTCCTGGCTGGAACGGCCGCTGGTCGATCCTTCATACGCGCCGCGTTCTCGGAGAGAAGGTATCTCCTGAAGAGCGGGCATCGCGACAGGCGCAACAGTTGTTGCTGCGGTACGGCATCGTCGCAAGGGAAATTGCAAAACGGGAAGAGAACCTCCTGCCATGGCCTCTTCTCGCTCTCGAGCTCCAAAGAATGGAGTTGCGGGGAGAGATACGGCGGGGCTATTTCGTCGAGGGACTTTCGGGAATGCAATTTGCTCTTCCGGCGGCGATCGACGTGTTGAAGTCAATTAACAATGAACAATTAACAATGAACAATGAAGCGCCTATTGTCATCAATGCATGCGATCCATCGAATCCATATGGCGTCGGCATCGAAGCCGGGTTGACAAAATTTCCCGAGGGGGTTCGGTTTGCCCGCCATCCGCTCAATTATTTTGTATTTTTTCATGGATCGCCTGTGTTGTGGATAGAAAGCTTTGGCGCCAGGATCTATACCGTTGACGAAACGGCGCCCGACGTTTTGCGATCATCCCTGCAGCAATTTGCAGCCCATGTACGCGCCTCGCACAAAAACGAAAGCGAAATTGTTGTTGAATATTGTAACGGCGTCAGGCCGACGGAAAGTCCTCTCGCGGAAACTTTCCGTTCACTTGGATTTTATCGCGACCGGGCGCAGACAATCCGATTCGAATTACGTTAACGAATTTCACATCAGCCATTCGGCAATCGTCATTCTACAAAACTCTTGACCATCTTAAGGAGCACTATGGCCGTCAAAAAAACCTCTTCGCCGCCCCCTCCGGAAGACACAAAAGACTTCGGGCTGGGTTCGAAAGTCATCCAGCAGACTCAAACCCGTTTTCTTAATAAGAACGGGAGCTTCAACGTCGAACGGACAGGGCAATCGTTTTTCCATTCGTTGAGCCCCTACCACGCACTGCTCGATATGTCCTGGACAAAATTTTATTTGATGGTGGTCCTCTCGTACTTTCTCGTCAACGTCGCCTTTGCCTGCGCATACATGTTGTGTGGGGCGGGCGCGCTGCAGGGATCGGTGGGAGAGACATTCGCCGGACGATTTTTCGACGCCTTTTTCTTCAGCGTGCAGACGGTAGCGACGATCGGCTACGGCAAGATGAATCCGTCGGGATACGCCGCGAATATCGTCGTAGCGTTCGAGGCGTTGGCAGGGCTTTTCGGGTTTGCGCTCGCAACAGGATTGTTGTTTGCGCGCTTCTCGCGTCCGAACGCACAAATCAAGTATAGCGACAGTGCGATCATCGGACCATACAGGGGAATTACGGGATTTATGTTCCGCATCGTCAACGAGCGTCGGAATCAGCTTATCGAGGTTGAGGCGACGGTGTCGATGAGCAGAATAGAAAATCACTATGGAAAAGAGACGCGACGGTTTCATACCCTGGCGCTCGAAAGGGATAAAGTCACGTTCTTCCCGCTTCACTGGACCATCGTCCATCCGATCAACGAGAACAGCCCCTTGTTCGGCGTGACGGAAGAAGAGTTGCGCACATCGGATGCGGAGTTTACAATTTTGCTCACCGCCATCGATGAAACATTTTCTCAAACGGTCCATAGCCGGTCGTCGTACAAATACGGCGAGGTCGTCTTCGGGGCGAAGTTCTCCGATATGTTCTTGACGCCGGAAAACGGCGTCGTGCGCGTCGATCTTCGTCGTCTCAGCGAATTTGAACGGGTTGAAAACAAAGTGGCGGCATGATCCCTCATTACATCATCGACGGCTACAACCTGATGCATGCGATCCCGTCATTAAAGAAACTTCTCGCACACGACGGCTTTCAGGCGCGCGAGCAGCTCGTGGACCTCGTCGCGCGCATGACCTTCCGAAGGAAAATCCGCTGCACGGTCGTCTATGACGGCGTTAAGCCGCATGATCAACGCACGTCACAAACCCACTCTCCGGTTCACGTTATGTATGCTTCTCCTCTTTCCGCCGATGCAAAAATAAAATCGATGATCGAACAATCGAAAAACAGAACGCTGCTCGTCATCATCTCATCCGACAGGGAAATCACCGACTTCGCTAAAGCGTGCTCCTGCACGACGCACACCGCAAAATACTTCAGCAATCTGTTGTTCGAAGAGGATGACAGAGGTGAGGAAAAAGAATCGGCCGGCTTATCGCAGGGACAAGTTGATGAATGGCTGAAAATTTTTGGGGAGGGGAAGTGATTTTCAATTTACGATTTGCAATTGGCAATCGTAAATCGGCAATTGTAAGATAGATAAGAATTTTTATGAGGGGGAACTGATTTTCAATTTACGATTTGCAATTGGCAATCGTAAATCGGCAATTGCAAATCGAAAATCTCACTGCACGACTACTTTCTGTTTAACGATGACGTTCTTCTCCATTAGCGCAATAAACTTCGCAAAAAGGTAGTCGCTGTCGTGCGGCCCTGGGGATGCTTCGGGATGGTACTGGACGCAGAAGAGGGGTAATTCCTTGTGCTGAAATCCTTCCACGGTCTGGTCGTTGAGGTTGATATGCGTCAGTTCGACTTTTGATCGGTCCATTGTTTTCCAGTCGACGGCAAACCCGTGGTTCTGAGAAGTGATCTCTATTTCGTTCGTCTGAAGATTTTTGACCGGATGGTTGGCTCCCCGATGACCGAATTTGAGTTTATACGTCTTCCCGCCCAAAGCAAGCGCAAGGAGTTGATGGCCGAGACAGATGCCGAACATCGGTTTCGAGCCGATTAATTTTTTGAGGTTGAGGATGGCGTACTTGACGGCGTCGGGGTCGCCCGGACCGTTCGAGAGAAAGATCCCGTCCGGGTTCATTGCCAGAATTTCTTCCGCGGTGTACGACGCCGGAACCACGGTCAATTCGCACCCGTAGCTCGTCAGGCGCCGCAGAATATTCTGCTTCACTCCGTAATCGAATACCGCTACTTTGAATCGCCGTCCGTTGTGATGGGTCTCTGCCGTTTGCGGAGGCAGCGCGTACGGTGTCCGGTCGATCTCATCCCATTTGTAGCTTGTTTTGCACGTCACATTCTTCGCGAGGTCGAGACCGGTCATTTCCGGCGACGCTTTTGCCTTTTCGATGAGGCTTGCATCGTCGAGGTCCTTTGTTGAGAGAACTCCCCGAAGCGCTCCTAGGGTTCGCAGCATTTTCGTCAGCATGCGTGTGTCGATCCCCTGGATCGCAATAATATTATTTTTCTTCAGCCAATCGCCAAGGCTCGACGTCGCCCGCCAATTGCTGTAAAAGTCGAAATACTCGCGGACGATGAATCCCGAAACCTGCGGGCGCGACGACTCGACATCCTGAAGGTTAATGCCATAATTCCCGATTAACGGATATGTCATCGTCACGATTTGCCCCGCGTACGACGGGTCTGTCAGAATTTCTTGGTATCCGGTGATGCTTGTGTTGAAAACCACTTCGCCGGAAAT
Source organism: Bacteroidota bacterium (assembly GCA_035500675.1). Classification (GTDB taxonomy): domain Bacteria; phylum Bacteroidota; class Ignavibacteria; order UBA10030; family UBA8401; genus JAGVPT01. The sequence continues at coordinate 51,943 of DATJXA010000183.1, read as the reverse complement.
TTCGCCTTCCGCGCCAAAATTCTCTCCGGTGAACACAGTACCGTTTTCGAGGGCGAGCTTAGCAATCATGAGTCATAAACCTTGGGTAGAAATATTCCAACAAAAATACAAAAATGGTCGAGGAGAGTCAACGTCGGCTGAGAAGTTACGGCTTCGTGGCTCGTGGTTCATAGTTCGGCGGTCGTGATTGAGTTAAAGTTTTTGCAAGCGATTGTCAAACTCATTATCTTATAGAGTCGATTGCAATATTCCCCGCACAACAATTAGTGAGATTTCAACCCGAATAAAGAAGGAACGCATGAAAACCGTCGCACTTTTGACCGTGTCCAATATCTTCATGACGATCGCCTGGTATGGACATCTGAAATTCAGAGAGGTGGCCTTGTGGAAGGTTGTCGTCGTCAGTTGGCTTATCGCTTTCCTTGAATATTGTTTCCAGGTACCGGCCAACCGGATCGGCTCGTACGAATTTTCCGCTGCACAACTTAAGACGATTCAAGAAGTGATCACCCTTGTCGTGTTCAGCGTGTTTTCGGTGGTTTACCTTAAGGAACAATTAAAATGGAACTATCTCGTCGGATTTGGGTTTATCATCGCTGCCGTCTTCTTCATATTTAAAAAATGGTGAATCACAATGATTGCTGATAGGATTTCTGTGATCGAAGGGGATATCACGACGCTTGACGTCGATGCTATCGTCAATGCCGCTAACAACTCTTTGCTGGGTGGTGGGGGCGTGGACGGCGCCATCCATCGCGCGGCTGGGCCAAAGCTCCTCGAGGAATGCCGTACTCTCCACGGCTGCGAGACCGGAGAGGCGAAGATCACCAAAGGATATAACCTGAAGGCGCGATGGGTTATCCACACGGTCGGCCCCAGATGGAGCGGAGGGAACAGTAATGAGGATGAATATTTGAGACGGTGTTATGAAAGCAGCCTTGCGCTTGCGATTCAACATCGTCTGCTCTCTATCGCGTTTCCATCCATAAGTACCGGCGCATACGGATTTCCGGTCGAGCGGGCAGCAAAGATCGCATTGACGACTGTCCATGCGCACCTCTCAGCGTTCTCAAAAATTGAACGCGTCATTCATGTCTGTTTTTCTCACGACGATTTCCTCGTTTACTCAAATTCCTTGAAAGAGGTTCTCGATGCCGCCAGATGAGCATCGCCCCGGCTGCATCGAACTCCAATTCCGGCCGAAAACGTACGACATCGATTTTGCCGGCCACGTGAGCAACATCGTTTATATCCGATGGCTTGAAGATCTGCGTCTCAGTTTTCTCGACAAGCATCTTCCCCTCAGCGGTCTCATGGAGCACGGTGTCGCCCCCGTCGTGATGCGGACGACGATCGAATACAAAAAGGCGGTAAAACTGTTCGATGCAGTCGAAGGGAAAATGTGGATAAAAGATGTCGGAAACGTTAAAGGGACTCTCGCGGCGGAGTTTGCGGTGAATCATATTGTTGTCGCGAAGGCGGATCAGGAAGGCCTTTTCGTTAAGCTGGACACCGGAAGACCGGTTGCTTTTCCCGACGAGTTTAAGATCGTCTTCGAAGCGGCAGGCGGGAATCACAAATAGATCTTGGAAGCGATATCTCTGACAGACGGTTTTGCATTTCATCGCAAAGACGCAAAAAAATACAAAAGCATTTGTCTCAATCTTATTAAACCTCCTTGCGCCCTTGGCGCCTTGGCGGTCCAGAACACAAGATCAATTTTCGAAAATTGCACGAGGAATGGAGTTTAGAGATTGAATAAAACAATCCGTTGGATCGCCGCTATCGCAGTGATCATCATTATTGGCATTCAATTTATACGTCCGGGAAAAGATAACCCGCCTATTAATCCGTCGATGACGATTGAAGCCCAGGCAGATTTCAAACCTCCGGTATCGAATTTGATAAAAACTTCGTGCTTCGATTGCCATTCGAACGAGACCCGTTGGCCTTGGTACAGTTACGTTGCGCCGGTTTCTTGGTTTGTGGCCGACGACGTAAAAAATGGACGGGACCATCTCAATTTTTCGGAATGGGGAACCTATACGACGAGCAAGAAAGTGCTGAAGCTGGGGCAGATTTACGAGCAGGTGTCGAAAAGTGAGATGCCGCTCTCTCAATATCTTTATATCCATGCCGATGCCAGGTTAACGTCAGCCGACAGGGATTCAATCGTAAGCTGGACCGAGGATGAGACGGACAAATTATCGGGGGGAAATTAAGTATGGCGAGCTATTGACGGCGCTGGCTATTTCATTTCTCTCAGCACATCGACCGCCTTCGCTACAGCCATAGCCCGATGGCTGACCTTGTTCTTTTCTTCCATTGACATTTGCGCATACGATATGCGGGACCCGAGCGGCACGAAGAGCGGGTCGTAACCGAACCCGTTCATACCTCGCGGGGCCTCTAAAATATACCCTTCGACTTTCCCTTCGACAATCTTACGAACATCTTTTCCCACGATCGCGATGACCGTCCTGAAGCGTGCATTCCGGCGGCGTGGCGGCACTCCCTTCAATTCGCGGAGCAACTTTTCGTTATTGTCGGCGTAGGTCGCGTGGTCTCCGGCGTAGCGGGCCGAGAACACTCCGGGCCTCAATTCGAGGTAGTAACACTCAAGACCCGTATCGTCCGCGATTGAAAGGACGCCGGTCGCGTTGAACGCCTCGGCCGCTTTCTTCATCGCATTGCCCTCAAGGGTCGGTTGATCTTCGATCGTTTGCTGTAGCCGGGGGAAATCGTCTGCGCTCTTGAGCGAAAACTGCGGGGAGTTCAGGATGTGCGAAATTTCGTCTACCTTATGACGATTGTGCGTTGCGATAAGAAGTTCCACGAGTCTGTTCCGCTATTAATTGATAGTTTAAAATTCAAATTGCAAAGGGCAAAATTACAATATGAAATTCAAAATTAGCGAGCCGGCAGGTTTCAATAGTCAGTTTTTTTATTTTTAACTTTCCAGTGTAATTTTGCCCTTTGCAATTTGAGCTAATACTGGATTTTATTTTGCATCTTCTGCCATTCTTCAAACGCGATGAGGGCATCGTCGCGCATCATTTGTTCCATCGGAATTTTTCTTGAGGATATCGGCCGGGAAATTTCGTCATAAATAAACAGATCGTCGAAACCGATGTGGGCCGCATCGATGTGCGTGCTCGCATAAAAAATCTTATCCGGCCGAGCCCAATAGATCGCTCCGAGGCACATCGGGCACGGTTCGCATGTTGAATAAACCTCGCAGCCCGTCAGTTGGAATGTGCCGAGCGCTTTGCAAGCTTCCCTGATCGCGACGACTTCGGCGTGTGCAGTCGGATCGTTCGTCGACGTCACGAGATTTGCGCCGCGGGCAACGACCGTGCCGTTCTTCACAACCAATGCCGCAAACGGGCCGCCCTTTCCTTCGCGGATGTTTCTGAGCGAAAGCTCGATGGCCTCTTTCATAAAAGGGTTCTTCGACACAAGACTGCTGATAATGAATTTTAAATTATGAGTTACGCAAAGTGCTGGTAAGAAACTCACAACCAAGAACCCAGCACGATTGCACCACGCACTATCCCACCAGTTCTTTCATCGCCTGGCTAATCGATTCCACCCCGACGATTGAGATCCCGTTCGTGTTTCTTAGATGCTTAAGGTTGTTTTTCGGGACAATAATTTTTTTGAAGCCGAGTTTCGCCGCCTCCTGCGTTCGTTTCTCGCTGTGGGCGACGGTTCTCACTTCTCCCCCCAAACCGATTTCTCCGATTGCCACGGCCTGCGAATCGACCGGGACGTCCCGGAGGGAAGATACGATTGACGATGCGACGCCGAGGTCTGCGGCGGGTTCATCGATCCGGATCCCCCCGGCGATGTTGACGAAGACATCCTGCGAACCGAGTGTAAGGCCGACTCTCTTTTCCAGCACGGCAAGGAGCATTTGTAACCGCCGAAGGTCGAACCCCGTGGCTGTGCGCTGCGGAAGGCCATAGCTCGTCGACGTGACGAGCGCCTGAACTTCTATGAGGATCGGACGGCTTCCTTCCAGCGTTGAGACGACCGTGGCGCCGGATGCGCCGTAGGTTCGCTCAGAAAGAAACACCTCCGACGGATTTTTGACCTCATGCATGCCGTCGTCGCGCATTTCGAAGATACCGATCTCATTCGTCGACCCAAAGCGATTCTTCGCTGCACGCAGAATGCGGTACGAATAATGCCGCTCGCCCTCAAATTGCAGAACCGTGTCGACCATATGCTCAATGACGCGGGGTCCCGCAAGAATTCCTTCTTTGGTCACGTGACCGATGAGAATCAGCGGAATGCTTTTTGCTTTTGCGATACGGGTCAACATTGCGGTCGATTCACGGACCTGACCGACGCTCCCCGGGGCGCTCTCGAGATCCGGGCGAAACATCGTCTGGATCGAATCGACAATGACCATATCGGGATTTCCCCGCTCGATGACTTCGGAGATCAATTCTAAATTTGTTTCAGGAAGCAGCAAGACCGAATCGGAGGCCGTCCCCAATCGCTCGGCGCGGAGCTTGATTTGCTTCAACGATTCTTCTCCGGTGATGTACAGAACGACTTTGCCTTTGAGCTGTAAAGCAACCTGCATCATGAGCGTCGACTTGCCGATCCCCGGATCACCGCCGATGAGGATCACTGAGCCGGCAACAATCCCGCCGCCGAGCACTCGGTCAAATTCTGCAATGCCTGTTTTAAAGCGCACGTCCTCAAAACCATCGACATCTTTCAACGACACGGGTTCGAGTTTCGATGCGACACCTCCGGACTTGCGCGCGATTTTCGCCGGTGTGGGAGCTTCCTCGACAAACGTATTCCACTCGCTGCAGTTGGGACATTTGCCCGTCCAGCGCGGCGAAACGTATCCGCACGATTGACACACATATTTGGTAAGCACCTTTGCCATTGTGTAAATATAGAAGAATGCAGCGGAAGATTCAATGGACGCAGGAAGCTGATAATTATTTTGCGGAATGCGGGAGAGATGGAATAGCAAGATAATCTATGGTGCAGCATTCCGACATTCTAACTTCGTTCAACTCCGCATCAACTCTTGACCCTCAGAACCCCATCTGCCGTTTAGGTTTCTCCGGTTCAATCATTAATTGCCGTATCGCTTGGAAGATCTTTCTTATTTCTTTGTCATGACTCTCGACTTTCATTTCAAGCTGGCTCAATTTCAAGGTAAGCTCTTTATGAGTCGAAAGAAGCTCCCGGAGTTTTACGAACGCCCGCATAATTCCGATGTTCACGCGAATCGCCCGCTTGCTTCGCAATACTGTCGACAGCATCGCTACACCCTGTTCCGTGAAGGCGTATGGCAAAGAACCGCCATAGTATTTTCGATGTGGTATCACATTTTGTGATACCAGAAGATCGGCTTCATGTTTCGACAGCCGGAACATAAAGTCGGGCGGGAATCTAAACAGGTTTCGTTTCACCGCCTGATTCAGAGATCGGGTCTCGACCTGGTACATCCCGGCAAGATCTACACCGAGCATTACTTTATGGCCTCGAATCAGAAAGATTCTGTTTTCAATGAGGCTGTTGCGGATAATTGCTGTTTGTGATCTCATGAATTCCCCCTTGTGGATGATGATGAGATGTGGATGAATGTATTTGAAGGGCCCCCTTTTAATCAGACGTTCGACGTGCCCGATGGAGATTCTCTAGTTAATCGGTTCTACGGCGGGGCCGCTCCCATCCAGTGAACAAGGCCGAGGCTTAGTTCCGGAATGTACGTGATTGCGAGAAGGGCACAGAGAAGAATCACGATGAACGGAAGCGTTGCAAGAGTCACTTTTCCAATCGACTTTTCAAACCGGAAGCTTGAAATAAAAAGATTCAGTCCGACGGGAGGAGTGAGGTACCCGATTTCGAGGTTGGCAAGGAAGATGATCCCGAGGTGGATCGGATCGACGCCGTATTGTTTTGCGATGGGGATGATGAGAGGCACGACGACAATGATCGCCGAGAAAATATCCATCATCATTCCGACGATGATGAGAAAAATATTCAGCACGACGAGAAAAATGAGCTTGCTGCTGATGACGGCGCTGATCAACTCGAACAACCTTTGCGGGACCTGCTGGTCGATGAGAAAACTCGTCAAGCCCATCGCCGTCGCGAGGATCATGAGGATAGCGCCAACGAGAACCATACTTTCTTTCATGACTCGCGGAACATCCGTGAACAATTTCAGATCTCTGTAAATAAAGACTTCAACGACAAGAACATAGAACGCCGTTACGGCGGCCGCTTCGGTCGCGGTAAAAATCCCTCCATAAATTCCTCCGATGACAAGGAAGGGAAGCGGAATTTCCCATGCCGAACCATTCACCGCTTTCCAGACGCGAGGAAGTTCGAAGGGATGGCGTTGCACGTGCGTCGAGACTCCCTGACGAACGCTGTACACTGAAAGGATAACAACCAACAAAATTCCCGGCAGTATACCGGCCAAAAAAAGCTGGCTGATCGAAACTTCAGAGACGATGCCGTAAAGAATGATCGGAAGACTGGGGGGAAAAAGGAGACCGAGACTGCCGGACGTCGTAACAAGACCGAGTGCAAAATCTTCGGAATATTTTTCGGAAATGAGGACGGGGTATACGAGACCGCCGAGCGCAACGATAGTAATTCCCGAACCGCCGGTAAACGCGGTGAAAATTGCGCAGGCAGCGAGGACCACAATCGCGAGTCCGCCGGGCATCCAGCCGATGAGCGACTGCGTCAATTCGACAAGACGTTTCGGCGTCCTGCTCTCTGCAAGCACGTATCCGGCAAACGTGAACAGCGGGATGGCGAGGAGCACCGGTTGGCTGGCGAGCCGGTACATCTCTGCGATGATCGCTGCCGTGTCGATATCCTGCGAAGAAAATCCGACGAGCGCGATAGAACCGATGATGGAGAACAGCGGCGCGCCAAAGAGCATGAACGCAAGGAGAAGGAGAACGAGAAGAACGATCACGGTTGTCCTCCCGCTTTTATCGTCCAATTGCCTTGCGAGATCTCAACTGACCACTGAACGGCGATGACGAAAAACCGGAACGCCATGAGTCCATAGCCTACGGGAATAATGACGACGAAATACCAGATCGGAATGTTGAGGAAAAGGATACTCTTCGGGTCGATACCGACGTCGATGAACACCATTCCCGCTCGCAGGAGAAAATAGCAGACGAGGGCCGCAAACAAGGAGGTAAGAATGGCGAATATCTTTTGGAGTTTTGGAGGGATGAACTTTGCGAGGAAATCGACTTTAATGTGTCGCTCTTCTCCCGTTGCGATCGTTGCGCCGAGGAATCCGAGCCACAGGACAAGATGACGCAGGAGAATATCTCCCCATTCGATGCTTGTGCCGAAGAAATTCCGGAGCAGCACCTGGCCGAACGACATGATGATCATGAGACTGAGAACTGCGACGAGGATCCATCCGGCGATCTTCGCGATCCCGTTATCGATGAGTGCGAGGAGTTTCACCGGGATCCTTTATGCGAAGCGCGGTAATCGGCGAGCGTGCGTTCGACGCTGTTTAGAAATTCCTGGGAATACAGTTTGCCGGCCATTAGGGCGCGCGCTTTTTTCCCGATTTCTTCGTAGCGCTCGTATTCCTGCTGCGATGCCGGTTGTGTGAAGATAATTTTATTTTTTTTGAGGACTTGAAGGGACTTGTCGTTATCCTGCCTGCTGAGCTGCGTGAGCTTTTTCATGTAGATGGAGCCGTTCCGCGAGAGAATCTCCTGCAAATCGGCCGGAAGGCTCTCGTATTCTCTTTTTGAAATCAGCACCGCGCCGGCCGAATTCGTAAGCGGCACATCCATCATATATTTCACTGCAGTAAACCATTGGAGCGACACTGCTGCCAGCGGCGAAGCATAAATGCCGTTCACTAATCCGGTTTGCAGCGACGTGAGAACGTCCGTGATCGAGAGGGGTATGGGTTTAACATCGAGCGCCTGAAATGTCGCTTCGGCAACAGGGTCTCCTTCCCACATCCACATTTTTACCCCGTCGAGGTCGCTTACTTTCGTGATCGGCTTGTTGGTAAACACATAGACGTAGCCGACCTCTGCCCAGCCGAGAAGAACAAACCCATTGTCCTCGAACGCTTTGCGAAAAACCGAGTCGTACTTTGCGAGCACATAATCTACTTCATCATGGTTTTTAAAAAAGAACGGCGCGTCGAGGATACGAACCATCGGCGCTATCTTTCCCATCCCGACGCCGGTAAAGCCGGCGCTGTGGTACTGGCCGAGTCGAATTTTTCGCAGAACGTCCTGTTCATCCCCAGCGACGCTTCCTGCATAGATTTTGAAACCCATCCTTCCCCCGCTTTCCTTCCGGATTGCCTGGTCGTACTCTCTCATGACATTCAACCACGTGCTCCCTTCCGGGGCAAGCGTCGCGAATTTTATCGTATACTCTTGCCCGAAAATCGGGAGAGAAAAAATAATGAAAAGTGCCGATATGACAAATGTCTTTAGCATAAAATCCTTTGGGTCATGGTATCACTGGGTTAGAAATATTCCGAAGTTTTTGCTAGAAGGGCTTTCGCTTTCCGTTTGGCGATAGCGTTGATCAGCCTTTGTTCGGGAAGCACGTCGATCGACGTTGTATCCACGGTCGTCAGCAGTGATTCAAAAAGCTTTTTATTCTGTACCTGTACAGCATAGGTTTTTGCGTAGTAGACATACGGGAGGAGCAACTTGTGATCTCCGATCGTAAGGCATCTTTCGAAATGTTCTTTTGCTTTTTCGGGATCCCCTCCTAACGCTTTCGGCGTTGTCGCGAGGATTGCGCCAAAATAGAGATGTGCCCCGCCGTAGAAGAATTTTTCGTCGTGCCGTAAAACAAAATCCATCATTGCATTCACTTTATAGAGATCGGCAACGACGTCAGGGTCCGAGATGCTGAGGTTGATGAGATTGCCCCATGCGTTAGCGGTCCAAAAAAGAGCGGGCACATCGTCGTCGGAAAGCGATTCGACTCCCTTCACGAAGGTTGCCGGACCTTCGTCGAAATCATCGGAGAAGGTTTTATTTTCCCTCAGGACTTCCAACCCGTAATCGCGCGCACGGGCATAAAAAAGTTTAGCCCGTTCCGGATCTTGGTCTTCAACGAAACCCAGCGCGTATCCTGCGTATGCCTGCGTGAGCATGATGAGGAGATGATCGTTGGAGGGGTCTGATTTATGGAGCGCTTCAAGAAGTTTAAGGTCGGAGGCGATTGCTTGCTCGGCGAGTTGAAGGTCGGACTCTTCATAGATTGCGGCCATCCCTTCGTCAAGGATTCCGGTCGTCGATTTTACGGCAACCGTTTGGAGAAGTCCGCACGACCAGCTTTGGAGACCGAGGAGAACGAGAATTATGGGAAAGAATCTTTTCATGATTTCGTAAATGAATATAGAGAAATCGCCCAACTTTTCCAAAAAATTGTATTAGGGAGGTGTGGGCTTAAAATCTTGCAATTTTGTAATCTCGCAATATTGCATTATTACAAGATTGTAAGATTGGAACAATGATATCGTGGAATCCGAGAAAACCTCGATAGCGTACGTGAGGTTTGACATAATGGAACCGAATGAGTTGCAAATCGATGTAAACTGTTTTAATATTGTACCGTTGATTTGGAGGAAAAAGAAGCGTGATGAAAATCTTGGTTGTTGAAGACGAAAAGAAAGTAAGCGCAATCATCAAGAAGGGATTGGAGGAGGACAATTTCAGCGTCGACCTTGCATTCGACGGAGAGAAGGGCAAGGAGTTGGCAATTGAACACGCCTTCGATCTCATCATTCTCGACATCCTCATGCCAAAGAAGGATGGTCTGACGCTGCTCAAAGAACTCCGCATGAAGCGCATCTCCGCTCCCGTCCTCATGATCACGGCAAAAGGCTCCGTGGAAGACAAAGTCAAAGGACTCGATTCAGGAGCCGATGATTATCTCGTCAAACCGTTTGCGATCGCAGAGCTGCTTGCACGCGTCCGGTCGTTGCTTCGGCGGGGCGGTTCCGAGAAAACGACCTCGCTCACTGTCGGAGATCTACACCTCGACCTTGTTTCGCACAAAGCCATGCGAGGAGAGAAAACGATCGAGCTGACGGCGAAAGAGTACACACTTCTCGAATACTTCATGCGGAACACGAACAAAGTGCTGAGCCGTATCATCATCTCGGAACACATCTGGAACTACAACTTCGATACCGGGACGAACATCATCGACGTCTATATCAACCATCTTCGCAGCAAGATCGACGGCGGCCGCGAGAAAAAACTCATCCACACCGTGCGCGGCGTGGGCTACGTGATGAAGGCCAACTGACATGAAGTTCCTCCATTCCATCCGATTGAAGCTTACCGCCTGGTACACGCTCATTCTCGGCGTGACCCTCTTCGGCTTCGGCCTCACGGCATATTTTTACACGAAAGCCAATCTCCTGTCGAACCTGGATTATTCGCTGCGCAACGAGGTGGTATGGCTGAAAAACTTCATCGAGCCGCAGGCGCGAAAGGTCAAATTGAAACGTCAACGGACCGTTCCCCTTGCGTCGGCAAAAAAGCAGGAGAAAAAAGTTAAACGCTCTCATGAGGTGGAGGTGACACAGGACGATTCGACTGAATTCGACCAGATATGGAATCAGATCTACGAGCACACGCTCTTGAGCCCGAAGAAACAAATCATCCAAATCCGCGACCGCAACGGGGACATTCTTTACAAATCGTACAGCCTCGGTAAGGAAGACATCGTTTTCGAGGACATTCCGTTCAACACGACGAAGCTCGTGACAATTTATGATGCACAGGGGCAACCGTTGCGCCTTGCCGTGACGCAAAACGCCTTCGCAAAAATTTACGTCGCTTACCCCGAGGCAGAAATCAGCGAAGTGCTCGGGAATCTCTTTTCGATCTTTATTATCCTCGTTCCGGTCGCTATTATCCTCTCCGTGCTCGGCGGCTGGTTCCTTGCAAACAAATCGCTCAAACCCGTCGACAAGATCACGAAGACTGCGCGCGACATCACGGCTCAAAACTTGGACCGTCGCATCGTCTCGGTGGACGTCGACGATGAGATCGGCAGATTGATATCGACGTTCAACGATATGATCGGGCGACTCCAAGGCTCGTTCGATAAAATCAAACAGTTTTCGGTCGACGCATCCCACGAACTGCGCACACCGCTGACGATCATGCGCGGAGAGCTCGAGCTCGCCCTGCGCTCGAAGCAATCGAACGACCAATATCGTCGGATACTTTCCAGCACACTTCACGAAATTCTCCGCATGTCTTCGATCATCGAAAACTTGCTCTTGCTGGCAAAAGGAGATGTCGGGAAATCCACATTCACGTTCGAAGAAGTCTCTCTCGCCCCCATCATCAAAGAACTGCACGAAGACGGCGAAGTGCTCGCGGAGAAAAAGCACATCCATGTCGGCCTCGAAAAAGTTGAAAACCTATCCGTTTTGGGGGACGGGGTTCGCCTTCGTCAGTTGGTGCTGAACCTCCTCGACAACGCCATCAAATATACCCCCGAACACGGGACCGTGTCGTTATCGCTCATACGGGAGAACGGTTCAGCAAAAATTATTGTTAAGGATAATGGTATAGGAATACCCGTCGAGGACCAATCCAAAATTTTCGACCGTTTTTATAGAGTTGATAAAGGACGTTCACGTGAGATGGGTGGGTCGGGATTAGGGCTCTCGATCGCTCAATGGATTACTGAAACACATGGCGGTAAAGTGACGGTCCAAAGTGAAATCAACCGCGGAAGCATTTTCACCGTTTTACTACCGATTCTCCATCATTAAGTGTTTTTCACTTGACAATGAAAACGCAAAACCATAAGTTAAGCCCTACGATAATCCCAATCAGATCGAATTTCAGCCAAATTACAAACCTATCAACACTTTTTTGAAAGGAGCGGTTGTTCAATGAAACGTCTCGTCAGCCTGTTGCTGGCTCTCGCCTTTGCCTTCTCACTCTCCCTCGCCCAAGATTCGGCGAAACCCCAAGAGATGAGCAAAATGCCGGAAAAGAAAATGGAGATGAAGAAGAAAGCCAAGACGACAAAGAAGACAAAGATGGCGAAGAAATCTAAGATGGCAAAGAAGGCAAAGCCGGCGAAGAAAGCCAAGATGGCAAAGAAATCAAAGAAAATGATGAAGAAAGACACGATGAAGAAAGATGATATGAAGAAAGACGACATGAAGATGGACGACAAGAAATAAATCGTCTTCATATTCTTTGCATCATACAACAAAGAACCCCGCCTTGCTACAGAGCCGGGGTTTTTTGTTGCTACAAAATAATCAGGAATAAAAAAACCTGCGTTCATTGCTAGTCGAGAGAGTTCTTTCTATATTTTTCTAAAATCATCTTGGACAATGGAATTTACACGTCGGTTCCAATCGCTGAAACTTCCGTCGTTCATTGCACAGCTTCTCCGGTTTCAAAAGAATCCTCCTATCGGGCTCTATAACCTGAAGGTCGTTTCTTTGCTGGAGGAGCTCGATTTTCCTCAACACCTGCCGAAAGAACTCCGCTTCGCCCTTAGAAAAAACCCATCTCTTGGGTCCCGCATAGCAAAGGTCTTCAAGAGCGGCAAAGCCATTGGCATTCGCACGGTGGAGAAAACTCCCGAGCGAGTCCTCAGTGCTATCAACAGCCTCTCGGTCCTGAGCCAGCACCGCACGATCATCACATGGCTGCCGCAGCTCCTGCGCTCGCAGGTGAAACCTCTCATCCTTCCTCAAGAGCATGAACTGGCGGCAAAGGAAAATGTCGACCTCGACGAGGAAATTGCGGTTATTCTCGCGCATCGACTCGACTTCAAAAAATTCGTCCTCGTCGACGACGGGAATCTCGGTGCCACTGAATCCGACCGAGAACTTATCGAAGACCTCAACGAGACCATCTCACCGATCGTCATGCGTCATGTCATCGGCCGGATGACATTCGACAATGCCGATACGCGCACCGCGACCGCGCAGGCAATTATCAAGGCGCTGTTGGTCATCGGCCCGATCACGCACATCCTCGAGCACATCACGCACGGGTTTGGCAAAGTGTTTGCCGCTTCGACGGACGACGTCCTTGCGGAAACGGCAGAGTTGTTTGCGTTGCGCGGTTCCGGCTTCACATGGAGTCAACTCATCTCCCGGTCGAAGCTCCTGATTCCTGTCTTCCTCCTCGCATCGTTCGGCGCATTCCAGGTAGATGCGCTCATCGGCATGGGAAAGTTCTCGTGGGCTGGCGCATTGTTCGGCATTTCGGCTGTCGCTCTTTCGTTGACGACCGCTTTTCAAAGTGTGAGGATGTACAAACATTGCATCGATGATCTCGTCCGCGATGGCAAGCTCGAGGCGTCCGATGGTCTAAAACGTTGGGCGCTTGCCTTGAGACAAGATTTTACGAACCCCGCTCGATTGGGTCTCTTCGTTGGAGGCGTCTTATCGCCGCTCATTTCAATGACGGTGTTCGTGGGATTTCCGCATTTCGTACACAACGGGTGGGTTCTGGCCTTGCTCGGCACAACGGAAACTATCACCGCAGGTATCGTCGTGATCCTCGCCCGCCAGATCAATGCTCTGAAGTTTGAGCTCGACCTGGCGCGATTTCTTCGCGCGGAAAAAAACTAAATTCTTGCTGCGGGCTTTAGGGTGAATTTCTTATTGCTTCTTCTTCCTCTATTCTCTATTTTCATCTGAACGCAATTTCCTTTTGCCACTCCCCCAACTTTCGATGACGACAGCGGATTCTGTTGAAACCGAACCGACCTTGGCCCGGCGCCTGGGCCTTACGTCGGCAATTATGGTCGTCATCGGGTCGGTCATCGGGTCCGGAATATTTCTGACGCCGCAGAGCATTGCCGCGACGGTTCAGATTCCGGGGATCATGATCTTCGTATGGATTTTGACGGGCATTCTCACGCTCGCGGGAGCATTGACCAATGCGGAGATTGCGGGCATGATCCCCGACGCCGGCGGGCAATATATTTTCTTCCGCGTTACGTACGGCGATCTCACCGGCTTTCTCTATGGCTGGACCACCTTCATCGTGTATCAGACCGGATCGATCGCCGCCATTGCAGTGGCATTTGGACGATACTCGGGATATTTCATCAACCTCCCTCATTTCAGCCCCGCGCTCGAAGCATGGAAGCTCCCTCTCATCGGTAACATCTGTCCGTTGAAAGATATAGGCGTGAGCATGGTCGCGATCTCTGCGATCCTCATTCTCGCAGTGGTAAACTATTTCGGCGTTCAATTTGGCGGTTTGGTGCAGGACGTCCTCACGTTCATGAAAGTGCTGGCCATCGGCGGCATCGTTGTGCTTGCTTTTACGGTAGGACACGGAAGTGTTGATCATTTCTTTCCGTTATGGGGAGCCCCTGCATCTGGAGCGGTGCTCAGCGCAATTGGCGTAGCGATGATCGCGACATTGTGGTCGTACGACGGATGGAACAGTCTTACCTATCTCGCGGGCGAGGTCAAGGATCCAAAAAAAAATATCCCCATCGCGCTGGTTGTCGGGACCGTTGCCATCATTCTGATATACGTCGCGACAAACCTCGCATACCTGTACATCCTTCCGATCGGGGAGATTGCAACGTCAAAGCTCGTCGCCGCGGATGTCATGGAAAGAATTTTTCACGGCTATGGCGGCGCGATCATCTCAGCGATCGTGATGGTCTCGACATTCGGCACCGTCAACGCCACTTCCATGACCACTGCCCGCGTGTATTTCGCGATGGCGAAAGACAGACTCTTTTTCCGAAGCCTCGGAAAAATCCACCCTCGCTTTAGGACTCCCGGGAGGTCGCTTCTTGTTCAAGGAGTCTGGGCGTCGATCCTGACCCTGACCGGAACGTACGATCAGATCTTCACTTACGTTATTTTTGCAGGATGGATATTTTATGCGTTGGGAGCTTTTGCGGTTTTTATACTGAGAAAAAAGATGCCCGACACTCCGCGGCCGTATAGAGTTCCCGGGTATCCATACATTCCGATCGCTTTTATCGTCGTCGCAACCTGGTTTGTCTACAATACCATTGTCGAACAAACAGCCGATTCGATGGTGGGGTTATTTTTGCTGTTGGCGGGAATTCCGTTCTATTTGTATTGGAGAAAAGAAATTGAAAGGCAGGAAATAAGAGATAAAGGTTAAGGAATGAGCAGCAGTTTCCCCAGTGCTTTCCGTCCTTCCAAATAGTTGTGTGCTTCGGCCGCTTGAGCCAGCGGAAATTTTCGGCCGATGCGGATCTTTAGTTTCCCTTCTCCGATCCAGTCGAACAGATCCTTAGAGCGGTGAAGCAATTCTTCTCGCGTCGCGACATAGTGGGCGAGCGTTGGCCGTGTAAGAAAGAGCGATCCTTTTGCGTTGAGTACTTGCGGATCAAACGGCTGCACTCTACCGCTCGACTGCCCGAACAAGACCATATACCCCCGCGGCTTGAGCGAGCTCAAACTTTTCTCAAACGTGTCGATCCCCACAGAGTCATACACTACCTTCACTCCTTTACCCGACGTGATCCTTTTGACCTCCTCTGCAAAGTCGACCTGCGTGTAGACAATCACGTCATCCGCTCCAAGCGAGCGCGCTTCGCGTTCTTTTATGTCGTTCGAAACTGTCCCGATGACATGCGCCCCTTTCATCTTTGCAATCTGCACAAGAAGGGCGCCTGTTCCTCCTGCCGCGGCATGGACGAGAACTGTATCCCCTTTTTGGATAGGGTAAGTACTATGACTGAGGTAATGAGCGGTGAGACCTTGCAAAATTGCCGCAGCTGCTTGTTGGGTGTTGACGTTGTCCGGCACCGGCACCAGCCTTGAAGCGGGGATCGACACAAATTCTGCGTACGAATCTTTCCATGGAGCAAACGCCACTCGATCCCCGACGCGGACCTCTCTCACACCCGTTCCCACGGCATCCACAACACCGGCCCCCTCCTGGCCTAAAACCATCGGCAGCGATCCGTTGTACAGCCCTTTACGAAAATAGACGTCGATAAAATTTACGCCGACGGCTTCCATCTTCACCCTCGCTTCTCCTGGGCCGGGCTGAGGCACGGCGACGTCTTCATAATGGAGAACTTCAGGACCGCCTAGTCCATGAATGCAAATTGCTTTCATAGCGTCATTATTTCATGGATCAGAAATTTGAGGGGAGATTATAAAGCTAAAGAACACAACTCTACCTCTTCATGCGAGAAATGAAATAGAGATGAGTTTACGAGATTCGATTATCCCCTTCCTGCAATAAACCTAAAATCGGAGAAGAGGCGGGCCAATCGGCTCCCCCTAAAAATCTTGACCGAGTGAAATGTAATATTTGGGGATCGAAAAGCTTTGACCGTCGAACGCCCATGCGACATCGAACTTTAGCGGAAGACCGAACAAAATCAGTCGCGCGCCAAAACCTGTGCCCATGAGCAGATCCTCGGCAACCGTATTTCCATCCGGATCTTTCTCGAAGAAGCGAAATGCCTTATTATCCGTCCACGAAGATCCAACATCGATAAACGTAGCACCGGTGATATTTTCCAATGCGAGCGGCACTCCCCCCGTTACGAGATAACGAATGAGCGGGAAGCGAAGTTCGTAATTCATCAATCCATACTTTGTCCCATTTTTCTCGTTATAGTCGAAGCCGCGCAACGGCAGCGCCGGAGAAAGGAACGCATAGTCTTCCACATTTTGGATTGGAATGTCGTTATTCGCAAATTCGCGGTTGATCCAACCATCTGTCCCGCCGATAAAGAATCTTTGAGGGTTCCTGCCCATGCTTAAACCCCCGGCCCATCGGATGACAAACGAATAGTCCTTCCAGAATTTTTCATACGTCCGGTAATCGAGAGTGAACGTCTGAAAATCGAGCCCCTCCGAACCCGACGAAATGGAGGGACTGATCATCGCGCTGATATTGTATCTTGTCCCGTTATTAGGCGCTGTGTAGCCCCAGAGCGAGTTATCATGGACAAAGTCCAGTGTCGGCATCAATAATGTACGTCGTTGCGCCGGCTCGTCCGGGTAGTCGAGGTTCTCGCGCGCGAGGTTCAACCAGCTGAGTCCGAAATCGAAGCGGTTGAATTTATCGAGCGGGTCGGAAGCGGAGGTCGCGACGCCCCATGTCGTAAAACGATAAAGGGCGAGATCGCCGTTGTAATCGTACAGATAGAGGAAACGCGCACTGTGGTACCCCTGGATACCGTAGTCGATCTTTAAAGGGAGATAATAGTACGCAAGAACGTAATCACTGTTCTTGAGGTCGAGTAAAAGATTCGTCAGAAAATAGATCTGGTGGTCGCCCAGCATATCGCTGAAAGCCATCATCGTCGTTCCCTGAACGCCGTAGAACGTGCTGTATGCCGCATTGCCGTAAATAATGTCCGGCGAAAAATTGAGCTTGTACTTGTTGACCTTATAGTCGCCGTTCGCATCGAGATAGAGGCTTGTGTCAAGCTGACTCTCGCTCGACGTTGCCGCCGGCGGAGCAGGTTTCTCTTTCGTTTGTTCGTCAGAAAAAACATAGTTATGAAAATCGATGCGCACCTTATCTCCGTAAACTCCCGTCGTGTCTTTTCCCGATTCGGAGTCCGCAAGGAGCGTCGAATCTTTGCCTGTCTCTGCCCCGGCGGGGGTCTGCGTTTTTTGAACGAGCTGCTGTTCGCGTTTCAGGTACTCTGTCGGCTCGAGTGTCGCGACATCAAGCTTCTTCTCAAACGGCGCTTTCATAAGAAATATATCGAACCCTCCGTTTTCGAATGCAGCGAAAGAGAGCTTGTTCCCATCGGCAGAAAGGGAGAGTTGGAAGACGCCGCTTATCGAGTTGGTGATCGGCCGGTCAGCACCGGTGGCGAGGTCGCGTTCGTAAATGTTTCCGATCCCGTTCCGGTCAGACACATAGAGCATTTTTGTTCCGTCGGGAGAAATAACGGGAGAGGTCTCATCGCTTTTAGGATAATCGGTGATGCGTTTCATCTCCGACGTCTCGATATTCATAGAGTAGATATCCAGCTGCGAATAATCGAACTTCCACATTTTGAAGTTACGAGATATTTCATCGCGCCGAACGTAATCTCTCCTGTCGGAAACAAAATAGACCGTCTTCCCGTCGGGCGACCAGTGCGGATCCGAGTCGGAAAAAACGTCGTCTGTGAGATTGGTGAGGTCTTTCGTCGCGAGGTCGTACACGTAGATATCCGACTGCTTCGTGTTGTCGCCGACGAATGCGAGTTTATCGCCCTTCGGCGACCAATCGACCGAAAAAATTCCGTCCAGCTTGAATTCTAATTTCTCTTGCTTCCCCGTCTCGACATCGACGATGAAAATGGCATCGGCATCGCCGCTTTTGACGGCAAGAGCGATCTTCTTTCCGTCGGGGGACCAGGTAATGCCCGGCGTGAGAAGGTGTAACTCTTCAAAATTTTTCGTGCTATATCCGTCGACAAGCTTAGTGACCTTATTATCGATCGTCGAAATGATGAACACGTCAAAGTAATCGTCTCGGTCGGAGATAAAGGCGATCTTGTCGCCTTGCGGCGAGATCGAAGGGCTCGTGTTATAGAAATTCGATTCCTTCGCATGGTTCGTGATCCGCGTTGCAAAATCGGCGGGGTCTTCCCGCTTCGCAATATCCGGCCAGTACATCACTTTCTGTTCCTTTTGCCAACGATCGCTCAGTTCGGAGATGCTGAGGCCGAGAGCGCTTTTGAAACCCTGCTCGATGCTGCGGGTCCCTTTGATGCGATTGAGGATTTCGGCAATTTTTTGATCGCCGTACTTGTCAGCGATATAATTCCACACAGACTGTCCGCCGCGATATGCGAAGTATCCGCTGAGATAATCGATCGGGGGGAGATACGTGTGGATCGTTGCATCGCGCATGAACATGTCTGAATTATTGTCCCACCCCAACGATTGATATTCCGCCATTCCTTCGTTGAACCACATGGGGAGCTGAAGCCGGATGTTGTTCGAAATGATCGACTGGATCGATCCGCCGTAGAACATGTCGTTAAAAATGGCGTGGACCATTTCATGATGGATGACGTGCCGGAACATCCGATAATTGCCCTCGAACGGAATTACCATGCGGTTCTTGAAAAGCTCGGTGACGCCGCCGGTCCCTTCCTCGAGGTACTCCGAGAGGACGTTCGTCTGCTGAAAATCATTGTGAGAGTTGTACACCATGATCGGAATCCGGTTGTTGGTCTGATACCGGAAGCTTTTCGTGATCATCGTGTAGGCGGATTCAGCCGCGGCGGCCGTGAAGTCCGCAAGGTATTCTCCCCCCTGGCTGAAATAGATATCGAAATGGCTCGTCTGGATGTACGACCAATTGAATTTCTTGTACTGAACTTTGTTTTCCCCAAAATCCGCTTCTTGAGCCACAACGTTCGATAGCCCCACCGCGATCAAAAACCCAACGGTCAGAAAACGCAACCTCATAGAGTCCTCAGATAGAGAGTTAAAAGTGGCAAGTACGATGTAAAATTCAAAATGAACGTATGGACAATTTTTAATTTTGCACTTTACACTTTAACCTTTTTGTACAACGTGTCACACAGGCGAAAGATTCCTAACGTCCCCGCCGCTTCCTTTTCACAGGAGCCGCGCCTTCTTCGACGCAGGCAAAATCAATTTCCCTCTTTTCGACATTGACCTTTACGACCTTCACAACGATCGCATCGCCGAGCCGGTAGCGCCGTCCGGTCCGCCGTCCCACCAGCGAATAATGCTTCTCGTCGTGTTCGTAGTAATCGTCGCCGATGTTGCGGACATGGATCATTCCTTCCACAAGGAGGTCGTTGATCTCGATATACATCCCGTAGTTCGTGACCCCTGAAATCACTCCTTCAAACTCGTCGCCGACATGCTGTTTCATGTACTCAGCTTGCATTACTTTCACCGAAGCGCGCTCAGCTTCCATCGCGACGCGTTCCCTGTCGGAAGACCATTTACAAATATGGGGAAGTTCGGCGATGTAGTGCTCGCGCCGTGCGTGCGGCATGCCTTTTGCATATTCGTCGAGCATGCGATGGACGGCGAGGTCGGGATACCGGCGGATAGGAGAGGTAAAGTGTGTATAATAGTCGAACGCGAGCCCGTAATGTCCGATATTTTTTTCCGAATATACCGCCTTCGCCATCGCCCGCAAGGCAACTTCGTTAATGACATTTTCTTCGGGCGTTCCTTTTACGTCGTTCAACAATTTCTGCAATTCTTTTGACGAGACGGAACCCCCGACGTTTAACGTGTGGCCGAACTTCTTGACAAAAACCGCCAACTCCCGGAGCTTTTCCACATCGGGCGAGTCATGAATTCGGTAGATGAAAGGCTGAATGTCCGTTTCTTTCTGGGGCTTGCCGATGTGCGTCGCGACGGTTTGATTTGCAAGCAGCATACATTCTTCGACAAGCTGGTGACTCATCAACCGGCTTTTGATCATCACCTCAACCGGCTTCCCATGCTCATCGTATTTGAACTTCGCTTCGGGCGAATCGAAATCGATGCTGCCGTTCTTCATTCGTTTCGCTTTAAGGCGTTGTGCCAGCTCCCATGCCGTCGTCAGCGCCTCCGCATGCGGCCCTTTTCCCGACTTCAAAATTTCTTCAACTTCTTCATACGTGAAACGTCTTTTGGAGTTGATGATGCTCCGGACAATTTCATAGCGAGCAACCTTTCCCTTCTCCGAGACGTCCATGATGCATGAGAATGTCAGGCGGTCGACGTTGGGTTTAAGGCTGCAGAGGTCGTTCGACAATTTCTCCGGAAGCATCGGGACGACCTGGTTCGCAAGGTATACGCTCGTGCCGCGCGCGAACGCTTCGCGGTCGAGCACCGTCCCTTCTTTCACATACGCGCTCACGTCCGCAATATGGACCCCGATGCGGACCGTCTTGTCCGTTAACACTTCAACCGAGATGGCGTCGTCAAAATCCTTTGCGTCATAAGGGTCGATCGTGAAGGATGCCAGAGAACGAAGATCTCTCCGACGCACGATCTCTTCTTGCGGGATAGCCGCGGGAACATTTGCGGCGTACGATTCTACATCCCTCGGAAATGATGTCGGAAGCCGAAAGGCTTTTATGACCGAAGCGACTTCGGCGCTCGAATCGCCCGAGCGGCCTATGATCTCAATAATTCTCCCTTCGGGATTCCGGAGATCGTCGTCCCATGATTCGAAAGCGACAACGACTTTATCGCCCGGGACCGCTCCGTGGAGATGCTCCTGTGCCACATAGATGTCGCGCGGGATTTTCCGGTCGTCAACTTCAACAAAAAAGAAATTCTTGCTCTGTGCAAGCGTCCCTACAAATTCCGTGTGACTGCGCGACAGGACGCGGATGATCTCCCCCTCGATCTTTTTCCCATCCTGAGCGCTGCCGCGCCGGACTGCGAACGGGGAGACGTCGACGGTATCCCCGTCCAATGCGGTGCCGAGCGAGTTCGGACCGATGAAGATTTCGCCGAATTCGGACCCGGGCGTCGACACAAAACCGTATCCCTGCTTGCTCATCGAGAGGATGCCGCGCACGGTGCGCGCTTGGGAATTGCGCGAATATCCATTTTTGCGTCCGTAGGACAGGGTTTTCTTGTCCACCATCATGTGCAGCACATCGCGCAGCGATTGAAATTCTTTTTCATCTTTGATGCTCAGGCGCTTCGCAACCTGTCTCGATCTAAAACCCTCATGAGGATGAGCATCGAAGAATTCCGCGGCGCGCTGTTCCAACGATGCGCCCGTAATTTTTTTTCCCATTTGTAATCCGATTAAAAGGCAAATTTGTAGTAAATCCGAGCGCCGCTTGTAGGACGGCGCAAATCGCTCGTTTCGAGAGGGTCGGCTTTGCGGTCTACTTCGAACATGAAATTGCGGAGGCTTTCGTTCTGGACAATAGACCCGAGAGACCACTGTAAGCTGACGTTCGCGTTGTTGATATCGTTGAACACTTTCCCGCCAAAAGACCAAAATGCGTTGCCGATCACTCCGCTGAGGCGCAAGTCCGGCGATGTGCCGGAGTACCTGAACTCTACCGTGCTCACCATATTGATATTGTTCGACCGAAGGAAGTCCATCATCATTCCGGACAGAAGAGTATTCGTAAACCCTGCAATAAATGACCCGCCGATGGACCCGCCGAGAGAGTTTGCGATCCCTTGTTTATCGTTCGATGTCAAATCGTCTCGGAATTTTCCCGGACTGTCCGGCGTCGACGTAAGAAGGAATGAAATGGCGTCGGATTCCACATCGCCGGTGCGTTCCGTTTCGTTGCCGTTGTCGTCGAAGGTTGACAGACCGATCTTCACCTTGGGGTCGTACCGCGTACCGGTGATCGTCAGCGAGACGACGACTTTTTCTGTGGATGAAGATGTCGTTTCCTTTTGATTCGAACTGAGGAGCGGGTTCTCGGACTTCACATGAGAGCCGGTGTATGTTGCTTTGATGTTGAGCTCCGGATTATCCGGCCTTCCCGTAAACCGCAGCGTCCCCGAAGCGTCGAATTGCTTGTAGAATTTATAGTTCGATTTATCGGAGACGTTGATTGTTCCGATAAGACGAACGTCGTTCCCCTCCTTGCTGAGCCGCAGCTTACCGTTCAAGTCCGCGAACAGTTCTTCGTTCGTCGCCGGATTAAAGATCATGCGGATCTGCACGATGCCGTCCGTTTGAATCGCAAGATCGTAGCTCAGCCCGTCGAGAAAAGACCCTTCGTTCGACGACCGGGCCTCGTTCTTCGGCCGCAGGAAGGCGAACAAATTCGGGCCGAAAAGAGAATCTCGGTTCGGTTTCGATGTGTCGTCGACGACAACAACATTGACACCGCGTGAAGAAACGAGGCTCGACGCCTGCTTGGTTGGAGGAAATGTGAGCGATGCCTGCTTAACAAACAAAGAGCCGGTCAACCGCGAGCTTGCATAGGTTCCGTCGAAAGATAACCCTTCGTTGCCCGTCGCGGCGATGAGATCGCCATATACGCCTTCATCCGTTGTACGCGATGCTTCTTGCAATACTTTGAGTTCGCCCTTCGCGGTAAGATGGTATTCAACGGGGACGAAGCCCTGGAGCGTCAGGTACCCGCCGAAGTCAATTTTTCCCGAAGTGTAATCCTCATACAAGTTTTTTGCAGTAAGAGAGGTGAACAATACCTTGTTTCCCTGAACTTCAATTTTTCCCTCGGCCTGATACGTCATGTTGTTCATCGGAAAAAGAAATTGAACGCCGTGCAAATCCATGCTTCCGTCGAACAATGGAGATTCGAGCGATCCGGTGCAATGAATGGAGCCGGCCATTGTTCCTTTCATTTCGTCCAATTGAGCGATGAAAGGGTCGAGAATGCTGATGTCAAAGTCGCGTGATTTTAAATACATGTCGACGCCTTGGATCGAGAAGCGATTCGAGACGGAATCGAGGGCTAGATCCATCGGGATCGATCCGCTGACAAACAGTTCGTAATCGTCGCGGGCCTGAGGAGTTTTCGCAAGTTGAAGCGTGCAATCAACGACCTTGTTGCTGTAGTGCATCGAGCTCGTGACGAACCCGAATTCCGTCCCGCGATAAGCTAAATTTGATGCATCAAGCTCGGCGACTATTTCAGGATATTTCACCGTCCCTGAAATCACCCCGTGAGCGTTCACTGTTCCTTCGAACGCCAACGCATTTGCCCTGTAGTCCTGCGACTTGCCAAAGTGATAGATGTTTGAAAGTGTAAAGTTCTTCAGCCGGACGAATGCTCCAACCGTCCCTCCATAATTCATTGCCCCGCCAATTGCAAGCTCTTCGTCCTGATGAACAAACTCCGCAGTGTCGACTGCGATACCGTTCTTATCGATGCTCACTGAAAATTGTTTCGCCATATTAAGTTCGTAATCGAGATAACGGAGAGAGAACGTGTCAAAAACAAGTTTGTATGCTGATGGGGTGACTGTTCCTCTGCCATCGATGCCGAACCGTATTGTGCTGTCGATCTCCCCCGCCACAGAGTATTCAGCTCGCCGATTATGAAACATGAAATCGACGTCGGCGTCGCGATAGTACGATTCCCCTGCTAGGACCTTCCCTGCATGCGCCTTTACCGTGATGTGGGGGCTGTACGTGTCGGAAAGCAGGCTGTCTTTCGTCAACTTCTCCATAGAATAGTCGACGGCAAGGCTCTCCGCCAGCAAGAGTGACGTACTCGATGAATACTTTGCGGATGTAATATGGACGGACCCGCTTGCCGAGAGCGTATCAACGTCTCCAACAAACATTCCCTGAACATCTCCGACGGCGGCGAATGTCCCATTGTCGAGAAAGATTGAAAGCGGTTCAAGGTTTTTTAGATGGAACGAATAGCGGATGCTATCCTTTTCAACAGCCGACAGATGTTCGACCGTGTCTGTCTGCATCGGTGTTTCTCCGAAACCCTGCGTGTCCGTTGAATCAAAGATCGCGCGCTGTTTTTCGTATGCTCGTTTCGCTTCTCCCAGATGGGCCAAGATCGTCTTCACAATTCCGCGATAGGTGAAGCGGCCCTCGATGGACCCATCGGCGATAGGAGAGCTCACCGTCAGCATCTTCCCATGCAGGGAATCCGTCGCAAGGTGGATTTCTGTCCCGGCACTGTCGAATGCGTATGTGCCAAAACGGGAGGGGGAAAATTGGGCTTCAAGATCTCCGTTCATCTCTTCGTGCAAAAAATTATTTCCTTTTACATCGAAGGAAACAGAGCAATCGGAGGAATACTTGCTTTCTTTGAGCACCGCCTCGAGATCGCAGTGGGAAAGTTTTCCACGAAGCGAATACGAAGGGACATCTCCCGCAGAATAATCGAGCTCCGATTCGATTGCTGCTCCGCCTTTTGGCGACCGCGCGTCGGCCGAAATGGAGATTTTTCTATTCGCGGCGGTAACGTCGGCGCGGAGGGAAGATATCGGTACGTCGTGAAACATGGATGAATCGAAGGAAACCGTGGCTCTGGAATTCAATTCTTCGATGGACGTCCCTTGGCCTTCAA
Organism: Bacteroidota bacterium; assembly: GCA_035500675.1. Lineage (GTDB taxonomy): Bacteria > Bacteroidota > Ignavibacteria > UBA10030 > UBA8401 > JAGVPT01. The sequence continues at coordinate 26,947 of DATJXA010000183.1, read as the reverse complement.
CACTGCCGGAAAAATCAAGATGCGAACGAAGCGAAGGGTTCAAAAAAAATCTTCCGACATCGAGGCCTGCACCGCCGAATGTCGCGCGGTAACTCATGACCGGTTTGGTGAGATTCAACCCTCCGTTAACGGAGATCTCTCCGGCAGCCATCGACATCCGCGCATCGACGTTGAAATTTAGCGGCTCACCGGTGTAATGGAAGTCCAATGCGAGCGGACCTGCGACTCCGTAATCCGGAATGTGAAAAAACGGAAGAAGCGCTGGCGCGTCGGACGGCTGAATAACGGTCCCCTTCGATTCGATATCGAGCGTAAGATCCTTTGGACGGTAGAGATTGAGAACGCTTCCTTCAAGAATGATCTTTGAATGGCCAAAATGTGCCTGCAATTTCTTGACCTTCACGTCGCCAAAAAGACCGTCGAGAACACATTCGACCTGAACCGAACCTCTGAGAAAGTTGAGAGACGGAAGGAAGTATTGAAGATCGCGCGCCGCCACGGTGCTCGACGCAAGAGAACACTCCACAGGCGTAAAACGCAACGCGCCGATATCTTTGATTTTGAAGACGTCGGCAGAGCTCATCTTTGCGTTAAGCTCGATGTGCGAAGACGGCGTTTCAATGAAAAGGTTTTTTGCTTCGGAAAAAGTCGGCGTGTGGTGAAGGCTGCCGGAAAGCTTCGTCAAAATAAACCCGTCGCGGGGGGAAACAAACGAAATGTTCTTAATGGTTGCGGATTGTTCCTCATCGGAAATTGTCGCCGATAAGTCGATATTGATATTCTGAAGGTCGAGGTTTGAAAAATCGATCGTCCTTTTCGCGATTGAATCGGGAAGTGAACTGCGGCCGGAAGCTGTCGAATCGATCATCCGCAGACGCGCGTTCGTAATGTGCAGACCTCGGACGGCAACGACCCAGGGCGACGAAAGGCTATCCGGCGTTGATTTCTTTTTTGACAGGCGGTCTACATTCCATGTTCCGTCAGCAAAACGGATAATCGAAACTGTCGGATGGTCGATTTCGACGTTTCCGATCGATACTTTCTTATTCCAGAGGGGGAACGGGTCGTACCGGACGTGAACATTCCGGGCTTCAACAAAAGGAGCGTTATCAACGTAGATGGCGACTGTGTCGAGCGAAATACCGGTGAAGAGATTCCCTTTGATGTCACCCAAAAAAACCGAGGCGTTGAGGTTTGCAGCGAGAACCTTGTAGAGCGTCGACCTGAGCGTTTGCCTGAACAGGGACGTCTGCGTAAACCCACCGGCCGCGAAGAGCAGAACGATGACTGCGCCGCATATATACGTTAATATTTTCGACGTCTTGCGAACCATTCATCCCTTGGGCTGATCGTTGTACATTTCCCGGATCTTTGCGATGATGTTTGTCGTCGATCGCTGGGGAACAAGCGGAATGGTGAGGACTTTCCCTCCGGAACCTTCGACAATGTCTTTCCCGACAACAGTATCGATACTCCAATCGGCCCCTTTTACCAAAATATCCGGAAGAAGAGCGCTGATAGTTTCGTACGGGGTCTCCTCGTCGAAAATACATACTGCATCGACAGGCGAAAGAGATGAAACAAGAAATGCGCGGTCATCTTGGCCAACCACAGGGCGACGAGGCCCTTTGATCTTCTTGACAGATGCGTCGCTGTTGACCCCGACAATCAGAACGTCCGCAAGAGATTTCGCCGCCGAGAGGTATTCGACGTGTCCGCGATGCAAAATATCGAAGACGCCGTTGGTAAAGACGATTTTTTTTTCTCGCTCTTTCCACACCCGACGCATATCTTTCAACTCCGAAAGCGAAAATACTTTACCCATGAGATTCCCGGCAAATACTACTTAGCGTTACGATTGATGAGAGAGGATCGCCGAAAAGAGCATCTCCGGCATGATTGGCACAATCCCGACCTCGCCGCACACAATCCCCCCCGCGAAGTTCGCTAACACTGCTGCCTCGTGGATCGACGCCCCCGAGGCAAGTGCGACAGTCAATGTAGCGATGACGGTATCCCCGGCTCCCGAAACGTCCGCAACGTGACGCGCACGCGTGGGAAGGTGTTCAATGAGCCCGTTGGTGTCTAAAAGGCTCATTCCCTGCTCACCCCGTGTCAAGAGAATATTTTCTGCGTTGAGTTTGGTCTTAAGCATTTCGACAGCGTCGCGGACTTCTTTTTCCGTTTCGATCTTTATTCCGAGCGCTTCCTCTGTCTCTTTTCTGTTGGGCTTAAAAACAGAGACGTTTTTATACTCAAAGAAATTCTGGAATTTCGGATCGACGCTGATAATCTTTTTCCTTGCAGATGCTGCCGCGATAATGCGATGGATCAACGACTGAACGATGACTCCCTTGTTGTAATCTTCAAGGATAATGCCGTCGAGCGTGTCGATATTCTCATCGAGAAGCTTAAACAACCGGTCCTGAACCGACCCGGCAATATTCCCCCTGTATTCGTTGTCAAAACGAACGACGTGCTGGCTGTCGGCGATCACGCGAGTCTTGATCGTCGTCGGCCGAGATCCGTCGCGGATGATCCCCATCGTTGGACAGCCTTGTTCGATAAGAAGTTTTGTCAACAGATCGCCGTTTGCGTCGTCGCCCACGACGCCGATAAGCAACGGTTCAGCGCCAAGCGATTTGATGTTGTTGGCGACGTTCGCCGCTCCGCCGAGTCGCACGGTTTCTTTTTCCACTTCAACGACCGGAACGGGCGCCTCGGGGGAAATACGGCGAACCGCTCCCCAAACATAGTTGTCGACCATAACGTCGCCGATAACGGCGATCCGTCGTTTCTTGAATCGCTCCAGCAGTTGAGTTAGTCGGGCTTCGGAGAAAGTGACCAAGTATGGGCCTTGAGGTATTACGGATAACAACCGGCAAATAGTGAAATATAGCCAATTGAGGGGCGACAATCAATAAAGGGGCTACGGCTGATATTATTTGAAATAAGTTGCCTTTTTGGGAAATATGGAGGACAAATTTGAAAATTTCGATCAGATACACCCTCGAATGTGTTTATGGTCAAACCGGTTCTGTTTCAAGGACTTTCAAACATTGGGAAAGTCCGGAAGGAAATAAAAAGGGCTGGTGCAGATATCACACCAGCCCTTGAATGCGACTACGTTTAGATCTTACTTAGTCAACAACATTTTCTTTGTCGTAACGAATTGCGGAGCTCCGTTGGAAGTAACGACAAGTCTGTAGAAGTAAATACCGCTAGCGACCGATTGCCCATGGTTGTTCGTTCCGTTCCACGTTACTTTGTAATTGCCGGAAACAATGTCGCCGTTTGCGAGCGACGTGACCAATTCGCCGAGAATATTATACACGTCCAAATGAATCGTCGCCGTGCGAGGAATCGAAAACTCGATATTCGTCGACGGGTTGAACGGGTTTGGATAGTTCTGGCTTAATTCGAAGGTCGACGGAGTCGCTTGATTAACAACCTTCACTCCAGTAGGATAGAAGCCGAGCGCTGTCTGAAGAAGGGACACGGCATACTTCGCGTTGTGGACTCCCATGCTTCCGTCATTCTTCACAAACGTATACACGTAAATTCCCTGCACAAGGTCCGGCCGATTCTTCACTAAAAGGCTGTCCTTGAGCGCGAGTGTCGGTTCTCCCGTGTTGATGTCGATAGGCAGCTTGGCTTTTAATTCCGCAAGGAGACCTGCAACCTCTGTTTGGACTCCTTCGATCTTTCCGTTGCGATCGTAATCATAGGAGGCCTTGATGTCATCGAATTTTGTAATTCCAGCGCCGTGGCAAGTCTGGCAGGCTGCAACGACATCATGCAGGCCGCCCGTCGTGTCGGTCATTGCGAGGGAATGGTTGTCGCCCGTCATATGGCAGGTGACGCATCCATTGGTAAGACCAGTATGGGTCGTTAATCCAGTGAGCGATGAGTCGCCGTACTGGTATCCATTTTGGCCGAGCAGCATGTCCGCCTGTGGGTTTCCGTGCGGGCCATAGTGATCTACGAATCCATAGTAAGGAGCTTTCGTGGTGACTCTTGTTGCCACGTTGTAGCGCGACCGATGGCAATTCATGCAAAGTTGACCTTCGCCAAGAAGGCCTGCCGGAACCCGGTAGCCGTTCTTCAAAGTGTCCACGCTGACAGTGCGAAGCTGATTCGGATTGGCGGCACTGTGCGGATCATGGCACACGGCACATGTAATTGGATAGCTTGCATCTGCGGCTGCGCTCCAGTTGGCGTCTGTTGCAGGCTTGCCGTCGCTGACCCATTTCACAAATGCACTTCCACTATGGCATGGAAAGCAACTCGTCGAGACAGCGTCGGTGCCTGCGAGCGGCATCGTCGCATGGTCTGACAGAGACCAATATGTTCCCGACACGTGACGCGGCGGCGCATCGTGACACGATTGGCACACGCCTGCATCAAGAGACTTTCCGATCTTGCTTGCATCGCCTAAATGATCTTTCCCCGGCCCATGGCAACTCTCGCATCCGATGTTGGCAAGCGGTACAAGCGAAGAATAATTGCTTACCATGTTTTTGTAGATCGAAGAGTCTCCATTGATGATAAGATAAGAGCTTCCGGATTTCGCTTTCCCTTTGTACCAGGATGTATCCCAACCTGTTTGGTGTGCAAGGTATCCGAAATTTCCGTTGTTAGCATTTTGATCCCATCCCACAGTATGACATTTAAAGCAGCTGCCGCTGTAAGTACCTAAACCGGCAGTGTTGACTTCCAGTTGGCCCATAATTCCTTGTGTGTAAATCATCGCATGACCGGTCGCCTTCCAGCTTGTGGTGTTGCTGGCATGACAAGTGGCACATGCGACAGTTCCGCCCGAATATCCAACATACGTGCTTACAAAGAGGGTCTCCTGCGCGGTCTTCGCGCCGCCATTAACAGAAACTTGAACAATGTATTGCCCAAGCGTGTCTGCGGTAAAGCTTGTGTACCTGTTGGTTGCGCTGTCAAATACCGCTGATGAACCCGAGGGTTTCGAAAAGAACGTCCACGCATAGGAAGAGACTGTCGTCGCGCCAGACCCGGTCGTGTCTGCATACAAATAGACCTTCGAGCCTTTGCCGACTACCCCTAAACCTGTTGTGGCAATATTACTGCTTTTCCCGATCGTCGTCAATCGTCCCGGCGACATCGCCTGGATTTTTGCAACGACCGTTTGTGCTGTCCCCTCTGAGAAAGGAAACGCCAACAAGATCCCAGCGGCTAGCACTTTGCAAGTTGTAAAGAATCGTTTCATTGTTATCTCCAGATTACAAAATTTCATAAAAAGCTCCAAACCTCAGAATTCTAAAGCCCGTCTTGTGCCTCTTTAGTTGGACTTCGTGAGCAAGAAGGTCGCAATATGTGTGCCATTGGTATGACTTTTAAAGCAAAAAAAGAACGTTAAAAACACGAAGAAAATATAAATATGGGGGGATGATATAAATTTTTCTGGAAAATGTTTCTCAGAAGATAGAGTAAAGTTTCCAAGAAAATGGAAAGAAGGTGGTGGCGTGTGTTTTTTATCGATAGAGATGGGTGACGAGATTACTAAAAAAAGCCCCTTATCTGTCTCCTCGCTGCGAAGCAAAAATAAAAAGCGTGAACAATTCATTCACGCTTTTTTAGCCTGACGTTAATTCATCAGGGGGTCTTAAAAAATCAGAGCAGTCTGCGACGCGGCACGGTTCATTTAAAACCTGTATGAGATTGTAAAATAGACGTTAGTTGTCGAAATGCTTTCGTCGGTTCGCGATAAATTGCTCGCGGCAGGACCATAATTGTTGTCGTAGGCTTTCGTCGACCCAAATGCTGCGGCAAGATCGAACATGACATCATCTTGAAGGAGCACACCCAGTCCAGCCGTTACCGTCTTCTGGGCATACGAAGAGGGATCACCTGCAAACGGGGATGGCTTATAGGCATACCCTGCCCGAACTCGAAGTTCCGTTTTCGGAATTTCGAATTCACCCCCTACAGAGTAGTTTGTTGTAGCTCGGAAATTTTTCTTTAACGCAATGTTCTCTTGTTCGAGGTCGGAATTATCCGCCCATTGAATTTGGGTCCAGTCCGTGTACTCGAGGGCTCCGGATAGAAGCAGTCCATCGAACGGCGAGTAAGAAGCGCCGGCACCGAAAACCCACGGCGTCTCAACGCTGTAATCGTTGTATGCGTCGTACGCTAGATGATTGTACACAGTTCCTCCGGAATCGACCGGAATATAGCCATCGTCGAACGTGCTCCACCCCTCGTCGGAATAGTTCTCATGAACGCTGATCGTTGTCGGAGTTTGAATGGTCACGCCTATTCGGGCGACATCTTCGAACCGGTACATCATGCCGAACTTCGCGTTCACTCCGGAGACATCGCTTGTGAGGGTCGAGTTATAATAGAAGTTGTTGAATTTCAAATATGCCGAATCGATCGGTACTACCGGCCGCGGGTCGGAGTAAAGGTTCTTTGTATCGGCTTCAGTATAGTTGCGAGTATAAGTATAACTTCCGCTGAGGACGTTTACCGTCAGGCCAAACGAAAGATCCTTCTGGACGTCGATCGCACCGGCAAATGCCCAGTTGCCCATGCCGCCGCTTTCCCGCACGTCTCCTTGTTGGTTGACGTTTTTGGTAACGTTGATGTGTTCGTTCACATCCTCTAACCCTACTCCGTAAGGAATGTCATACCGGACGTCGGGGTCGAACAAATACGGGAGAATAGAACTCTGATTGTTAAATCCGTCAAAAGAAAGTGCGGAAGTAAAATCGTTCGTCCTGTTGTAACCGGCCGAAACAACCAAGCTACCGCGGTCTGTCGGAAACGGAAATACAAACCCGAGATCGTTCAGCGTCGTGGCGGAATTTGTTGCAGTCGCCGAGTTGCCGAAGAAGGATGCGTCATTCGAGTAACTTGTGTTGGCCAGTCCGCCGGTGAATTCGAGCCTTCTCATTTGAGCAAGCCCGGCCGGATTCCAAAACGTCGCGCTATAATCGTCGGCGACGCCGATGTACGCCCCGCCCATCCCTATGGCTCTCGCGCCTATCCCGATCCCCGTCGAAGAATAGCGGAGCGCGTCTTCAGGAAATTGAGCGTGTGCGGTTGAAAAAAGGACTATGGAAATTACGCTTGCTAAAAAAGCTGGTAATGCTATTCGGTTTGTTTTCATTGGAGTCCTGCCTCTTCTTAATTCTCGCCATCGCCTCGATTAGGGCCCCTTTTCCGGTCATCCGGCGGGGTTGGAGCTGAAGGAGTGGTCGTTGTTCGTGTCCGATCGGTCGGAGACTGCGATGTTTCCATCCCCGAACGATCTCGAGCGCCTGCGCTTGCAGCCGAGGGAGTCGGTGCGCTGGCAGGCGACGTTGTAGTGGTTGAAGATGTCGATGCCTGAACTGTTCCGTCTGCGGGAGACCCATCGCCTCCCCGCGTTTCTCCGGTTTTTCGTGTGTGTGGACCGCTTGAACTTGCCGAAGACGAGGACGTCTTGGAGACGGCGGTGGACGGAACCGGAGCAGTCGCGTCATACCACCACGGAACGCCGGCGGAAGGATTTCGCCATCCGTAAGGATCTACATCCAGTCCATGAGCCGTGACCATCCCAACGCTTTGCATATCGTAATATCTGTCGTCCAATTCCGCCTGGCTATGGCACGAAAGACAATTCTGATTGTAGGAAATATCAGATGCTGTGTAATCACCTTGAGTATTCTGAGTCGATCCATCGCCGTCTTCCGATTTTGTCAGAACCGATGGATGCATCAAAACCGTGTAGCAGCCGCTAAGCGAAAATATTCCTATCGCGCAGAGGTACAACATATATCTATACAGAATATTTTTCTTCGCTATCAATTCTTCCTTGACCTTCCTCCGCCGCTTCTAGCCGCACCGCCTGCACTCCGGCCTCCGGAGCGGGGTGGTGAAGAATACCGCGGCGATCCCTGACGCGACGCGGGAGCGGATCGACCTCGTTGTACTCGTTCAGAATTCGCCCTCCCCGCAGACGATGGACGATAGTAATTCCTTCTGGCTTGTTGTCTATTTGCGATACGTTCCGACCGCACAGCGTTACGCCGAGGGGAGGTTGTCGCTGTTTCGCGACTTGATCGTGCACGAGTGTTCTCAGACGACGCTTGTTCCGAGCTTTTCATCCGTTGCCACCATGGGATTTCATTCCGCGACCTGCTGCGAGAAGCGGCCGATGAAGAAGCCGTAACTGGAGCCGTCGTCGCTGAAGTCCTCGACCTTACTGCACTTCCGGCAGCTTGAGCGCCCGAGGGCGTAACGGACTCTCCACGCATTCGATAATTTCCGATGTCGCCGCGAGAAATGCCGGTTGTTCTTGTTCTGCCCGCAATCCCTCTGCCTCGATATCCCCCATGGCCGCCACCCCAATATCCGTACCCGAATCCGTAGCCATACCCATAATATGGATAGCGATTGTAATGGGCGTACCAGTACGGAAATGGATACACTAACGTCGGATACCAAAGTCCGGAACCATACCAATAATCCCAGCCGTTCCATGAGTAATCATACCACGGATCGTAAGCATAATCAGCTCCCCAAACGTAAGGTGGTGGATAGTAATAATCGAACGCCGTGCGATATTGCTCTTCTCGATATGTATCGTCGGAAAAATAGTTGGCACTTGTGGTGTCGCTGGTCGTGTCTGAAACGTCTCCCGATGTGTAATCACTTTGATCGCGGCTTCCGGGATCTTCATCGTTAGCAGTCTGTAATTGTGTATAACATCCCGCCAATACAAATCCCGCTATCAGCAGTCCTGAAAATTTGAGGGTGGTTTTCATCATAGTTTCCTTCCTCTCTTGTCCAATAGTAGATCTTATAATCTTAACATCGTGAGGAAGCTTATCATTCCTTAGAACTCGGTCTTACCATGCGGGGCTACAGCGTCCGCACATATTCTACTTTAATCGTCCTGTTCCCCACCGTCACGTGGTCTTGATTTTTCACAAGATCCTTGAGGTCAGCGCCAAGGGTAAATCCATTCCCCCACGACCAGCGTATCCCTCCGTTGAGATATCCGCGCCCGCGCCCGACAACGCCGATATTGTCGTTCAGTCCAAAATCGTACTCAAAGAGCAGAGAGATGTCCGAGCCGAGGGATTTTTCAACTCCTGCAAAAAAATCGAGAGCTTTGTTGCCGTCTTTGTTTTCAAGACTGTAATTTGTCCCTCCATGAATGCTCAGGTTCCCTGCTAAAGAATAGTTCTTGCTTGCTGCAGCGAAAAACCCGCGCGATTTGATCTTGAACCGTTCGGTGCTGTCGATGTAGGTTTCCTTGCCTTGAGAGTCGAACCCGAACGCGATCGCAGGCATCGCTATTGTTTCATCGATCAACCGGTACTTCACGTTGATTCCCGGGAGCTTCTGCATCGAAATATTTCCCTGTCCGATAATTCCGCTCCCGCCGTATGAAATGCCGAACATCAATCTATCGAGCGCGCCGGCCGAGAGGCCAACGGTCATTCCGCCGTTTTGGAAAAAGTCCACATCCATCGCGAACGCTCCGCGTTTCAAAAGCCCGGCTGTGGGTGTGTCGATAACATAGCGCGGCTCGATATCTGCAGCATCGCCGGCCGTAATCTGAGCTATCAATGAACAATGAACGACGAATACTGTAAAAGCGAATAGCAGTCTTTTCACTGATATTCCTTCCAATTGGTTAGACGAATCTATGGCCCGGAAGTTTACACGAAAGAAGGCCATATTCCTCTTCAATGTATAAAGATTCTATGCCTTTTTCCATGTTGTCGTACCATCTTTGCTGTCTTCTATCTTAATATTAAGCTGTTCGAGGCCTTTGCGGATTGCATCGGCGGTTTGCCATTGGGACTCCGCCCTTGCGCGTTTTCGTAATCCAAGAATTAATTCCATAAGTCCCTTTTCCGTCGCCGCGTCTCCTGCATCGGTTGCCACCGTCTCGGTTGGAATGATGCCGAGGATCCGCGACCCAAAATCATCAAACAGGCTCAACGCTTCATGAAGCGTCGCTTCATTGGGAAGCATTCCGGGAGCAAGCCATTCGTTCACGATGGAAACAAGCTCGAATAAAATAGCAATCCCTTTCGGCGTGTTGAAATCGTCGTTCATCGCTTCGAGGAATCCATTACGGAGGGGAGTCAGGTCTCTTTCGAACATTCCAAACGAGGACGCCCGCTTCGCAAAATCATTCATCTCGCGTAATTTTCGGACGCTGTTGTTCAGCTTCGAAAGACCGACCTTCGATGCTTCCATCGCCTGCTCGCTAAAATCGAGCGTGCTGCGATAATGGCTCTGGAGGATGAAAAAACGGACAACGATCGGGTCGAATTTCTTGAACTCGTCTTTAAGGGTCACAAAATTGCCGAGAGACTTCGACATCTTCTGGCCGTTGACGGTTACAAGATTATTGTGGACCCAATATTTTACGAAATGTTTGCCGGTCGCGCTCTCGCTTTGAGCGATCTCGCACTCGTGATGAGGAAACTGATTGTCGAGGCCTCCGCCGTGGATATCGAACGTCTCGCCAAGATACTTCATCGACATCGCCGAGCATTCAATATGCCAGCCGGGAAATCCGTCGCCCCATGGACTCGGCCAACGCATGATGTGTTCCGGCTCGGCCTTTTTCCATAAAGCAAAATCTTCGGGGTTGCGCTTTTCCGACTTCACTTCGACGCGGGTTCCTTCTTTCATTTCATCGACCGACCGGCCCGAAAGTTTTCCGTAATTTTTGAATTTGCGCACGTCGAAATAGACGGAACCATTAACCTCGTACGCGTATCCTTTTGTGAGAAGCTCTTTTACGATCTCGGTTTGCTCGATGATATGTCCCGTAGCCCGCGGCGAAATGTCGGGGCGCAGCACGTTGAGCGCGTCCATGTCGTCAAAATAACTTCGCGTGATCTTCTCGGCGATCTGCATCGGATGGATCTTATCGATGCGCGATTGCTTAAGCATGCGGTCTTCACCGTCGTCGAGAAGGTGTCCGACATCCGTGATATTCTGGACATACAGTACTTTGTAACCGAGGTACCGAAGGTATCGCACGATGACGTCGAAGGAGACGTAGCTCTTGCCGTGTCCGATGTGAGAATCGCTGTAGACCGTCGGTCCGCAGACATACATTCCAACGCGTCCTTCATGGAGCGGCGTGAATTCCTCTTTTGAACGCGACAACGTATTATAAATGGTGAGGGCCATTGCTCATTTTTCGATGTTTACTTTTTTCTGATACCCATTAACTCTCTCGCTCCCTGTAATCCGGTTTCGGTCACTTTCTCGCCACTCATGAGCTTTGCCACTTCGCGAACGCTTTCTTCGACGTCGAGCTTCCGAAGCCGTGTCGTCGTTCGTTTCCCATCGTCAATTTTTTCGACTGCAAAGTGCGTATCCGCAAGTCCTGCGATCTGAGGCAAGTGCGTGATGGTGATGATCTGGTGTAGCGTTGAGAGTTTTTTCAAGCTCAGGCCGACTGCCTGACCAATCCGTCCGCTGACGCCGACATCGATCTCATCGAAGATCAGCAGCGGCGTCTTGTCCGATTGTGCCAGAGCCGATTTAAGAGCAAGCATCACCCTCGACACCTCGCCGCCGGAAGCGACCTTCGCAAGCGGCTTGAGGGCTTCGCCGACGTTTGTCGACAGATAGAATTCGACGTCGTCGATCCCCTTCGAGGTCGCCGAGACATTTTGTTGTCCAATCTTCACAAAAATCTTGCCATCGCTTTCGCTCGGTGTGGAAGGGAAATTTTCAATTTTTACTTTGAATTGAGCGTTCGCGATCCCGAGCTCGGTAAGCGCATTCACCACGGCTTTTTCTATTTTTTTTGCCGCCTCCCGTCGGCGGCCACTCACAGTTTTCGCCGCTTCGGCACAGGTCGATCGTTCTTTTGCGATGGCGGACTCAAGCCCCGCAAGTTCCTTATCAAAATTTCCGACGATATCAAGCTCCGATGCGAGCTTCTTCCGGTGGTCAAGGATCGTGTCGACCGTGCCGCCGTATTTCTTTTTTAGGAGCGAGAGTTGCCCCAGCCGCTCGCGCACATGCTCCAGTTTTTCCGGATTGATCTCGATTTTCGAATTATAGCTTTGGATGAATTTGGAAAGCTCTTCAACGATGATTTCGGCGGATTTGACCTCGCCTGCCGCGTCGGCAAACGAGGGGTCAATTCCGTTGAGCGCTTCTATTTGCTTTCGCGCAAGGACGAGGTTGTCATGGATGGACGTCTCCCCGTCTGCGCCTTCATAGAGAAGCTGGCTCAGCCGGTTGGTCATCTCGTGTAACTTCTCGCCATTTTCGAGGATTTTCAGTTCAGCTTCAAGCGATTCCTCTTCTCCGTGCTGCGGATTGACGGCGTCAATTTCATGCGCCTGAAACTCATTGAGATCTTTTTTTTCTTTGAACCGCAGTACTTGCTCCATCAACTCCTTTTTTTCCGCAAGGAGAGCGGCAAGAGCGTGAAACGATGTGCGGTATGCCGCCAAGTCCTTATCGTACCCGCCGAAGTCGTCCAAAAAATCGATATGCGTCTCGGGACGGAGCAGGGCCTGATGATCATGTTGACCATGAAGATCGACGAGGGCATCGCCTATCTCTTTCAGAAGTGCAAGAGATGCGGGCGAATCGTTGATGAAACATCGGTTCTGCCCCTTCGTCGAAATTTCCCGCCGCACAATGACTTCGTCGGTCCGGTCAATTTGATTCGCATCAAGGAGCGATCCCACTCTTTGCGTGAGCGCTATCTCGAACGTCCCTTCGACGATAGCCTTCTCAGTCCCAGCGCGCACGACCTCCGTGCTCGCGCGTTCGCCGAGAAGCAAACTTAAGGCATCGATGAGGATAGATTTCCCCGCGCCGGTCTCTCCCGTGAGGATGGTTAACCCATGCTCGAAATCGACTTTCACTTCTTCGATGAGAGCATAGTGTTTGATGTAGAGAGAGCGCAGCATGGACAGAAGTTACGCCGATTTTTGGAGAGTATCAACCAAAGAGAGAAAGAAGGCAAGTTGCTGCGACGTTCCAGGACCCGAAATTTCCATTCAAGAAGAATACACGTCGATCTCCGGTATGTCGGGCAGCATGCCGAGATAGAAAGCATATCGATAAAATTCCCCGAGGGCCTCGCGCGCTTCGTCATCTAACCCATATGCGTAGCGCTCAAGCTGTTCTTCGATCTTTTCAGAAGGGAGTGATAACTCCTTCGATTGACGCGCGGCAATTTCTGAAAGGGACGCAGCCCCTCGTTCCTGCGATGACCGAAGCATGGAAGCAATTTCCGCTGTGTGTCTTTCTTTACGGGCGGCGCAGACGGCATGAACAAATGGGAGATCCGTTAGGTCGTTCCATTCGTCAACGAGGTCGAGCTTCGGTCCCGTCCATGACGCGCGTAACGCATTGTTGCCGCTGAGGAGCGCTGCGTCCGCCTTTGCGAGCATCTGTTCGACGGAACCAAGAACGGGAACGACGGCGATTTCCTGTTCATACTTCTCGGAGAGAATAATTTTTGCAAGGACGATCTCGGATGAAGAGACAACGCCCACGGCAACGGAAGAAATCGACCTGATGTCCCGGTTGATGCAAAGGACGATGGTGTTGCTTTCCCCCATCGATCGAACGCCGACGAATGGATAGAGGGAGAAGTCGGAACTGTTGCGAGCGTATTCCACCGGTCCGATGAGCCCGGCATCGCACTCGTTATTGAGGATGCGTTCGGTATTCACTCCGGCGCTGTCAAACAAAAGTCCCGCCGAGGCGGGACTTTCCTTTTCCTGTATGCCGAAGACAATCGGCAGGCAATAGAGGTCGGGGAGCGCGTTGATGTGGACCGTCTCTTGAGGCACCGACGTCCTAGACGCTGGTCTTCTGACGTATCTGTTTTGCGGCGAGGTCGCGCAGGTAGTACAGCTTTGCCCGGCGAACCTTGCTCGACTTCACTTTCTCGATCTTTGCGATGCGCGGCGAATGGGTCGGGAAGATCCTTTCCACGCCGACGCCGTCCGACACTTTTCGGATCGTGAATGTAGAACCGAGGCCGTTCCCCCGTTTGCCGATGACGACTCCTTGAAATTGCTGGATGCGCTCTTTGTCTCCTTCGACCACGCGCACGTGGACGTTCAGCGTATCCCCCGTCGAAAACTCGGGGATGCCAGTTTTTATCTGCGTGGCTTCTACTAATTTGATCTTGCTCATTGCTTTGCTCCGTTCGTGAACATGATTATTTTTTTGTCATCAGATCTTCGCGCCGCGAGGCGGTCCGTTTCAACCGCTCATCTTCCCGCCATGCGTCAATTTCTTTGTGGTTCCCCGACAGGAGGACTGTCGGAACTTTCATCCCGCGGAACTCGGCCGGACGCGTGTAGTGTGGGTTATCGAGCAGCCCATCCTGGAACGAGTCGTTCAGCGCCGATTCCCCGTCCCCGATCACACCCGGTATCAGCCGGACGACCGCGTCCGTGACGACGAGCGCCGCGAGTTCTCCCCCCGTCAATACATAGTCGCCGATCGAGATCTCCCGCGTGATAAGGGACGTCCGAACGCGTTCATCGATCCCTTTGTAGTGGCCGCACAGGATGATGAGGTTCGATTTCAGTGAAAGTTCGTTTGCAATTTTCTGGTCGAACCGATGTCCGTCCGCCGTGACATAGATAATTTCGTCGTAGCTCCGCTCGGCTTTCAGCGACTCGATACATTCGAAGATCGGCTCGGGCTTCATGATCATCCCTGCGCCGCCGCCGTACGGCGGCTCGTCGAGCGTGTGATGCTTGTCGTGCGTAAACGTACGCAGGTCGTGCACGACAATCTCGGCGAGTTTCTTTTCCTGTGCGATCTTGATGATGCTCTCGTTCAGCGGGCTCGTGAGGAGCTTAGGGACAGCTGAAAGAATGTCGACACGGATGCTCATGATCCTTCAAAAAGTCCTTCGGGAGGAGCGATCGTGACGGTGCGTTTTTTCAGATCGACCTCTCGGATAATTTCGCGCACCGCGGGCACCATCACATCGTTCCTTCCCACCTTCACCACATAGACGTCGTGCGCCGGATAGTGCAGGACTTCCTTGACGACCCCCAACTTTTTTTCTGTTTCGTCGAGGACCAGCAGCCCGACGATATCATCCACAAAATATTCTCCCGAAGAGAGGCGCTTCCGGCGGGATTCTTCAACGAACAAAAACTGACCGACCAATAATTCCGACGCGTTGCGGTCGTCCACTCCTTCAAATTTCACATAGATCTCATCGCCCCGCGGGACCACCCGCTCGATCTTTCTCCGTGCGGTCTTCTGATCATCCCTGCCGACGAACACCGAGTCGAGTTCTTCAAACTGCTCGATGGACCTCGAATACGAGTGGACTTTCACCTCTCCTTTTATGCCAAACACTTTTGCGATAACGCCAATCGCGCGAAAACCGGGAGTCGATCCTTCTCGAGAATTCAAAGCTCTGTGCTCGTTGTGCATCCAATGATTGACGGGCTGAGATCAGTCGAGAACTTCAAGCATCGCTCGCTTCCCGCTCTTTGCCGCAACGGCGCTCAAGAGAATGCGCATCGCTTGAGCGGTCCGTCCTTTTCGTCCGATGATCTTGCCGACATCGGATTCCCCTACTTTCAACTTAAGGATGATCTTCCCCTCCTTTTCCTCATCGACTAGGGAAACTGCATCCGGGTTGTCGACGAGTTGTTTCGCTATATACTCGATGAACTCCCGCATGGTACCTCCTCGAGCTGTTCGAAAAACTACTGCAAACTTATCGTATGGTCGTGCTGTCGGTTCGCTTGAGTCTTCTTCCGTTCGGCGCGGAGCGTGACTGCCTTTTAAGGCTGAGCAGGCGCGGGGGCTTCCGGCGCTGCAGCAGCCGGCTGGGCGGGAGCTTCTGAGGCCGCCTCTTTCTTTTTCTTCTTCACGGCATTTCGCCGCATCTTGCGTTCGTTCTCTTTTTGCAATTTGAGCGTCTGCGTCATCTGCCACTTTTCAAATTCAGCGGCGATCGTTGCGTCGTCGGCCTTCTTCTTTTTGAGACCCCATTTGAGCCACACGCCTTTCCGGCTCAGCAAATTCTTGACGGTGTCGGTGGGCTGCGCGCCGCGTTCCAGCCAGTGGAAGACACGGTCTTCCCTCAGCGTGATGGTCATGGGGTTGGTGCGGGGATTGTATGAGCCCACGGCGTCGATGAATCGACCGTTGCGCTTCCTGCGGGAATCAATCGCAACAATTTTGTACAAAGGCTGTTTCTTCTTGCCTATGCGTTGTAATCGTAATTTGACTGCCAAAAAGTTTCTCCTTTTTCTTTAAATATGATGAGATGCTGATTAATATGCAACTTAGTGAAATCGCTGGGCCATCATGCGCCCCATATTCTTTCCTTTAGAGAAATTCTTCATCATTTTTTGCATCTCGAAGAATTGCTTCAGAAGCTTGTTGACCTCCTGCACCGATGTGCCGCTCCCCAGCGCGATGCGTTTGCGCCGCGAGCCGTTGATGATCGCGGGCCGTTGGCGCTCTTCGACCGTCATCGAGAGGATGATCGCTTCGACGTATTTCATCTCGTCGTCGTTGACGTTGTTGACATCACCGAGTTTATTCGCGCCGGGGATCATCGAAAGCACCTGGCTCAGCGGACCCATTTTTTTGATCTCCTGCAGCTGGCTGTAAAAATCCTCGAGCGTGAACTGGGACTTCCTGATTTTCTGCTCGAGTTGCTGCGCCTTTTCCTGGTCGAAAGATTGCTGTGCTTTTTCGACGAGCGTGACGATGTCGCCCATCCCCAGAATGCGCGATGCCATGCGATCCGGATGGAATGGCTCCAGGGCATCGAGCTTCTCTCCGGTACCGATAAACTTGATCGGCTTTTCGACGATGGAGCGTATCGAAAGCGCCGCGCCTCCGCGTGCGTCGCCGTCGAGCTTCGTCAGGACGACCCCGTCGAAACTGAGCCGGTCGTGAAACGCTTTCGCGGTATTGACGGCATCCTGTCCCGTCATCGCATCCACGACGAAAAGAATCTCGTGAGGCTCGACGATCGACTTAATACTCTCCACTTCGCGCATCATCTCTTCATCGACATGCATGCGGCCCGCGGTATCGATGATCACCGTGTCGCGCGCATTTTTCCGCGCATGGTCGACGCTGTTCTTCGCGATATCGATGGCGCTCTCCGTCCGGCTCGAGAAGACAGGAACGCCGATCTGCTCGCCGAGCGTCGTCAACTGGTCGATCGCCGCAGGCCTGTAGACGTCGGCGGCGACAAGGAGCGGACTGCGTCCTTTTGACTTCAGCAACAATGCAAGCTTTCCGGCAAACGTCGTTTTGCCCGAACCCTGCAATCCCGCTATGAGAATCACCGACGGAGGCGTTTGCGATATCGTCAAATCGGCTTTCGCCGTGCCGAGCAGCGCGACAAGCTCGTCATGAATAATCTTGACGATGAGCTGTCCCGGCGCTACGCTCGTCAACACCTCTTTGCCGAGCGATTTCTGCTGTACGTTCTCGATAAACTGCTTGACGACTTTATAATTGACGTCGGCGTCGAGCAGCACCTTGCGCACTTCGCGGAGCGTCTCGGCAATGTTCGCTTCGGAAATCCGTCCCTGGCCGCGCAGCCGCTTGAGAACTAAATCTAATTTTTGAGTAAGAGTATCGAACACATGAAATCAATTAATAATGAAAAATGAATAATTAAAGCGTTGAAATCGCAGATCGTTATTAATTATTCATTCTTAATTGCTTTTCAGCGCTTCCGCCCCGCTCACAATTTCCAGCAGCTCTTTTGTGATCGATGCCTGCCGTGCTTTGTTGTAGGATAATTGTAGAGACTGGATCAATTCTTTTGCGTTCGACGACGCGTTTTCCATTGCGGTCATCCGTGCACCTTGCTCCGCGGCGTTGGATTCGAGCAACACACGCCACATCTGAAAATTCAGATGCTTCGGGACAAGCGACGAGACGATCTCATCGCTCGACGGCTCGTAAATATAATCGACCGAAGCCTGCGCTGAATGAGGCCCCTCCGCTGTGACGGCGTCTGGTGGAATCGGCAAAAATTGCTCGATGACGATGCGCTGCTGCGCGGCGTTCTTAAATTCATTGTAAACGATCTCGACTTTGTCGAATTCGCCGCCGGCATATCCATCGACGATCTGTTTCACGATCGTCCGCGCGTCGGTAAATTGTAAGGCATGGAAAAGGCCGACATATTTCGCGGCAATTTGATAATTTCGCCTTTTGAAATATTCGAACCCTTTTTTGCCAACGCAAATCAGTTTGAGGTTCCCTGCGGCATTCAGCGCTGCATAGTTATCTTGAATGTGGCGCGTCGCCGCCCGTACAATGTTCGTGTTGAACCCTCCGCACAATCCGCGGTCGGCCGTCACCACGACGAGAGCAACTTTTGCAACGGGACGCTGTGCAAGTTCCGGGAATTTAGTTACGTCAACTTTTCCGGAAAGATGGCGCAGCATCTCCGCCATCTTCCGCGCATACGGCCGCGCCTGAAGGATCGCTTCCTGCGCGCGCCGAAGCTTCGCGGCGGCTACCATCTTCATCGCCTTCGTGATCTTTTGCGTACTTTTGATCCCGGCAATGCTCCGGCGTATGTCTCTTAACGTTGCCATAACTATGGTCAGCCCTTAAACGTTTCGATAAACTCTTTTGCCATCGATTGAATATTCTTCGAGATCTCGTCGGTCAGTTCTTTCTTCTCTGCGATCGTATCGAGGAGGTCTTTGTGACGCAGTTCCAGCATCGCGAGAAATTCTTTTTCGAACTGCTGCACCTGGTCGAGCGGAAGCTCGTCCAAAAATCCCGACGTCCCGAGAAAGATCATTACGACCTGACTCTCGATCGACATCGGGACGTACTGCCGCTGCTTCAGCACTTCGACGAGGTGCGAGCCGCGGCGGAGCTGTTGCTGTGTCGCTTTGTCGAGGTCGGAGCCGAATTTCGCGAACGCTTCGAGTTCCCTGTATTGCGCAAGGTCGAGCCGGAGACGCCCGGCGACTTTTTTCATCCCTTTGATCTGCGCGTTGCCGCCAACGCGGGACACCGAGATGCCGACGTTGATGGCCGGCCTCACTCCGGAGTTGAACAAGTTCGGCTCGAGGAAGATCTGGCCGTCCGTGATCGAGATGACGTTCGTCGGAATGTAAGCCGCGACGTCGCCCGCCTGCGTTTCGATGATAGGAAGTGCGGTGAGACTGCCTCCGCCGAGCTCGTCGCTCAGCTTTGATGCGCGTTCGAGCAATCGGGAGTGGAGATAAAAAACGTCGCCGGGATACGCTTCCCGTCCGGGCGGTCGCCGCAGCAGCAGCGAGACTTGACGGTATGCTGCGGCGTGTTTTGAAAGATCGTCGTAGACGACCAGCACGTCGCGTCCGCTGTCGCGGAAAAATTCGCCGAGCGTCGCGCCCGCATACGGGGCGATGAACTGAAGCGGGGCGGGGTCGCTCGCCGTGGCGCTGATGATCGTCGTGTAGTCCATCGCTCCCATCTCTTCAAGCTTCGTCACCACTTGCGCTACAGTCGAGCCCTTCTGACCGATCGCAACATAGATGCAATAGACCGGCTTTACGCCTTCCTTTTTCGCTTTTTCCGAGTGCGTGTATTTTTGATTGATGATCGTGTCGAGGGCGACGGCTGTTTTTCCCGTTTGGCGGTCTCCGATGATCAGCTCGCGTTGTCCGCGGCCGATCGGGATCATTCCGTCGACGGCTTTCAACCCCGTCTGCAGCGGCTGCTTCACCGGCTGTCGTTGAATGACGCCGAGAGCTTTGCGCTCGAGAGGAGAGAACTTGTCGGTCTTGATATTCCCTCTCCCGTCGATCGGCTGGCCGAGCGGATTGATGACGCGTCCGAGCATCGCTTCGCCGACCGGCATCGAAGCGACGCGCTTCGTTCTCTTAACTGTGTCTCCCTCTTTTATTTTCGTATCGTCGCCGAAAAG
Source organism: Bacteroidota bacterium (assembly GCA_035500675.1). Lineage (GTDB taxonomy): Bacteria > Bacteroidota > Ignavibacteria > UBA10030 > UBA8401 > JAGVPT01. The sequence goes on along the minus strand of DATJXA010000183.1, from coordinate 7,035 downwards.
AACGCAGCCCACATTGTCTTCCTCAAGGTTCAGCACCATGCCGAACACGTCGTGTGGAAACTCGATGAGCTCGCTCGCCATGACCTTCGAAAGGCCGTAGAGCCGGGCGATGCCGTCGCCGACCTGGAGAACGGTACCGACATCGTAAATATCGATTTCCTTTTCAAAGCCGGAGAGCTGCTTGCGCAGCACGGCAGTTATTTCATCGGGTCGTACTTCCGCCATTGTCTGATCCTTTGGTGATTTTCAATTTTAGTTCTTGGTCGCTGCGCCATTTTTCAGCCGGGAGCGAAGCTTCTCCAACTGACGACGAACGCTGCCGTCGAGGGTTGTATCTCCGACTTTCGCGACAAATCCGCCCTTCAACATCTTATCGAGGCTGAACGAGACGCGCACTTTCTTTTGGGTATACGATTCTAGTTGTTTGGTCAGCCGCGTTTCCTGGGCCGACGAAAACTCCACCGCCGTCCGGACATCGACAGCGACGACGCCGAGTTCTTCATCGCGAAGCAGGAAATACTGTGCCAGTATCTCCGGCAAAATATTTTCGCGCCTCTTATCGACGATCGCATCGATAAACTTTAAGACGTCCCCGCCGATTTTCTTCTCAAAGAGCGCAGAAAAAATCACTTTCTTCTTCTCCTTCGAGATGATCGGGCTGGCGAGGAGCGACCGCAACTCCTTTGATGCTTTGATCGCAGTCTGGACCGTCAACAGATCTCCGGCGATGGCTTCGGGCTTTTTCGCCTCCAAAGTCAACGCCATAAGCGCCGATGCGTACCGATGTGCGGCTCGTAGGTTGCTCATCAGTTGTTCGGCAATGATTGGAGCGTTTTATCGACGAGCTTTTTGCGTTTTGCCTCGTCGAGCGATTCATCGATGATTTTTTCGGCGGCGGTGACGGCGAGATCGGCGACTTCGCTTCTCAACTGCAGAAGCGCGGTCTCCTTTTCGCGCTGGATGTCCTCTTTCGCCTGGTCCATCATGGCTCTTGCGCCTTCACGGGCCTTGGCGACGATGTCATTCTTCATTTGTTCCGCGAGTTCGCGCCCCTCTTTCAAGATGCGCGAAGTTTCCTCGTTTGCTTTTGCCATCGCGGCTTTGTTCTCCGCCAGCAGCCGCTCGGACTCTCGCCGCGCTTCATCCGCCTTAAGCAGTGCATCGCGGATGCCTTGCTCCCGAGCATGGAGCGCGTTGACAAGCGGCTTCCACGCTACCTTGCTCAAGACAAAAAGAAGGATGAGAAAAGTGAGCGTCGTCCAGATAATGAGCCCCGGATTGATATCGAGCATGAGTCTCCCTCGAAAATTATTTCGTTGCGAGAATAATGCAGATCGCGAGCGCAAAGAAGGTCACGCCTTCAATGAGCGCCGCCGCAATCAACATCGACGTACGGACCTGTCCTGCAACTTCGGGCTGGCGTCCGCTGGCTTCCATTGCCGCCGCCGCGAGTTTCCCGATGCCGAGCCCCGCGCCGACAACTGTGAACGCTGCGCCGAAACCGGCAGCCAGGTATCCCCACTGGTTTGCTACTGCTTTTGCAACTTCAATCGGATTTGCATCCATTGTTTTTTCTCCTCGATGTAGTAAATGGTTTTAGTTATCTGAATAATCTTAGTGTGCGTGTCCGCCCTCGGGGGCATGTTCCTGTTTCTCCATCTGGAGCCCCATCAACAACGCCGTGATGACGGTGAAAATGTATGCCTGAAGGAATGCGACAAAAAGTTCGAGCATGTTGATCCCAACGATGAGCAGCACGGAAGGGACCGACACGGAGTACCCGAGCGCCGGCGACACTTTCCCAAAAATAAAGATCAATCCAATAAGGGAGACGATGACGATGTGCCCGCCCGTCATGTTGGCAAAGAGACGGATACAGAGTGCGAAGGCTTTCGTAAATGTTCCGAGAATTTCAATGGGGATCATGATCGGCCACAGGATCCAGTGCACGCCTCCGGTGAAATGTGCAAGATAATGCGAGAGCCCCTGCGCCCGAAGTGCCGAGAGTTGAATGACAACGTACGCGATGACGGCGAGGCCCGCTGTCACGCTGACGTTGCCCGTCGCAGAAGCGCCGTACGGCACGAGGCCGAACAAATTCATCAGAAGGATGAAGAAAAAGGTCGTTAAGAGATACGGCAGGTATGCGAGCCCGGCCGGGCCCATGGACGAAACGGCGATCTCATCCCGCACGAAAACGATGAACACTTCGACGAGGTTGCCGATGCCGGTAGGGACGGAGCTTTTTTTATTTTTTCTTGCGACGAGCGCCAACCCCACGATGAGCAGGATTGCCGCCAGCCATAAAAAAACGACGTGCTTCGTGATCGACATATCAACGCCGAACACCGTGAGGTGCGGCAGGTCGATGCGTCCGAACGGCGTGTCGAGCTCGTGCGCATCCTGAACATGCTTTAATAGATGCGTGAAGAGATTCCCGGTCTCTTCGGGCGCGCTTCCGGCGCGTGCGGTGTCAACCGCTGTTCGGACGGTGTCTCCGACGACGGTATTCACGGTTTGCGGCTCCCAAAAAACGAACGATGCCACGATACTAACCTTCAGCCTTTGTTGTCATTTTCTTCTGGATAAACAGAACTTCAAGAACTAAAAATAGGACGTAAAAAATCAAGAGCGACGCGATAAGGGGCAAAGCCTGAACATGCAGCAGCTCGATCAGCGTGACGATCGCCGCAAGCATGACGGCCATGCGGATACCCATCCCGCCGAGCACGACCCGTAAAAATACCGTATACGACTTGTCAATCGAATATTCGATCGCCGCGTACCCCGCAAGAACGTTTGCGAGGCTGATCAAAACTCCCGCTATGCACGCGCGCGTAACATCTGCCGAGGCGAAAACGAAAAGCGGATAAGCAGAGAGAGCTGCGAGAACAATGAAGGCAACAGCAATTTGACGCGGAAAAGAGACATCAAACTTTTTTTTGGCGCTTTCCTTCAGCATCCGACGCGTCTTGCTGTTGAGCTAATTTCATTGCCGAGGTTATGAATTTGATCATTCCGCCGACTCCGCCGAGAATCAGTCCACCGAGCATCATCCACGGTGACGTATCGAATTTACCGTCAAGCCATTTCCCGAGAAAGAAAAATACGATGATCGAAAGAGCGAGCTGGATGCCGAGTGTCAGGTACGGGGCAAGGGCTCGCATTGTCGCAGGCGCCCCTTCATCCGTGAGCCGGTTCTCGTCCCGCTGGTCCATCGCCGAACGCGTCAGTATTTCTGGATGTCGTGGCTCGTCGCGCGCGCGTCGGTCATGGAGATCTTGCCGTCGAACACCGCCCCTTCGTCGATCACGAGGCGGGCCGAACGGATATCTCCCCGCACAACGGCTTTTCCTTCAAAAACAAGTTTGTCGACCGCGGTGATGTTACCGCGGATTTTCCCGCCGACGGTGACGTTCTTTCCGTTGATGTTTCCTTCAATTTCGCCGGTCAATCCGATCGCGACGTTCTCTGCCGCGTGAAGCTCGCCGACAATTTTTCCGTCGACGCGGATATTCCCCTGCGTCCGGATCTTTCCCTCGACCGTCGTCCCCGATCCAATGAGGTTTAACTCCTTCACTCCATTTTTTTCAGCCATTGAAACGTCCCTCTCTCACAGTGATTCGGTTGAGATGAGATATCCATCCGGGTTTAGGGGTTGGCCGTCTTTCCAGAGTTCGAAGTGGAGATGAGGGCCGTTGCTTGTGTTTCCAGAATTTCCGAGGAGAGCGATCGGCTGTCCTCGTTTCACAAAGTCATTCGCAGATTTCAGCAGCGCCTGATTGTGTTTGTAAATCGTAAAATAACCGCTGCCGTGCGAAATGATGATCATATTACCGTCGTCGTACGTCCAGCCGGCGAAGATGATGTACCCGTCGGCCGCAGCGCTGACGATCGAGCCTCGTCGTCCTGCGTAATCGATTCCAAAATGCCGTTGCGCTTCATCAAACCCGCGCGAGACATACCCCACTACAGGAGGATACAGGGGGAACGCCGCTTCGAACGGCTTTGTTGCAACGATCGGCTGCGAAGAGTAACCGTATGCGGCATTATCGCTTTTCGGCTGCTCTTCATTCACAGCCTGTTGTGTGTCCAATTCTCCCTGCTCCGGAGTAACTTCTGCCTGGTCCGAAGCGGTCGAAGATGAGACCCCGAGCGTGTCCAACCCTTCCCCGAGCGCCCCGCGAAGCTTCCGATTGTATTCGCGTATTACAATGACTTCTTCAGAGAGCTTGCTCAGCCGCGTCTGAAGGTCGTAGAGTTGGTTCCCGTATCGTTTCTGAATTTCCGCATTCGAGACTGGGACCAATGTTCCGAGCGGGGTGTAGCCGAGGGCAAGCACCACAAGCAACAAAATGAATCCGACCAGCCCGCTCAGCACTCCGATGATCCCACCTAACGACAACGCGATCGATCGTTTTGTCCCGGCGTCGCTCTGCGGGATCACCAGGATCTGGAACTTGTTCTCCTTCGATATATGATGACCCCGGTTTGAAGCCATGCCAACGTCCCGAACAAATTCCGCTGCAATTTTCTTCAAAATACGAAGAATTGGACTTTAAATATACTTAAGGTGGCCTAGAAAGTCAACGTGTTTTTGGGGTGGAAATTTACGCAGGAGGGTCGTGAATACGAGGATGTTCGGGAGTCTCTTAAAACTATCCGGGATTCAGAAGGAATCTGTGTTGCCTTCGACCGCAGGGTCAATATCTCGCCGAGCCATCCCCCAATATAAAGGAGCGATAGAGCTATGAAAACAGCCAGTCTCATGCGGCTCAAGAGAAATGTCCTGTCTCGGATCAAAAACCAGCCGTAGGCAGCGGTGAGCATAAAGATCGGTACGATTGGAAAGCGATAGCGCGCGTCCGCGTAGAAGACAAGATGGACGATGAGCCAATAGAGAAGGAGCGTCCGGAAAAAGAAAATTGTTTTGCTCTCCTTGTCTGCCGGAAACACAAGCCCGAATGTGCCGAGGAGCAGAACGAGCACATACGGCGCATGAAGAGCGATGACGTTCGTCAACGACAACTGACGGAAAATAGTCGCAGCGCTGCCGGCGGTTGCCCATGCCTCCTTGTACTCCATCATCATCAGCAGCCAGTAATCGGCGGCAAAGAAGTGTGCGAACTTTTTCCCGACGATCAGAAGCTCGTCGAGGGGATGAGATCGAACGAACTCAAGCCCGAGTTTGAACCCTGCATCGGATCGTTGAAAATCGTCCTGGATTCCGATAAGAGGATTATCCGTTCGCGGAAAAGAGTATGCTCCGCTTGCGCCGGGATGATTCCCCATCCAGAAATTCACTCCGGCATTACTCGTCATAGAAATTCGGTGAAACTCAATAGCGTTCCGTCCGATCCATGGAGAAATGATAACGATCATCACAGCGCCGATCGTAGCGATCGATTTGAGATTTGATCGAAAAGAATACCCGGCCTTCTGCCTGTAGAGAAAAATCACGAGCGGCAACGGCAATATCGTCGCACGAAGAAGGCTTCCCACTCCAATGAGGATTCCGACGATGACGTCGCTCGAGGCGAAAGTTGGTCGCCCTTCTTCCTTGAGGACAATCCAAATTATGAGCAGGAGAATCGTCGTGAAAAGCGTTTCCGTCATGAGATGTGTGACATAAAGAATCTGGATCGGAAACAGCGCTAAAATTGCGGCTGCAACAAGGCCGATCTTTTCAGAAAAGAGTCGTCTACCCAAAAGGAAAAGAAGCATGCACGAGCCGACGTCTGCAAGAGCTTGTAAAATTTTTATCGGAAGGTTCGTTTCGCCGAAGAGCGAGTATGAGCAGGCAAGGAGAAGTGGATATCCGGGTAGCCTGTATGCCGTCGGCTTCCCGTCGAGCGCAATCCCATCGCCATGAACGATCGAATGCGCAATCGCAACATAATCTTTATCGTCCGAGACAAGTGGAGAGTGATAGACCGCGATCGCGGCGCAACGGAGGGCGAGAGCGACGGCCAGGATCCCCAAAAGAGATCTTCGATTCCTCGACCCGGTGAATTCGGCAAGATGCAAGGGCATTCTCATGGCTGGGGAGGTAATTGCGAAGAAAATTTTTGTATCACTTTATCTTCGATGAACCTCTCGATGTTTTTCTTAAAGAGGCTTCGGGAAAACTGCAACGCCCGTTCCCTAATTTTTTTCGGGTCGAATTCAATCGCAGCCGCCCGACGCACTGCGTCTTCGAGTGCTCCGATCGATTGCTCAAAAAAGAACGTTCCGGTGATTCCTTCGATGACGGTCTCGCAAGCGCCTCCTTTACCGTACGCGACAACAGGTTTCCCGCTCGCCATCGCTTCGAGGGGAACGATGCCGAAATCTTCTTCTCCCGGAAAAATTAACGCCTTGCAGTTTGCATAATATGCCGCAAGCTCTTTGTCATTTTTCCAGCCCAAAAATTCAACATTTGGCCCGGCAATTTTTCGCAGCTTCTCTTCGTCGGGCCCCTTGCCGATAACTACAAGCCGCTTTCCGCTGTTGGCGAAAGCCTTCACCGCGAGGTCGACTTTTTTGTAAGGAACGAGAGCGCTCACGATAAGATAGTATCCTTCATCCTTTCCGGAGATCTGAAACCTCTCGACGTCCACCGGCGGAAAAATGATTTCCGCTTCCCGTCCATAATGCAATGCCATCCTTTTTCGCACATGGTCCGATATGGCGACAAAAAAATCGACGCGGGGCGCTGTGCGTCGATCCCACAAACGAAGCATCGGAGCTGCGAGCGCCATTGCAGCGCGCACGAGAATTCCGGCTTGCTCTTTGCCGAAGTATTCGTCATACATTTCATACACGTACCGCATCGGCGTAAAGCAATAGCATACGTGGAGGGATCCGCTGCGGCCTTTCGCCCCTTTTGCGACGCAATGACTTGTCGAGATGATGATATCATAAGCGGAGAAGTCGAAGGATTGAATCGCGAGAGGGAACAGCGGAAGATACATTCTGTACTTTTCTTCGACAAACGGCAGCGATTGTATGAACGAGGTGTGAATCTCCCGTCCTTCAATGAGCGGCGACATTGCA
>DATJXA010000182.1:0-13260 GCA_035500675.1 Bacteroidota bacterium | reverse complement strand
CGCAATTTGAGAATAACAAATTTACTGTATTAAAGGAAGACAAGATCGGGCCGAAGATCGGAGCGGAACTGCGCAGGAACGCTATCTATGCGATCATCGCAACCCTCGTGATCATCATGATCTACGTCGGCTTTCGGTTTAAATTTATCTACGGTGTCGCGGGCGTCGTTGCAATTTTCCACGACGTTATCGCAACACTCGGAGTGGTCGTGTTGTGCGATGGCCTCTCAACTCACCTCAACCTCGAAATGTCTCAAAACCTGATGGCGGCCTTCCTAACCCTCATTGGATTTTCCATCAACGATACGGTCATTGTGTTCGATAGAATTAGAGAGAACATCAAGATACACCGGGGCGAAACGCTGTTCACCATCATGAACAAATCCGTGAACGAAACGTTGTCGCGGACTGTCATCACGAGCGGTACTGTGCTCCTGGTACTCGTCGTGTTGATTATTTTTGGCGGAGAGGTCAACAGGGGCTTCGCCTTTACGTTTTTCATTGGAACCATTTTCGGAACGTATTCGTCAATATATGTTGCAAGCGCGATCGTGCTCGATTATACGATCCGAAAAAACATCAAGACACACGAAGCCTAAGCGGGCATCTACGATGAAATTCAGCACAAAAGAACTTTCGGGCGTTTCGGTGGTGACGTTGGAGGGCAGTGTCCTTGGAGGACCGGACGCCGTTGAACTCAACAACACCCTTCATAAACTCATCGACGCGAAGAAACGGAAAGTCGTCGTAGACCTTAAAGGAGTTTCGTCGATGAACAGCTCCGGGCTCGGCATGCTCATCGGCGGGGTGACGACAATGCGGAATGTGAAGGGCGATTTAAAGCTCGCCTGCGCATCGGAGAAGATCATCAAATTACTGCAAGTGACCAAGTTGCTGTCCGTCTTCGAACATTTCGACTCGGTGAAAAAAGCCGTCGAGAGTTTTTAAAGGGATCGTTCTTCATAAAAAAGGCGCTCTGGTGTTACCCGAGCGCCTTTTTTATTTTGCCGAGCCTCCGCAACAATCACGCTGCAAACATGAAGCCGGCAATAAGAACGACCAAGAGCAATGCGTTTAACGTCATTGTCACAATTGATTTCAGGAAGGGGAAGATCATCCCGCAATAAACAACGATGCTTATGCTCGCAACGCCGGCGACAGAGAACGCCCAACTTTCTTTTGTACGCAAACCGCTGAAGGCGATCATCTGAAGCGTCCCGCATGTGATGAGGATATGCCCGTCCATCAACAAACGAAGCAGATCCCGGTCATACGTTTTCCCATGCTCGGATCGAAGGACAAACGCATCGTGCAGGATGCCGTTAACAACCGCCCACCCGCCGACACACAAAGAAAGAGTCGGAATATAGGTAAATATTGTCGCCATCACATATGCACTGCGTTCTCTTCATTCCGTAACTAGCGCAGACCCTTGAGCCCCGGATCTGAGCAAATCTGAAATCTGAGTCCAATCTGAGCAATCTGCGTAATCACAATCTATTTAGAGAATTTTCTCTCCACATCGCCGATCTTATCTACTCTCTTTTTGTGCCTCCCGCCGCCGAACCATGTTTCGAGCCAGACTTTGACGATAGATTTGATGAGTTCGGGGCCGAGCGATTTCGCTCCCAGGGTCAATACGTTTGCATCGTTGTGTTCACGACTGCTTTGGGCGACAAATTCATTATAGCAAGCCGCCGCCCGCACTCCCGGGATCTTATTGCACACGATGCACGATGCAACTCCGGTCGCGTCGATCATGATTCCACGCCACGCTTCCCCTTTCGCAACGATGCGGCCAACGGCATAAGCATAGTCCGGATAATCGCACGGTTCTTCGGACGTCGTTCCGACATCGAGAGATCTGTACCCCAAATCGGCTAAGTATTTCTTGAGCATTTCTTTCGTCTGAAATCCGCCGTGGTCGCTGCCGATAACGACGAGGTTCCCCCCTACCGTCGTAGCGGCGATCGACGCACGGGCAAACGACTCCGCCGGTTTTGCAGTAGCCTTCTCAGGAGGATTTTCTTTGGAGTCAGCGAAAGTTATCTTCAACTCTTTTGCTTTGTCACGCGCCGCCGGAGTAATGACGGCATCCTTCTCTGCGAAAAGAATTTTCTTTCCCGCTTTAAAAGCGTTCAGGACATCGAATTCTGTAATAACCGTTTTTGCCATGGAAGGCTAATGTATTTTTTCCGACACACTCCGGCCTACTTGGAGTATTCCTCATCCCCCCACTCGACGACTTCAAGTTTCACTTTCGCCGTTCCGGTGTCTTTCATCCCCAGTTGAGTGGCTGCGGCTAGCGAAAGGTCTATGATGCGATCCAGCCTGAACGGACCCCGGTCGTTGATACGGACAATGATCGACCGTTTGTTGTCGAGGTTCGTCACTTTGACTTTGGTATTGAACGGAAGCGATCGGTGTGCGGCCGTCATTTTATACATGTCGTAGACCTCGCCGTTCGCTGTCTTCTTCCCGTTGAAATCCTCCGCATAGTAGGAAGCGATCCCTTCCATCGTCTTGAGAGATTTCGCGGGACTGCTTCCCTCGCGGAGCCGCGGCTCTGCAGAGCGCTCTTTCGTGAACCGCGGGGATGACGCACAACCGGCAATCAGCAGCAGGGCCACCGCCACGCAGACAATGAACCCGGAGTATGCAATAAACGCGTTAGTATTTCGCCGGGTAGAGTCTTTCACAACAACGTTTGCGTGATTTCTCCGGAATTGTTCGACTAGAGATACTCGTTCATTTGTTTCCTTCGCAGATGATCGACGATTTCTTTTACGTCTTGCGAAGAACCGCGCTTGCACACGAGAAGAGCATCGTGTGTGTTGATGATGATGAGATCGTCCACGCCGACTGCCGCGACGAGTTTGTCATCCGTGTGAATATAGGAATTTCTGCTCTCGAAGGAAACGACCTTGCCGTGAAGGTGGTTTCCCTGATCGTCTTTTACCGAAAGCCGGTAGACCTCGTCCCATGACCCGACGTCGCTCCATCCGAACTCTCCGCGGATCACGTACACGCTTTTTGCCTTTTCCATGACGCCGTAGTCGATCGAGATTCCGCGGATCATTCCGTATGCATGCTCAATACTCTGCTCTAACAAAGGCGTCCCCAACGAGGGTTCGATTTCCATGAGCTGTCCGTGAAGCTCCGGCAGCGACCGTTTGATTTCATGAAGAATGACGTCGGCCCTCCACATGAACATGCCGCTGTTCCAGTAGAAATCACCGCTCTCGACAAACTTCTGAGCGGTCGCGATATTCGGTTTTTCTGCAAAAGTCTTTACGCGAAAGACCCCCGCAGGCAAACGTCCGTTCTTCGAGTGTTCTTCTTCCACAACTTGAATGTATCCATAACCCGTCTCCGGGTGAGTCGGCTGGATTCCGATCGTGATAAGCGACTCTTCCTTATGGGCGATCCCGACGCCGACGTCAAGCACCCGTAAAAATTCTTCCTCGTTATGAATAATGTGGTCGGCGGGCAAGACCACCATCACTCCTTTTGGATCGAGACGCCGAACGAACATCGCTGCAAGCCCGATGCACGGCGCGGTGTTGCGCCCGATCGGTTCCACAATAATATTCTCGACCGGCAGTGCCGACAATTGCTTGATGATCGCATGTTTCTGCAGTTTGTTTGTCACGACAAAAATATTTTTCTCCGGGACGAAGCCTTTCAACCGGTCCACGGTATTCTGGATCATCGTCCGCCCCCCTTCGATCTCCATCAACTGCTTCGGGCTCCGCTCCCGGCTTTTTGGCCAAAATCGCGAGCCGACGCCGCCGGCCATGATCACTGCATACACATTGATCTCTTTACCCACACGTCACCTCTAAGGTTTGAGCACGCTCTCGGGATTCTGAAGTATCTGATTGATGCTTTTAAGAAGTTCCGCGCCGTCCGACCGCTCCGTCAAAGCCTTCGACAGCCGTTCGCCGACCTCGCGCATGATATCGGCGATGCGAGAATCTTGGGCAGATCCGGATGAATCGACGTACGCAATAAATTTTAGTACGGACTGAAAAAATTCCAAAATGTCTGTTTTCCCCTGAGCCCGTGCAACGTCAGCCGAACTTTTTGCGATCATGGCAAGCACGGCGAAAACGCTTTTTCTTTCGGACGGCGTCTTCTCGCCAAGCTTGGACACAATCTCCGTAAATCGCTGAAAACCGAGCAGAAGGTTGTTGTCGAGAAGTTCGGACAGCGCCGGAGGTTCTGCGGCAACCGGGGGTTCCTCATGTACCGCCTCTTGAGCGGGAACATCCGCAGAAATGCCTGCGGATGTTTCCTCGACCGAGGGGGAATCCTGCAGCAACTCGCCTGATAGGTAGGGTTGTTCGGCCACGGGAACTTCTTCTGTCGCTCCCGCCGCAGGCGGCTCAACGGCAGTCGATACATCCGCCGGTACATCGAACGGCTCGCTGAGGAATGCCTCGAAGAGCTTGTCGCTTAGCAGCGTAGCATCGATGTCGAACTGGTCTGGCGAAAAATCTTCCCCGGAGCGTTCTACTCTTTCCATGACCCACTGCATCGACAGAGCAGCTTTCGTGAAGCCGTAGACGGTTTGCAGCCGGAGCAACTCATCTTTCAAGCTTGCTGCTTGATCGAGTCGCTCGGCAAGTCGTTGCATTTTCCCCGCATGGAACGGAATGAGACTATCCTGCAAACCCGTTTCAGTCCGGTGTAATACTTGCAAGAGGTATTGCTCTGGATTATCCATTGATATATTTTCTTGGGACTCTTTCTGTGACCGAACAAAATACTTCGTACGGAATCGTACCGAGCGTTTCGGAAATTTGCAAGCAGGAAATTTCTTGCCCCCCATCGCGCCCCATCAGCGTCACCCGATCTCCGACGCCGCACGTCGAACGCGACCCGACATCGACCATCAGCTGATCCATGCAGATTGTCCCCACGATCGGGTATTTCTTTCCGTTCACCAGCACATTCGCTCTGTTCGTCAGCCGTCTGCTAAACCCGTCGCCATAGCCGATCGAGACTGATGCGATTTTCGTCTTTGAGTTCGTGTAATACTTCCGTCCGTAGCTGATGCTGGTCCCTTTGTCGACGGTCTTCATAAATTCGATCCGCGAGCGCAGCGACATCACCGGACGGAGCGGCACAGCTTTTCGCGTCGACCGCGACGGATAATAGCCGTAGATCATGATCCCCGGCCGTACCATGTCGAGATGGGATTCCGGCAACTGCAATATCGCGCCGCTGTTTGCACAATGCTTCAGCGGGATATCGATGCCTGCAAGGTGAAGGGCTGAAAGAAGCGAGCGGAATTCCGACAATTGTTTCCGGGCAAAGGACAAGTTTCTCTCGTCGGCCGTCGCGAAATGGGTAAAGATGCCCTCGACGTTGATATGATCCAGCAATTTCAACCTGCTGATAAAAGAGATCGCCTCCCGAGGGGCAATGCCGATGCGCCCCATACCCGTGTCGACCTTCACATGGACGACCGCTTTTTTCCCCAATGAAGCTGCAACGCCGTTCAGCCTCTCTGCGACGGCCATAGAGCAGAGCGTCGCGTCTAAATTGTGCTCTACAAATAAGCGAAGCTGCGGCTCTGGAGCGGCAGTTAGGACGAGAATTGGAGCGGTGATACGGTGTTGTCGCAGCGTCATACCTTCTTCGACAATGGCAACGCCGAGGTACGATGCGGCCTCTTCCTTGAGCACCGACCGCGCAACGGCGACCATTCCGTGTCCGTACGCGTTCGCTTTCACGACCGCCATAATGAGAGGGCGCTTTCCGACTTTCTTCCGAACTTGACTGAGATTATGATGAATGGCGCTGAGGTCGATTTCAGCGAACGTCGGTCTCATGGATTCATTCGATTGAAAAGAAATCACAACGCGATGCCAATATACCGGATTAATGAGGAAGAATCAACGCACAGTAATGTCATAGTATGAAAATGAACTGGACACTCGAACCTTTTTGCCGGTTCTACGTGAAGGTTTTTTGTCGAATTTAATGAGAAAAGTGTCCGGTTCATTTCTGAATACTAAACTCCGACATCGCCCAACGCAAAGACAAAAAAGCCCACAAATCAAGTTTCGTTTTGTGGGCTTTGTATATGCCGTTCATGAATGGGCTTAATTCGATCCCGCGATTTTCAAACGGTTGATCGCACGGATGAGCGCCGCTCGCGCGCGCTCCTCATCGATCTGTTCTTCTTTCTGCAATCGTTCATGCGCGCGGCGCTTCGCCTCCTCGGCTCTCTTAATATCGATCTCATCCGAGCGTTCGGCGGTTTCCGCAAGAAGAATCACTTTGTTGTTTTTTACTTCGACAAAACCGCCGCTGGTAGCATAGTGGAACTCTTTTCCAGCGGCGTCGGTGATCTTAACTTGTCCAACGGTGAGCGAAGAGAGTAGCGGCGCATGATTGACGAGTACTTGGAATCCGCCTTCGGTCCCGGGCGCGCTAAAGCTTAAAACTTCTCCCGAATAGACGACTTTAGACGGGGTGACGATGTCGAGTGTGAGATGCTTGTCTGCCATGTGACGATACGCTGTATTGTCTAAGCCGCTTGGAGTTTCTTTCCCTGTTCGATCGCTTCTTCAATTGTTCCGACCATGTAAAACGCATTTTCGGGAAGATAATCGTAATCGCCGTTGATGATCCCCTTGAAGCCCTTGATCGTATCGGCGAGTTTCACGTAACGGCCCGGTACGCCCGAAAACTGCTCGGCGGTAAAAAATGGCTGTGACAAAAATTTCTGGACTCTACGGGCGCGCTGGACGATCAGTTTGTCCTCGTCCGAAAGTTCGTCCATGCCGAGGATATTGATGATGTCTTGCAGGTCCTTGTACGATTGCAAAATATTTTTAATCGACCGGGCGACGTCGTAATGCTCCTGTCCGATGATCTCCGGGTCCATGATGCGCGACGTGGAATCGAGAGGATCGACGGCGGGGTAAATTCCCATATCGGAGATCTGCCTGCTCAAAACGGTCGTGGCATCGAGATGCGAGAACGTCGTTGCGGGAGCGGGATCCGTAAGATCGTCTGCAGGCACATAGATCGCCTGGACGGAGGTGATCGATCCCTTCTTCGTTGATGTGATGCGCTCCTGCAGCGCGCCCATTTCCGTCGCCAACGTGGGCTGGTAGCCTACGGCCGACGGCATGCGTCCGAGCAGTGCCGAAACCTCGGAGCCGGCCTGTGTAAAACGGAAAATGTTGTCGATGAACAGCAACACATCTTTCCCCTCAGCGTCCCGAAAATATTCCGCTGTCGTCAACGCCGTCAAACCAACGCGAAGTCGCGCGCCGGGAGGTTCGTTCATCTGACCGAAGATCAACGCCGTTTTATCGAGCACTCCGGATTCCCTCATCTCAAGCCAGAGGTCGTTTCCTTCCCTGGTTCTTTCTCCGACTCCCGCAAAAACAGAATAGCCGCCGTGCTCTTTGGCGATGTTATGAATAAGTTCTGTGATTAAAACTGTTTTCCCGACTCCGGCGCCCCCAAAGAGTCCCGTCTTCCCGCCTTTCGTATACGGCTCGAGCAAGTCGATGACCTTAATGCCGGTCTCGAACATTTCTTTTTGTGTGCTAAGCTCGGTAAAATCCGGAGCAGGCCGGTGAATGGGATAGTAGGCCTTCGCTTCGATCGGCCCGAGAGGGTCGATCGGCTTTCCGATAATATTGATCAACCGCCCAAGCACTTTCGGCCCGACGGGAACTTTGATCGGCTCGCCCGTATCGACCGCTTTCATTCCCCTCACTAATCCGTCGGTCGAGTCCATTGCCACTGCGCGAACGCGGTTCTCGCCTAAATGCTGCTGGACCTCGACGACCAACTCTTCTTCAACGCCTTCAATATTTGTGCGTGGAATGACGACTGCGTTTAAAATTGCGGGGAGAGTCCCGTCCGAAAAATCAATATCGACAACGGGACCGATGACCTGAACAATTTTTCCTTCCGACATTAGAAACCTTTCATTGGCTGAATAATGATATTGCGAACGAAGTGTGCTAATTTACTCAAAATTTGATGAATAATCAATCCAAAAAAACGACTTACTTTACTTCTTCAGGATCGATTCGATGATTGCTTTGCCATGCAACCGGCCATTTTCAATAAAGATCTTGTTATTATTCTTTCCCGCAGCAATTGATCCAGCGATATAGAGACCTCGAACATTCGTTTCCATTGTTTCAGCATTGTGCACGGGGGCCAGCGTTTCGGCGTCGGTTTCAACTTCCAAAAGTCCCAACAAATGAACATCCGGATGGTATCCGATCAAGGCGAAGACAAAATCATTGTCGATCGCAAAAGCACTTCCAGTGGCAGGCTCGATCGTCAAGGAGTTCGCTGCAATTTCTTTCACCTCGGCAGAAAAATGAACTTTGATCGAACCCTCCTTGATGCGGTTCTCAATGTCCGGAAGGATCCAATACTTTATCCCCTCGCTCAATTTTTCCTTCCGATGAATGAGGGTCACGCGAGCGCCATGTCGGTAAAGTTCCAAAGCCGCGATCGCGGCAGAATTTTTTCCGCCTACGATCGCAACGTCCTGCTTATAGAACGAAAAAGGCTCGGCATAGTAATGCGAAACCTTCGGCAAATTCTCGCCGGGGATGTTGAGAAGGTTGGGATTGTCAAAATAACCGGTTGCGACGATGATGTTTGAAGCCTCGTACGACCCACGGTCGGTCTTGACCTCAAAACCGCTTCCCGCTTTCTTTACGGCGTTGACTCCTTCGAATAATTTAAGATCGAGTTTACAATAATCCGCGACCTTGGCATAGTACTCGAGGCCATCGGTCCTTGTCGGTCTCATCGATGAGGATGAGAATGGAATTCCGCCGATCTCGAGCAGCTCGGGAGTGGAAAAGAAAGACATCAAGGTGGGAAATTTTTGTATACTATTGACGATCGCCCCTTTGTCGATGACCGTGTATTTCAGACCGGCATTGCGCGCGGCGATGGCCGCGGAAAGTCCCGCCGGCCCCGCTCCAATAATTACGACATCGTACATGTTCGGATCCTTCCATACAAAAAATCCGCCCAATTCAATATAAAATGGACGGATCTGCACAACCGATTTCTTCCGAGCTGAAGGTGGGATTTGAACCCACGACCTGCGGTTTACGAAACCGCTGCTCTACCGCTGAGCTACTTCAGCATTACCTTGACCAGACTTTCTAATCGATTTAAACCCACGTCCCGATCTTATCGGGATTACGAAACCGCTGCTCTACATCAACACATAATATTGTATCAATATAAAAAAATTTAGAAGAAAATTCCAATAAACGGACCATGAAAAAGTCTTGAGTAGTTCATTGCTCCTCCGCTGATCGACCAGTTTTCAGACTCGATACGATACCCTGCAATCATTCCTTCTCCGATAATTTCTCGCAACAAAACCTGAACTTCTCCAACGACGGCAGTCGAGGAGCCGCTCTCGATGCTGAACCCTTCTGTGCTGTAATAGAGTACCCCGAAGCCGGTCAATTGAATCTCGAAATCTCTCGATGCCTGTTTGAACTTTAAGCCGGCGCCGACTCCGATATCCGCAAGATTGAAATCCTTCGTCGAGTTTGTGGCCCCCGTTGCCTGGACAAAATTCGTTGAAAAAACGACCGGAAGGAAAAAATTCGCCCCGCTCGAACCGGTAAGCAGCGGAAGATCCGTGACCGTCTCTGCGGCAAGCGTAAACTCGGAACGGCTGTCATTGTCAAATTTGTAGGATGAAAAACCGATTGCAATTCGCAGCCCTGATTGCCTGTACTCAGCCATCCATAGCGGTGTTTTGAACCTGATCTTTGCGGAATCTGCCAAAGAATTTCCCGAGCGCGGTTCGAACGACTGGAGCGCCCCACTGACGCCGAGCGAGCGGAAATCATCCAGAGGAGGTTCGGTTTCGTCGAACATCTGGCTTCGGCCCTGCTGAACAAAGCAGGCAAGCAGCAACAACACCGTTCCGAGCCGGAGGCAAAGGAGAGAATTATTATGAGTTCTTTCTCCGGAAAATATTTTGTTCAAACAACTTCTTTCTTCCAAGACTTTTACCTTCTGAGAATTGAACGGAATTCAAATTCAACGTACATTGGGTTGACAGCCTGGCCTATGAAAATGAACTATCTCTGTAAAAAAAGTAAATTCCTCTTCGTGACAACGGTCGTAGCGGGCCTGCTCTTTATCTCGTCATGCAAGGACAGTTCCAATCCAATAAGCAACCTTGATCAGATCGTTTTTCCGGACACTGGAATTAGTTATCAAAAACAAGTCCAGGTGTTATTCAATGTCGGGTGCGCATATTCGGGGTGCCACGACGCGTCGGACAAGACTCTCAATTTGACAGTATACGGAGGGTGGTACAGCGATCCTCTGGTGATCATTCCCAAAGACACGAGCAAGAGCAGATTTGTGTGGAACATTGAGGCAAAACCAGGGTCGGCACCCATGCCGCCTGCAAAACCACTTTCCGATAACCAAATCAACGGGCTAAAGAGGTGGATCTTGGAAGGCGCGAGAGATACGCCTTAACGAGTTTGCTTCTCTTTCAGAATATCGACGAGGTCGAACTCGATCCCTTTTTTTGTCTGCTCGACAATCCTCCCTATTTCCTTTCCGTGCGATATGACAATGAATGTCGGCACGCTGACGACATCATATTTTTCTGCAGAGTGCTCGCTGTTTTCTTTTGACCGATCGACACCGTAAAGTTCGATATGAGATTCGGGGATATGCGCCGCCTCCATCGTTTTGAAAAACTTCGGTAACTCGCGTTTTGTGTCTCCGCACCATGTGCCGCCGATAACAATGAAATGAATGTCTTGTGCCGAGGTCGAGAGATATGCCACTGACGCTGAGTCGGGAGTAAATGAAGAAAAATTCTTTCGATACCATCCAAACGAAGAATCAGATGCGAGCAAAGCCGGTGTCATTCTGCCTGTGATCACTTTCTGTCCGTAGGGGTCGGGAACGACCTGATACGAATCGCCGCACCCGGCGAACAGCAAGGCAACGCAAAAAATAGCCCAACGCCATTGCATATCAATCCACCTTCGTTACTCTGATATCCTTCCCCCACATAAGCTTCGACCGCAGCACATCGTAATAGCTCTTGTCCTTCCGTTTGACCAGCTTGACCGTGTAGTCCGCTTTTTGCACAAACAGGTTAACGGGGGGCGTGAACATTTTTTCCTGCTGCCCGTCTGCGGTCACGCGGACATTCTGCAGTTTTGATTCAATGGACACGCGGATGACGCTTGAGTCCGGCACGATGACCGACCGGGCCGTCAGCGTGTGGGGACAGATCGGGCTGACGGTAAGAACGTCGCTTTTCGGCACGACAATGGGTCCGCCCGTCGCGAGAGAATAGCCCGTCGTCCCGGTCGGCGTCGATACGATGACGCCGTCGCCGCGGTACGTCATAAGATAATCGTTGTTGACGTATGTCTCCATGTCGATGACGCGCGATGAATTGCTTTTATCGATGACGATATCATTGACGCCGAAAAATTGCATCTCCTCCCCCTCCGCCGTCACACGCACAACCATACGATCCTCGATCACGTGTTGGTTGTTCAGGATATCATCAACGAACGATTCTACCTCGTCGATGGAGAGTTCCGCAAGGAAGCCGAGTTTCCCGAGATTGACGCCGATGATGGGAACAGCAGCCCTGCCGACGAGCCTGGCGGCGGAAAGAATGGTCCCGTCGCCGCCGAAAGCGATCAGGATATCGCACTCCGACGCGATCTTCTCAAGCGGAGCTGTATCTTTTTTCTGAATGATCCGCTTTCCAGTCTGCTTATTCACGATCTTTCCGATCTCATCGTGAATGGTGAATTCGATGAACCGCTTTTCGCCTGTGCTCAAAAGCCGGAGCACTGCTTCGGCAAGCGTATCCTTTGTGAGATTGCCGACGATACCAAATTTCATCAAGATGCCTTTTGTGTTTCGGGGGGAGGAGAGCTCTTGGCGAGCTCGTCGACGTAATTCAGCTTAAGGTCTTGCAGGATGCTGGAGATAACTTTCTCTTCTTCGGATGAAAGGTTGCCTTTGGTCTTTTCCTTCAGCATATCGATGAGGTCGATAGAGAACTGAGCCTGAGCCATATCCTTTTCAATCTTATCAGTCGCAGGATTCTTCAGTTTTCCCATTTGCTGAAGCGCAGCCGCTTGGAACATTGCGACAAGCTGAATGAACATCAATTCTTTTTTTTCAACCTCATCCATCTCTTCTCCGTTGATCGTTGACAACATCGAGAGGCGTGAGCTGAGCATTCGCACATCACAACCCGAAGCAATGGTACGAAAGAGAACGACCAAAATCAATACGCCAAAAAACGGCGTCCGCAGCGCGCTCGCCAGAATTTGGAATTATTTAACTTACTAAAAAATTGACGCGCAGTGCGGGGTCTATTCAGAATTGCAGAGACAAAATCGGGACAAGAAAATTTATCGGGTTTTGGTGAGGAGCTTTAAATGCCGGGATGCAGATTTTTATCATGAGAGGACTCCCAGATTTTTGCATACTTGGTAAAAACGTATGCCGATGAAAGGAGCGCGAGCAATAAACCTTGCATTCCGTCCAGAATGCCAAGGCGCACAAAGTACATTTTCACGAAGATCCATGGCGGGCGAATCGCTAGGTCCACAAAACGGAAACGCTTTCCGTTCTTTGTCGCTTCTTCACTCGCAAGTGAAGTGTACCTGTTGAACTTAGCCATATAGTGAAAAAGATTCGGGTCGGTGAAATGCAGGAGGTCGTTGCGGAGTTCTCCTTGTTCGCCGTTCACAACGAGGCCTTCGTGTACAGCCGCTTCGAAAAATATCGCCCGATCTTTCCTGAACAACCGCACGACTCTTCCCGGGTACCACCCAGAGTGACGTATCCATCTGTTGAGGAAAAATGCCCGACGGGCAACTGAGTAGGCAACGAACTGCGGAGCCGATGCGAGGAGCGATTCGATCTCTTTGTGGAGCTCGGGCGTCACACGTTCATCCGCATCGAGCCAGAGAACCCATTCATGGCGTGTCTGAAGGACGGCGAAACTTTTGGCCTCTGCGAACCCCTTCCACGGCTCAATAAATACGCTCTCCGTGAATTGCCGCGCGAGTGCTATCGTGCGATCCTTACTCTGAGCATCGACAACGACGATGTCGTCCGCCCACCGGACACTCTCGAGACACGGCACGATATTGTGCTCCTCGTTCTTTGTGATGACGATAACCGACAGAGGAATCATCGCTGTGCCGACCTGAAAAGCTTTTCTGCAGC
>DATJXA010000181.1:0-3585 GCA_035500675.1 Bacteroidota bacterium | reverse complement strand
CGATCATCGGTCCGGTCCGGTCATGACAAGGTCATTGCGATGGATAACTTCTTCATTCCCCTGTCTGTTGAGAATTTTCTGAATTTCAGCCGTCTTTTTGCCTTTAATTTTGCCGAGGTCAGTCGATGAATAGCCTGCAACGCCTCTTGCAATTTCAATTCCTTTCATATCGACGACCGAAATCGTGTCGCCTCGTTTGAATTCACCGCGCACGTCGATAATGCCGGATGGGAGAAGGCTCTTCTGTTTTTTTATGAGCGCCGTTTTTGCCCCATCGTCTATTGCCACAGTCCCTTTTGCATCCGAGACAAAGCCGATCCATTTCTGACGGACATTGAGCTTGTCTTCTGCCGGAAGAAAAAGGGTGCCCACGCGTTTGCCCACGGAAATATCGGCGATGACGTTCGGCCGCGTTCCGTTTGCAATCACGACGGCAATCCCGGACGAGGTGCATCTCCGCGCCGCCTGGATCTTCGTAATCATGCCTCCCGTGCTCAAGTCGTTCTTGCGCCCCTTCGCCAGCTTTTCAATCTGCGGAGAAATTTTTTCGACCACGGGAATAAGCCGGGCGTCGCTGTTCCTTGCGGGGTCGTCGGAATAGAGACCGTCGACGTCGCTCAGAATGATGAGAATGCCCGCCTCGACAAGGGTGGCCACAAGCGCTGAAAGATTGTCGTTGTCTCCCAGCTTTATTTCTTCAACAGCCACTGAATCGTTCTCATTCACGATCGGTACAACGCCTTTGTCAAATAACGCCGAAAAGGTGTTCTTGATGTTGATGTACCGCGACCGATTTACAAAATCGTCCTTCGTCAAAAGAATTTGTGCGATGGTACAATGTTCTTTTCGGAAAGCATGTTCATACGCTTCCATTAAAATTGGCTGACCGATCGCAGCTACAGCTTGCTTCTCGGGGATCGTCCGAGGACGCTCCGCTAGTCTAAGCAATCCCACGCCCGCTCCGATCGCTCCTGAACTGACGATCACAACATCATACCCCCGAGAATGAAGAGCCGAGACGTTTTGAGCTATCTGTTCGATTCGCTCGGTATGAAGCCCTTCCGTTTTGTCGGTAAGGAGGTTCGTGCCGATCTTAATGACAATTTTTTTCCGAATGCCGAGTATGTGTTCGAGCGAAAGCATGGTATTCAATTATAGCAAATTTAAGCTGTTTTTCAAAAGAACGGGGAAGAATGATGATGCTCCGTTCCTACGCCAAATAGTTGAATAAAAAGGTCATTCTTGAACAATTCCATCAATTCCTACAAACCTCCCCCAAAAAATAATTGAACTCTCTCAAAAGAAAGACCGGTCGGCGTTTGTTGTCCGAGCGCATTGCAAGCGAAACACGATTTCATTACTTTTCCCTCGATTCATCTTATCTCACATTATAGGAGTGTCGATGAAAACAGTTGCTTACATAATGCCGCTTGTCCTTTTTTTATCCATCGCCGCAGCTCAAGGAAGGAAGGAAGTGAGAAGGCCGATGCCCGAAAAGTCGCCAGCTCAAAAAGCCGACGAAGGAATTATCTGGGGATCGACATTTGCCGATTATTCCTATGTCGCCCAGGCGGAAGATGCGACGCAGAAGGGAAACAACGATTTCGGGTTCAGAAGGATTTATCTTGGATATGATCAATCGTTCTCGGAGCATTTTGCCGCACAGGTCCTTCTAGAAGCCGATCAGTTTGATACCGATTCGACGGGCAGCCTGAACTTTTTTGTCAAGCATGCGTACATTGAATGGAAAGACCTTGTGCCCCTTTCAAGTATTTCATTCGGGCTTTCACAGACCCCGTCAATGAGTCTTTCAGAAAAGATTTGGGGCTACCGTTCGCTCGAAAAAGTAATTCTGGATCGTCACGGTCTTGTTGCTTCGAGCGATATGGGGGCCGGAATTAAAGGAAGCATGGTCTCAGACGGATCGATCGGTTATGCTGTGATGGTGGGAAATGGCGCGGGCACTAAAGTGGAAAACGATAAATTCAAAAAAATCTACGGCGAATTTTATTTTGACCTGATGAAAGGAGGAGTGTTTGAGCTTTACGGCGATTATGAAAACACTCCAACATCGCAACCGCGTATGACGGGGAAAGGCCTGTTTGGCTACCAATCGCCCGAAGCGTCGTTCGGCCTGGAAGGTTTCTATCGGAAAATTCAAAATGGGTCTTTTAGCGCGCCTGGGGTTCAGGCAGATTCGAACCTTGCCGGAGGGTCTATCTACACGTCGTTCCATATCGCAGAAAATCTGCGGGCTGTTCTTCGGGGCGACTATTATGACGCCGACCTCAGTGTAACCTCTGCTGGATTCCGTGAAACATTTGGCATCGCCGGCATCGATTACTCTCCTGGCAAAGGAGTGGACGTGATCCCAAACGTTCTCTACACGCATCTCCTTTACAAGAATAAACAACCAAGCGACCCGTCATTGGTCGATGATATCACTGTTCGTCTTACCGTCGCATACGCTTTCTCCGCCCGAGTGTTATGAAAGACGAGTATCGCTCGGTCAAGAGCGAGTCTTCAAAGATTTTAAAAGTCGAGGGGTCGAAGTTCATAGCGTCGATCTCTCCCGTTGAGAGCCAAACGGGGGCGGAAGAATTTCTCGACGGGAAACGGAAGGAATATTTCGATGCAACGCATCACTGCTTTGCCTATGCGTGCGGGAGCGAACGCGAAGAATTTCGGTACTCCGATGACGGCGAACCGTCGGGCACAGCTGGAGCAAAAATATTTGGAGCGATTCAATCGCAGGATGTGTCGGATCTGATTGTAGTCGTCACCCGGTATTTTGGAGGGACGAAACTTGGCGTCGGGGGGTTGGGCAGGGCGTATTTTGATGCAGCAAACCTTGTTATTTCTTCGTCCGTCATCGTCCAGAAAGTCGTCGCGGAAGAGTTGCGTATTACTTTCCCCTTCGAAGAGACGAACGGCGTAATGACCGTCCTTTCCAGGACAAAGGTCAGGATTGTAGATACAGTTTATGACGAGGAGGTTACGCTGCGTATTTCGGCGAGAAGGGGAGCGGTGAAAGATCTTGTAAAAGATCTCGTCAACGTGACGCGGGGAAATCTTGTTTCAAAAGTGTTGTTGTCCGGACCTCGCTTGAGCTGAAAGTCGGCCGCACAATTTTGACTACGAGAGGTCTGCTGAAATATCGCTCTGCTATTTCTGCTTCGCTCCTGGACCGCAGATCGCCGCCGTCTCGAGCGCGATCATCAACTCTTCATTCGTCGGAACGACGTACACCTTCACGCGGGAATTGACTGAATGGATCGACTTTTCTTTTTGCGCCGACGAATTCTTTTCTTCGTCGAGTTCGATCCCTAAAAAGGCGAGGTTGTCGCAGCAGGCTCTTCGCACGTCCGGACTGTTCTCGCCGATTCCGCCCGTAAACACGACCGCGTCAGCCCCTCCCATTGCGGCCATGTACGCCCCGATATATTTTTTTACTCGATACGTGAAGACATCAAAAGCATACTCGGCCCTTTTATTCCCTTGTTTCATTTCTCCTATGATTTCCCTCATGTCGCTGCTCACCCCTGAAATGCCGAGAAGGCCGCTGTGCTTGTTGAGGAGCGTGTT
>DATJXA010000180.1:0-12803 GCA_035500675.1 Bacteroidota bacterium | reverse complement strand
CAGGTCGTCGGGATCGACGAGGGACAATTTTTTAGCGCGGGCATTGTTGACGTCTGTGAACAACTAGCGAACGGGGGCAAGCGAGTTATCGTCGCCGGTCTCGACCAAGATTACAGAGGTAAACCGTTCGAACCGATGCCGCAGCTTCTGGCGATCGCAGAATACATTACGAAGACGCTTGCAATTTGCGTCGTATGCGGAAACCCGGCAGACCGAACGCAACGTACGTCCAATTCCCATGAGCGCGTCGTTGTCGGAGCAAAAGATGCCTATGAAGCGCGCTGCCGGCATTGCTTCAATCCGCCAAAAGATTGAGACACAAAAGGAAAGCTGTATTTCCGGCATATATCCAACCTTCTTCTTCCCTTTTTGATGGACGCTAGTTACGAAAGTCGCGTGGCCGCATCAGTCGAGTACATTCGACGGCGGGTCTTGCAGATGCCGAAAATTGGCGTTGTGCTAGGATCGGGTCTCGGAGATTTCGGAAACCTGCTCACAAAAGCGACATCGCTCCAGACGAAAGATATTCCCCACTACCCCATTTCTTCAGTCGTTGGCCACGCAGGAAAAATTCTCTTTGGAAGAATTAAAGAAGGAAACAAAGAGTCGAAAGAATTGATTGTTTTTCAGGGGAGGATCCATTTTTATGAAAGCGACGACACAAGCATCGTTGTCTATCCGATTGAAGTGGCGCATCGGCTTGGTATTACAAAGTTGATAGTCACAAACGCAGCAGGGGGCGTAAATCGAAAGCTCTCGCCGGGCGATTTAATGTTCATCACCGATTACATCAATTTTTCGTTCGAGAACCCTCTTATCGGGAGAAAATCAACTGATGTGTTGCAGACGCATCCCGTCTTTGACCCGAAATTTCTATCGACCGCGAAGACCGTTGCCCTTCATAATAACATTCCGTTTAAAGAAGGCGTATACTGCTGGACAAAAGGGCCTTCGTACGAGTCCGCTGCTGAAATTACGATGATGGGTAAAGCAGGGGCGGATGCAGTAGGAATGTCCACCGTTCCGGAGGCAATTCTCGCAGCGAGCTATGGAATGGAAGTGCTAGGGATCTCTTGCGTCACCAATCTTGCAACCGGCTTGACCGGGGAAAAATTAGCGCACGCAGAAGTTACTGAAGTGGCGAACACGGTGAAGCATCATTTCACCGACTTAGTATCGAAAATCATACTTCAGCTATAAAAAAAGGCCGTCATCCTAAAGAATAACGGCCCAAAAGAATTGGCTGTTGTTTCTTTATAAACCCGCTCTACTTACTTCATCAATACCATTCTTTTAGTTTCCGAATAGCTTCTTGCAACGAGCCGGTAAAAATACACTCCGCTTGCTGCGCTGCCGGCATTCCATGTGACCGAATATGAAGAAGCGGCCAATTCTTGATCGACAAGAGTTGCGACTTCCCTTCCGAGCACATCGTATACCTTCAGCGAAACGGGGCCTGCATGGGGGACGGCAAATTGGATTTGGGTCGACGGGTTGAAGGGGTTCGGGTAATTCTGTCCTAACATAAAATTAATTGGTGCTTGCCCTAACGGTCGCACAATAGTTGCCGGAGTGGTTCCTATGCGAGTAAAGGTCACTGAATAGACCTTTACGGTGCCCGATGAGGGTGCATCAACGTTTACCTGCAGCTGATTGCCCGATTCCGTTAGCCACGAAATGGTATAACTCCGTAACGTATCGTTGAGAGATCCATTGAAATAGAATTTAGTAAGCACTGCATCGGATACCCGAAGCGCTGCGAGCGAGCCGATGCCAAGGGGAAATGTGATCGTTCCGTACGCATCGTAATTCTTAGTGCTCGAGTTTACTTCGACTTCGTTTCCCGATGCGTAAATTGTATCCGATGAAGTGGAAAGAATTTTTCCAACGTTTATCGGAAGAACAAATGAAAGCTGAAGCCGGTGAATGACTATTGTCGTATCGATCTTCACATTATTGAATGATCCTGTTTCATGCTGCACGGATCCAAGAACGTAGAGCGAATCGTTCGAAAGCTTATAGTACGCATACGTTGTAAACGTTATTGGGCTATCGACAACAGTCCCTGCCTGGGCATGCGTTGCTCCAGAGAAAGCCGCACTATAAGGGGTCGAGGAGGGCAGAACATTGTCCACTCTCAATGTATCGTAGAAATTTACAGAGGGAGGGGTCCATGTCTGTGAAGACGAGCTAGACGCGGATCCGACGTTCATCATTACGGTATCCGATGATTGATAGACAAACCACGATTTCCCTACGCCAAAATAGTTCGCCAGATCGCCATCAGTCAGCGAGATCTGGGAAAGTGCTGTAGATTGCAAGGCGAACGCCATAGCGACCGACAACAAAGGGCCGAAAAGCTTTTTCATACAGTGCTCCTTGGTACAAAAAGTTAAAATCAAAAATTGCGTAATTGCGTTAGATCCTATCCACTTCGTCTTCTCGACCGGCAAACTTTGATCCTCTTGTCCGTGTTCCCCTGCGCAACAGTTGTTACTTCATCAAGACCATTCTTTTAGTTTCCGAATAGCTTCCTGCAACGAGCCGGTAAAAATACACTCCGCTTGCTGCGTTGCCGGCATTCCATGTGACTGAATACGAAGAAGCGGCCAGTTCTTGATCGACAAGAGTTGCGACTTCCCTTCCGAGCACATCGTAAACCTTGAGCGAAACTGCGCCGGCTCGGGGGACAGCAAATTGAATTTGGGTTGACGGGTTGAAGGGGTTAGGAAAGTTCTGCGCAAGGTTGAACGAAACAGGGAGAGCATCTTTCGCTTCGCGTACTACCGACACAGTGCCGTTCCCGGAAATATATTGTCCATAAATGTCGGCGTTTGAATTTCCGCCATTGGTCCGGAAATCGTACCAAAAAATTACGGCCGCACCGTTTGCCGCCGGTGTGATGACAGGCTCCGTTTGATTTCCTGATGCACTTGAGACTGCGACGCCGTCGGCTGTCCATTGAGCCACCCCGCTTCCGTTGATGCGCTGGGCGTAAATATCTATGTTCGCGCCGGTGTTCCTGTTATCATCCCACACGATGACGGCGCCACCACTCCCGTCGCTGGTAATTTCCGGATCTTCTTGAGGTGCAGTATTCACGCAAACATTCGCTCCCGAGCTGGTCCATTTCAGCTGCCCGCTTACATCCACGCGTTGGGCATAAATATTATCGCTGCCACTCATACCTGTTCCCCTCGACTCCTCCCAGGTCAAAATACCTCCTCCCGCTCCATCGCTGCACATGACGAGATTATTTATTGAGTTCCCCGTTGTGGTCAACGCAAGGCCGTTTGCGGTCCATTGAGGTACGCCGCTGGCATTGAGCCTTTGCACATACCCCTGAAAGTGAGCGCCATCTCGAAAATCCTGCAATGCAATCACTGCCCCTCCAGACCCGTCTGAAACTATCTGAGGATATTCCTGAAGGTTTGTTGCGTTGGACACAACGACCCCGCCTGCCGTCCACATTGGCGTTCCCGACGAGTTGACCCGCTGTGCATAGATATCTGCTAAGTCCCCCGAAGTAATATTTCGATCATCCGTCCAAGCGAGGATAACTCCTCCGGACCCGTCTGATGTAATTCGCGTATCCGTTGCTCCGTACACCGTGTCGACCTTCGTGGCCCAAGTAAGCGAGCCGTTCGAGGCTACCCGCATAAGGACCGAACCAAATGCATCGTCCCATGAAACATAAGTGCCGTTGCTGCCGTCGCTCAGCATTTGAGGATTCGCTGGTTGGCGGAAACTCAATTCTCCTGTAAATGATGCTGTGAGATTTAATCCGTTTGAGATCCACTGGACAGCCCCGTTCGTGGAAATATGCTGGCCATAAATATTTGGGCCAGGGTTATCCGACCGACTATCTTCCCAAGTGACGAACACGCCGCCGTTTCCGTCGGATGTCATGGCGGGTTTTTGGAAGGTCTGCGGTATTGAATCGACTCGCACACCGCCGACTGTCCATGCCAGCGATCCCGCCGCAGTAATTTTTTGCACATAAACCCCTCCTTTGGAATCGGAGGATCCGTCATACCACGTAACAAATGTATTTCCTGCCGCGTCGGTGATCGTAAATAAATCGTACCGTCCCGATTTACCGACGCCAATTGGATTGTTGACGGCCGGGTTGTTTGACCATTGGGATCGAGCCGTAACACTGCAAAGGGTCAAAAGCGCGACATAGACAAGTACAAATCTTTTCATGCGAACCTCCCGTATCTATTGGCGTAAAGTTGAATAAGCTTCTTTCGTTCAGTATCTAAATTTTTAATTTCTTGTATACGAACAAATTCTGAGACAGATCCTTCATCTGCTGCGTAAGGCATCCTAAAGAAGCCGGCTTATGGGGGCTGATGATGATAAAATATTTAGTTGCCTTAACGGCCAGCTTTCATTTCATCAACAGAAGCTTTTTAGTTTGTATAAAATTTCCGCTTTGGAGCCGGCAAAAGTATGCCCCACTTGCTACATTCGCGGCATTCCACGTTACGGAGTACGAAGAAGGTGTCAATTCCTGATCAACCAATGTTGCCACTTCTCTACCGAGCATATCATAGATTCTCAACGACACATATCCCGAATGAGCAACTGAGAATTCAATACGAGTGGAAGGGTTAAACGGGTTCGGATAATTTTGTGAGAGAGAAAATTGTATTGGGACGTTCAACGTTCTTTGGATAACTTTTGTGGCGCTGCCATCGCTCCCAAGATGCTGGGCATAGACGTCGTATGCCCCTCCATAACCAGTGGCCCGCTGATCGTACCAGGCTACTATCGCGCCCCCCGCGTTATCGGAAACAATGGCGGGATGAGATTGAAATGTCGAAGGAGTCGTGGAAACCGGGTTACCGGTTGTGCCATAAGTGGGGTTTGACCACACAGTTTGGCCGCTGCCGTTCACGCGCTGCGCAAAAATATTTACTCCGTTTTGCAACCCTTGACCCCATGCGACAATCACTCCCCCGCTGCCGTCTGCCGTTAGCGCCTCGCCGTTAGTACCTCCATTAGTAATGGAGGTAGGGTTTGATCCCCATGGGAGCGAACCATCGGCGGCAATTTTCTGCACATATGTGTAGCTCGCTCCGTCGGTCCAGGTGAGGAATGCTGTGCCGTCTCCTCCGGAAATCATTGAAAGATTTTTTTGGCCGGAAGATGCGTTAGCGTCGACAAGAATCCCGATCGAATCCGAAGGCGTGATCCATGTGATTGCTCCTGAAGCGCTGATATGACCGGCGTATGCATGAGCAGACGACCCACTTGCCGATTGTTCCCACGCATAGATTGCACCGCCGGCATTATCGGACACAATGACCTCGTTTGTTTGCTGCTGAAGGAACATTGGCTTCGGTGCGAGAGCAACGCCGCTTGTGTCCCATTTGCGTGCACCAGCACTGTCGAGTTTTTGAGCAAAGAGAGAGACACCAGTCGTGAAGGCATTTCGTACATCTGTCCATACAAGAACTACCCCTATCCGTCCATCCGCTGTAAGTTTTAAATGAGAATAACCACCAATAGGCGAACCGCTGCCATTAAAGCCATTCATCGCGATAGAAGACCACCGCACATCGCCCGAACTATCAATGCGTGAGACGATCAGATCTTGTATTCCATCATTGAGATCAGCCCAACTCACATACGCTCCACCACTGCCGTCCGACGCACATGCAGTCGGTATGGCTTGGGCATAGAAGAGTTGCAGGGGCTCGGGCCTGGCGATTTGGAGGGCGGAATCTCCCCATAAACGCGTGCCGTGAGAACTGATTCGTTGAACGAATATCGCCGGAAATGCATTGCTTAAAACGGAATCCCGATAGTCTTCTTCCCATGAGACGATGATCCCACCGTCTCCCACAATGGCCATTTGAGGAAGGGTTTGACCAATTCCAGGGGGAGAGACTTCCACGCCGTTGGCAGCCCACAAAGGGTCCCCGTTTTTGTCTAAATGTTGGGCAAAAATTTTCGGATTAGTATTTGACTCACGCAAGTCATCCCACACGATGAAAGCCCCTCCCGCGCCGTCTCCCAGCAAAACCACATCTGCTGCCGAGTGGCCTCCGGTATCAACGGGTGCGTTCACTGCCAGATCGCTGGACCACTGGGCATGGAGATTTCCAACAAATACAATCAGCGGCAGAAGGATAAAAAGAAAAAATTTTTTCACTGGAGTCTCCTTTTGAAGGACGATGTTTGAAATACGCTGTCCCCAATTTCGTCACGGGGACAAATGAAAAGTTCCTTGTACTAAAAATCGGATTCGGCAATTGTCACTGGTGATGTATGTTCATCACCTCCTACTGGACAAACGTGAGCGCAAATTACTCGAGTAGAAATGATATTACAACTGCATATCTATGTAGTTTTTCTACAATGCGGGATAATGTGATGGGGGTCAGAGCGAGTGCGAATTCCTATTCGCGCGGATCAGGAGAGGGACAACGCCGCCGTTATACGGCTCTATTTTTCAAAGTTTTAGCAACGGCTTCCGCGCGGGAGCGAACATGGAGTTTTGCGTAGATGTTGCGGAGATGAAAACGTACTGTATTCACGCTAACAAACAGCTTCTCAGCGATCGATTTATAGGTATAGCCTTCCGTAAGCGCATGGAGGACGTCAAGCTCACGCTGAGAAAGGGACGCGAAAAGGTTCCCGTCCTTAGCTAGTTGAAAATATGCAAGGACTTTTCTGGCCACCTCCCCAGACATGGGGGCTCCCCCTGCGTACGCTTCCTTCACTGATGCCAGCAATTTGTCGGGAGCGGTGGTTTTTAACAAATATCCGACGGCGCCTGCGCGGAGAGATTGAAAAATTTTCTCTTCATCGCTGTGTACTGTGAGCATTAGGCACTGCACGTGAGGATATCGCTCATTTAAGACCCCCACCCATTCTATTCCCGATTTATCGGGCATTCCGATATCCATTAAGACGACGTCTGGAGGATTTTCGTCGAACGTTTCAAGCGCCTTGCTCCCCGACCGAAAATCGGAACAAGTGAAGCCTTTTTCCAGTTCAACGATCTTTCGCAACCCTCGTCTCATGTCGTCGTCGTCGTCGATAATCGCGACATGAATCAATTCATCGGTGTCTTCAATGGACGATTTCATCGTGTGGATTTAGTGTAGATGTAATCTACCGGTTTGACCAGGTCAATGCAACTACATACATATGTAGTTCATCATTGCAAAGGGAATGTCGCACGAATCCGTGTCCCTTTTCCTTTGCTCGAAACGAGTGAAAATTTTCCCCCCGCACTTTTCGCACGATTTTCCATATTTCGCAATCCATGTCCTTCATCTTCTCCCTCCGGATTAAAGCCCGATCCATCGTCCATTACTTCAATAACTACTTCGTATGCTTCGAGATCGATCCGAACTTTTGCACTTGTGCAATGTGAATGGCGAACGAGATTGGTAATAGCTTCCTTTGCACAAAGAAGAAGATTTCTCATCCGCTCTGCCGAAAATTGGAGGTTGAAAACCTTGTTGTCGACCTCGAACGCAAGCGAAATGTTCTTTGCTTCGCAGGCTTCAAAAGCAAAAGATCGGAGCCGATGCACCAGTCCCTCCAAGGAATCGTTCTTAGCCTCCAGAGACCACACGACATCGCTCATCGCATCAACGAGCTCTCTTGCCGTGTCGCCGATTTTTTTCAGGGAATCCTGCGTTTTGTCATGTCTCCTAGAGCTTCTCGAGCTCCCCAGTCTTTCTCGTTCAGCGACGGAAGAGAGGATCGCTATGCGGGTAAGACCTGCTCCAATGTCGTCATGCAAATCCGTGGCGATCCGGGAGCGTATTCGTTCAATTTCGAGCAATCGTTGAACGCGCACCCTGATGAAAGCAAGTATAAGTCCGGCTATAACAAAAATGGAGAAACTCAAAAACCACCATGTTCTCCATAACGGCGGATCAATCGAGAATGAAAATTCAGCAGGTTCCGTGCTGCGGACGCCCCCTTCATTTATTGCTCTTGCCATAAATGTATACTTCCCAGGGGCCAGAGCAGCAAAAATGATCGATTGATGGTCGGTAGGAGCGCTCCATTCCTGGTCGTTTCCCGAGAGTTTATACTGATACCGCACCGCTTTTTCATCTTTGAAACTAAGGCCAACGACGTCAATCGTAAAGCTGTTTCGATCGAACGGAAATTCAAGATCCCCTCGAAGATCGACTTGCACTCCGTTGACCATCACATTCGTAATGTAAATCGGAGGCGGTACTGTATCGGGCAAATCGTCGGCGCGGTCATACAGCATGATGCCATCTGTCGTGACCGACCAAAGCCATCCGCTATCAATCTCCCCGCAGGCATAGACCGGACGGGCGAGTAATTCTCTTTTGCTTGAAAATGAAATGGGCTCGCCGCTTAAGATCTCCTGAAACCCTAATTGGGTCCCTACCCAATGGCCATTTTTTCCGTTTGACAACGCCCATACAGCCGTACTCGCTAGGCCGTTTTTTAATGAAACAGGATGAAAAACGGAATCCCTATAGTACGCCAAACCTCCGTACCTCGTTCCAATCCAAAGCGTCCCCTCGTTGTCTTCGCCCAATGCTCGGATGGACATATTCGGTAAACTATCTTCTGTCGTGAAGCGACGACCTCCTCCGGTAAATTTCTGGTTAGCGGTAAACCGCGTAAGGCCGTTATCATATCCTCCAAACCAAAAATTTCCGTAACGATCTTCTATCATCGCCCGTACTGAATTATCCGGTAACCCGTTTGCTGTAGTGTATGTCCGAACAAGAGGCTTTTTCCTTCGGGGGTCGAAAAGATAAACGCCGCGATTTCCAGTCATGCTTGCCCAGAGGTAACCTTCCCTGTCCATATACATAAAAAGAACGTCCCCTCCGGGAAACTCTCTCCTTTTATCCCAGCGGCGGATGAGCCGTAACGAAGAAGGAAAGTGTAGCTTGGGCTCAATCCGATAACATTTAATCGGACCCTCATTAAAACCGATCCACAGGGATGAAGGGGGAACGAAAAGGAGTGAGAACGGTGGATGGCCGATATCTCTCGGCAATTCTTTATGCAGGACTTGTTTCCAATTCTCATGAGCATCATGCCATATTTCCCAAACACCGGCAGCCGAGATGGTCCAAAGATGATCGTTGTTGTCGACAGCCGCTGAGGTGCCATTTGGAGCAAAGGGCATGTCATGAATAGGAAGGGTCATGATGGATGTGTTTGAAAGCTTCGCCACACCCTTTGTGCCTAAACCAAACCAAATATTCCCCTCCCGGTCAACAGCTGCAGATGGGACAAAGTTTTCTGGCAGGCCGTTCGCCGTTGAATAGCATAGAAATGCGTGTGAGCCGTCGCGCTGGAGCCGATAAATTCCTCCCGCCGCTCCGATGAGATAACTTTGATTGTCGTCGATCATGAAATTAAAGCCGGCGCTTTTAAAAAAAAGCTGGCGAACGACATTACCGCGTCGCGATTGGATCAGTTGACCGTTGGACAACCCAACCCAGACCGTCGAGTCGCTGCCGGGATGAATGAAATCAATCGACACATTATGATTGATGCGAATCGGCGCTTCTTCGGGTGTCTCCGAACCGGCGGGGATCACGTAGAGCTTATCAGCGCCGATCCATAACGATCCATCGGCAGACCGCGCTACATTATTTATCGGCGCTGAAAATGTTTTTGCATGAATCCTGCTGATCGTATCTCCGTTGAGCCGATAGAGGCCGTCGATAGTACCGCACCACAAAGTGCCGTCTCTGTCCTCGAAAAGCGAAGAGATCATATTCGACTGCAGGCTTTTGCCAAGGCGGAATGTTGTAAATTTATTGTCCCGAAATTTACTGATCCCGCCGCCATTGGTCCCTATCCAAAGTGCCCCGGGCTCAGTCGTGCTTTCTATGAGGCATGTGATACGGCTGAAAGCCAAACCGTCTGCGACCGTAAAATTTTTGAAGGATTCTCCGTTATATTGACTCAATCCGTCATTTGTTCCCACCCAGATGTATCCGCGTGAGTCAGAACAGACGGCAAGAACATAATCCGAAAGAAGGCCTTCTTTGGAGGTATAGTGGTCGAAGGTATACAGCTGGCTGTAGGCAGTTGACGCAGTGACAACAGTGAACGAGAGCAGGAACCACACCCCTATATTACTTTTTTTTTGCACTGACTGATCGCGCTCCCATACAAACAGATAACAGCAACAACGTGTCTCACTCTAAAACTATAGTCGGCAAAATTTGAGCTTAAGAGAGAGGGAGATGATACAGCATAACGTATACTGCAACGCCGGTAACGGACACATACAGCCAGATCGGAAGCGTCCAACGGGCGATCCGGCGATGTCGGTCGAACCGAGACGCCAACCCGCGTGAGAGAGTAATAATCGCCATAGGCACAATAACCACTGCGAGGATCGTATGCGAGATCAGTATGGAAAAATAGATCGTCCGGGCACTGCCGACGCCTTTGAAAGGAACCGAGCCGACATGCGCGTGATAGTAGAGGTATGAGATAAGAAATGTGACCGACGTAGAAAAAGCGGCGATCATGAATTTTTTATGGATCGAGCGTTTGCCGGTACGGATAAAATAATAACCTATAAGCAAAAGGATTCCCGTGACTCCGTTGAGAAACGCATTGATCGAAGGGAATATCGAGAGGCTCATCGTTCAGCTCTTTTCGGCGGCAAGCATTTTTGCATCGTCCACGATTTTTTTTAACGATGATTCGTCGTCCGAATCGTAGTATCCACGGATCACCCCTTCCCTGTCGACAAGGACAAACTTTGTGCTGTGGATGATCGGCTCGACAGACGATGCAGAATCGGACCCGATAGTAAGATGGAAGCCGTATCGTGTCAGGTAATCAATTTTCTCCTTGTCCCCCGTTAAAAAAAGCCAACGTGTCGGAGAGGCATTGTAGAGCTTTGCGTACTCTTTCAAGACATCGGGTGTGTCGCGTTTCGGGTCAACCGAGAACGAAACGAGAAGGATGTTATGTACGTCTTTCAGTTGTTCCTGGAAGCTTGCCATCGTGCTAGACATGATAGGGCAACTGCCGGCGCAATTCGTAAAGATAAAATCGGCGATCCACACTTTCCCCTTAAAGTCGGAAAGAGGCACCTTTTCACCGCTGCGCTCCGTAAGGGTAAAATCCGGAACGGCCCCGAGTTCGGCCAAAGAGCTCTTCGCAGGAGATTTCACTTCGGTATAAATGAAAGAGAAAATGACGGCGACCATTACAAATCCAAGCAGCCCCCACAAGAACAGAGTGCGAAACGGAATATTTTTTTCGTTCATGATTTTTTCCTCACTGAAAGCATTGAGCCGGTGAAAACGAGAAGGCAAAATGCGGTAATAACACAGATACAGACCAAGAAGTCGGATGCTCGCGAACGCAGTTGATGATACAAAAGCTCGCGCGTTGCGGTCACCGAATATGTCAAAGGGTTGATCGCCATCAGTGCGCGCAGCCATCCCGGAGCCCCATCAATCGGGAATAATGAACCGGAGAGAAGCCAAAGAGGGATCAGAAAAAGGTTCATGATCGCATGAAAACCTTGCGTCGATTCCATCCTCCATGCAATGAGAAATCCCAGGCCGGTCAACCCGAAGCCGATCAAAAAGAGTACGATAATAAGAAGGCCTAATTGGGGGATGGTGAACGTGATTCCGATGAGCGGCGCAAGAATAAGAAAGAGAACGGCCTGAATGACGGCGAGTGTCGTCCCGCCAAAGATCTTTCCCAGCGCAATTCCGCCGCCTGAAATTGGAGCGACGAGAACCGATTGGAGAAACCCTTCTTTTCTGTCTTCGATGATCGAGATCGTGGAAAAAATTGCGGTAAAAAGCATGATCAGCAAAAGAGTGCCGGGAAAGAAATATTCAAGATAATTTCCCCCCCCCATCGAAGAGGAGGTTTTGAAGGAAGTACCCAACCCCGACCCGATAAAAAACCAAAAAAGAATCGGCGATCCAATGACCCCTATCATTCGGCTTCGTTGACGGAAAAAACGTATCAGCTCTCTCATCCAAAGAGAATACGCGGGGTAAATAAGTTCGGGAAGGAAATTCATGAGAGCACTGCTTAATTTCAAGATTACGAAATTTTAACAGACGGCACGACGCAAAAACCGTCTACGAGTTCAATTCTGGGTCGAGTCCATTCGACCCTTCGTGTTGCATCGTATGCCCGGTCCGCCGGATGAACACGTCCTCGAGGGTTGGCTTTCCCACGGATATGGCACTGATCTTTCCGGGAAAAGCCTCAATGATCTTAGGGACAAATTGGTGTCCTTTATCCTTTTCGACGCGGAGGGTGTTTTCAACGACGACTGCATCAAGGCGGAATTTCTTTTTCAGCATAGATCGTATTCTCTCTGCATCTTTCGTGACAATTGAAATGACCTCCCCCCCTACTTCCCGTTTCAACGCATCAGGGGTTCCGAGGGCAACGAGTCTTCCTTTGTCCAAAATGGCGAGCCGGTCGCAATGTTCTGCTTCGCTTAAAATGTGCGACGTCACGACGATCGTTACGCCGGATTCTTTCCGGAGTTGGAGCAAATACTCCCAGAGGTCGCGCCTGGCTCCCGGGTCAAGACCTGTGCTAGGCTCGTCGAGGATGAGGACGTCGGGTCGATGCAAAAGGCCCTTCCCAATCTCTACTCTCCGCTGCAAACCTCCCGAGAGTTTCTCAACGATCTCATGGCCTCGTTCCGAAAGCCCGAGATGTCCCAACGTTTCTGTCATGCGACGCTGAGCCTCTGGGCCGCGCAGCCCATACATCAGTCCGTTAAATCGCAAGTTCTCTTTTACTGTTAACTTGACGTCGAGGCTCGG
>DATJXA010000179.1:0-15178 GCA_035500675.1 Bacteroidota bacterium | reverse complement strand
CCTATAATGGCCAGCGGATTCCAGCAAGCTATATCAATTTCCTCATCGCAAACGGGATCGTTATGGTCCCGACGTTTCGCGACCCGAAGGACGCAATTGCATTAGAGATTCTTCAGCATCAATTTCAGGATCGCGTCGTGGTCGGCATAGACTGCGTCGATCTGGTGTGGGGGCTGGGGACGCTTCACTGTATCAGTCAACAAGAGCCACTTTTAAAAAAGTGAGGGGATTACTTCAAAGGGAGAACTAAAATGTATGAAACGATAGAAGATTTCATTAAAGATTGGCGGCGAGAAGCAAGTGCTACATTGAAAATATTCAGAACGCTTACCAATACTTCGCTGGAACAGAAAGTTTGTTCTGAAGGTCGAAGCCTCGGCTTTATTGCATGGCATATTACCAAATCGATCAAAGAAATGGGAGAGCGAACAGGTCTGAACATTCCTGCGCCGGGAGAAAATATTCCGACGCCCAACGATGCGCGGGAAATTGCAGACGTATATCTCAATGCATCGCAGGCTCTTTTGCAACAAGTCCAAACTAAATGGACTGATGCCGCATTGCACGACGAGATGGAAATGTTCGGCGAGAGGTGGAAACGGGGATTCACGCTTGCATCGATCATCTCTCACCAAACGCACCATCGCGGACAAATGACTGTTCTTATGAGGCAGGCAGGACTTCCCGTCCCGGGCGTGTGCGGCCCTTCCCGCGAAGAATGGATAAAGTGGGGAATGCAGCCGAAGCAATGACCGCTTACAAAAAAACGGTTCGATGAACCCGTCTATTCGAATTACAGAAGCAGAGGAGCGCGACGTTCCACTCATTCTCCGATTCATCCGGGAATTGGCGGAGTATGAACGGCTATCCGATGTCTGCGTTGCGACGGAAGACCTTCTTCGCGAATGGCTCTTCGGCAAAACGAAGCGCGCTGAAGTTCTCATTGCATACTACGACAACGAAGCAGCGGGTTTCGCGTTGTTTTTTTCTAATTACTCGACCTTTCTTGCCCGTCCCGGAATATATCTCGAAGATCTTTATGTTATTCCGCGGTTGCGCGGAAAAGGGATAGGGAAGACACTGTTGATTACTCTGGCGCGAATCGCCAAGGAGAGAAATTGCGGCAGGTTCGAATGGGCGGTGCTCGACTGGAACAAGCCGTCGATCGATTTCTATAAAAATCTCGGCGCAACCCAATTGGACGACTGGAGAATTTTCAGGGTCACGGGCAAAGCTCTTGACGATCTTGCATCGCTCAAAGAGTAAACATCGACGCTCAAAGGGTTCTTCATAATTTCCACGTTTCTTGCTTCCGTTCGGTACACTTCTCTTTTAACCCGCATCAAAATATTTTTTCAAAGGGCCCGCGACATAAGTAGTAAGACCCATTTTTTGTGTCTATACCAACTCCTCTTTTATAGCAGAACAATGTTTTCCAAAAACTTCTGATGTGGCTATATCTTTAAAAGATGCGGTGATTTCACATTTCCCGTAATATATTGTTATATATATTGTTATAGTATTTTTAAGAAAATTTATACATTCGTGCAACATTTTTAATTTGACAACGTAACAATGTTATATTAAATTGAAAAAAACGAAGAACCATGGAAGACGGACTTATATCAAAAAAAGAGTTGTTGGATTTAACCGGTATTTCGTACGGTCAGCTTTATCGATGGAAACGCAAGAGCCTTATTCCGGAAGAATGGTTCATCCGGAAGTCTGCATTTACGGGACAGGAAACATTCTTCCCCCGCGAGAACATCTTGGCGCGGATCGATAAGATTAAAAATATGAAGGAAGATCTTTCACTGGATGACATAGCTGGAAAATTTTCTCCAATCCCATCTGAAATTTCAATAAATCTCAGCGAGCTCTCAACGCGAAACATCGCATCACAAAAAGCGATTGGTTTTTTCTCAACGCATCACGAAGACCACACGCACTTTTCTTTTCCGGATTTGCTCCTCCTTCATGTGATCGACAAGTTGCTCCAGTCGGGAGATCTCAATCTCGATGAAATTGATGCTGCCGCGAGAACGCTTGAAAACAGCTATAAAGATTTTGAGAAATGGAACTGCGACCTCATTGTCATGAGGAAATTGGGGGTCTCAGTTTGTATCGTTGCGCCGTCCGACCTACCCGTACTCACCGAGTCCGGAGCAAAAATAATTCTTCGGTTGAATATGGCAGCATGTATTGAAGAACTTAAACTACGCATATAAAGGGAAGCGATCCATGGATAAGAAGTATAAGCAAGATCTCAAAATAGCAGGAAGCGCGACAGCGCAGGGAGGTTCATACAATACGGTCGTTATTAGCGGTCACGGGACCATCGACGGCGATTGCGACTGCATAGATCTCAAAGTTTCCGGAGCTGCGACGTTTAACGGTGCAGTTAAAACAGATAGCGGCAAAGTGATGGGGACGGCGACGATAAACGGGAACTTCACATCGGCCGACTTTAAAATTGGAGGATATCTCCATGTCCACGGTAAAATGGAGGCAGGGGAGATCGTCATCGAAGGCGGGGCAGTGATCAGCGGCGGTCTCTCGGCGGAATCGGTCGAGATCAAGGGCGGGGTCAAAGTGAAGAACGATTGTAACGCCGAAACATTCGTGTCAAAAGGGGCATTTGCAGTAAACGGTCTCTTAAGTGCGGACAGCGTCGACATCGTCCTCTATGGTCCCTGCCGCGCAAAAGAAATTGGCGGCGAGAAGATCGAAGTCCGCAAATCGAATTCGTATCATATTGCGCGCATCGTGAAATCAATACTCCTTTCGCTCGATCTTGATGAAGGGTTGACCGCAGATGTGATAGAAGGGGACGATGTGTATTTGGAAGACACGAAAGCAAAAGCGGTGCGCGGGAATAATGTCATTATCGGCGACGGATGCGAAATCGGCCTTGTTGAATACAGATCTAAGTTTGAACAGACGGGAAATGCAAAAGTGAGGGAGAACAAAAAGGTTCGTTAAAAATGAATTCGATCGCCTGACGGATTTTTGGATCAGTAGCTCCTGTAAGACGGCGGAGCCTTTACAACTCCGCCAGACACAAGATTAAAAACTCGACAAACAACGGAAACATCACTATGAACGATAACAAAGGGAACGACAGAATGAAACACAATAGCGCTTTTGGCGGCATCTATGGGTTGGCTTTTATTGGAGCAGCCGTCTATTTTATACAACACTCAGCGACCTTCTGGGAAGGCGTCCTCGGTTTTTTAAAAGCTCTTGTTTGGCCGGCTATGCTGATGTACAAGTTGCTTGAATTTCTTAAAATGTGAAGTTCACTTCTACCCAAGCGGCCGATTCGTTTAAAGCAAAAGCATGCAGGCATGACGCCTATTGTGTCGCGTCATTCCTTCAACGAGGTCACAGACCGATTGTTTTTATCGGGAAACCATAAATCCTAGAAATTAAAATATTCAAAATGCAGCAACATAGGCGAAAAAGGAAATTGATTTTCGATTGAGATTTCCAGATATTTGTGAGCTTCCGAATGAACCTTTGCCCCCTTAAATTCGTTGAATATCTGTAACTTACCGCTGAAAAATAGCTCGAACATTGTATGTCAGAAGAGACTGAGAAAAAGGATCTTTCATCGCTCCGGATAAATCGGAATGTTCCGGTTCCGGACGCTCCACAATCGTCCAAGAAATATTTTATCCTTTACGGACTCCTCGGAGCGATTGTCGTGATCGTCGGACTTTTGGTTTTTGGAGGCGGGCTTTCTTCAGCCGAGCAAGTGGATACGGCGACTGTTTCGCTCATCTACCCCTCACAAGGGAACACCATCCTCACTGCAAGCGGCTACGTCGTTGCGCAACGGAAGGCAGACGTTGCATCGAAGGGAACCGGGAGACTCGAATACCTTGCAGTGATCGAAGGCGACAAAGTTAAAAAAGGGAGCGTCCTTGGAAGGATTGAAAGCAGCGATGTCGATGCCGCGCTCGGACAAGCGCAAGCTTCAGTCGGCGTTGCGAAGGCGGGGCTCGATCAGGCAAAGGCCGAATTAAGCGACGCGACCTCGGCATACGAGCGCGAAAAATCTCTCTATGGCCAAAGCCTCGCATCGCAGGCAGATTACGATGCGGCGAATGCGCGTTACAGAAAAGCTATCGCAGGAGTGGCATCGGGAGAGGCCTCTGTTAAATCTGCAGAGGCGGGTGTCCGCGCCGCTGAAGTACAGGTAGAGAATACATATATCCGCGCTCCGTTTGATGGAACGGTGTTGACAAAAAGCGCAGATGTTGGAGAAGTGATCTCTCCGTTCGGCGCTGCCGCCGGCTCGCGGGGCGCATTGGTGACACTTGCCGATATGTCGTCGCTTGAAGTCGAAGCGGACGTTTCAGAGTCAAATATCGAAAAAGTTTACCCCGGACAACCGTGTGAAATTACCCTCGACGCGATCCCGAACAAGCGGTACCATGGCGTAGTCCATAAAATTGTTCCGACGGCCGATCGCGCGAAAGCCACAGTGACGACTAAAGTTCAATTTACGGACCGGGACGACCGCGTGCTCCCGGAAATGAGTGCAAAGGTCATTTTTTTAACGAAAGAGCTCGACAAGAGTCAGGAAAACTCTTCTCCAAAAATTTCCGTGCCCGGATCGGCTGTCACAACACGCGATGGGAACAAAGTCGTCTTTGTTTTGCAAGGAGAAACCGTGCAAGAAGTACCCGTGGTTGTCGGAGAATCTATTGGGAATAGCGTTGAGATCAAGCAAGGCCTTACTGTTGGGCAAAAAGTGGTTCTCGCGCCAACTGATAAGCTGTCGTCGGGTTCAAAAATAACAGTGGCGAAATAATCGAGTAACATTTGAGAGCTACTATCTATGCCACAAAGCCTCAAAGACACGAAAAGTATAACGCGCTTTTCCAATAAGCAATTCACATTTCACAAGTGAGAGACTATGCCGGAAGCAATCGTCCAAGTTCAGAACGTCACAAAGATCTACAAACGGGACAGCATGGAAATTCCCGTTCTCCAGAACATCACACTCGATGTCCCCGAAGGTGAATTTCTTGCGCTCATGGGTCCGTCGGGATCCGGGAAGACAACGCTCCTGAACCTCATCGCCGGCATCGACCGGCCAAACAGCGGCAAGCTTACAATCGCCGGAACCGATATCACGACGCTGGGCGAATCCGCGCTCGCGAAGTGGCGCTCGCGAAACGTCGGCTTCGTGTTCCAATTCTACAACCTTCTTCCCGTGCTGACGGCCTACGAAAATGTCGAGCTGCCACTCCTTTTGACGCATCTTTCCAAAAAGGAAAAGCGCGAGCATGTCGAGATGGCGCTGAACGTTGTAGGGCTCAAGGACCGCATGAAGCATTATCCTAAACAGCTCTCCGGCGGACAAGAACAGCGCGTTGCAATTGCACGGGCGATCGTGACAGACCCGACGATCATCGTTGCGGACGAGCCGACCGGCGACCTGGACAGAAAATCGGCCGAGGAAATCCTCACGCTCATGGAACAACTCAACGCGGAATTCAAAAAGACCATCGTTATGGTGACGCACGACCCTCATGCGGCAGAGAAAGCGCACAAGGTCCGGCACCTGGAAAAAGGCGATTTGCTGGAGAATTAGCGACAGAAATCACTGTTCGTGAGTTTGGTAAAGATTCTGCGTTCAAGGTTCAGCGTTCGGCGTTCAGGGTTCTAAGTTATTTGATTTTCTTGTAACCCTGAACTCCGAACTTTAAACCAACATATGATTTTATGCACACTCTCTGTCATCGGAGAAACCAGTGAAAGTCCTAAAACTTGTCTATAAAAATCTCCTGCGCCATAAGCTGCGGACATTCCTGACCATTCTCGGCCTGGCGTTCGCCGTATTTGCGTTCGGGTTTCTTCGCACCATCGTTACCGCTTGGTATGCCGGTGTTGAGGCATCCTCCTCGAGCCGGCTCATCACGCGCGATGCAGTTTCGTTCGTCTACCCGCTTCCGCTTGCGTACAAAGATCAAATTGAAAAGATCCCGGGAGTCAAGAGTGTCTCGTACGCATACTGGTTCCAGGGGACGTATAAGGACAACACTTTTGAAAATTTTTTCCCCCGTTATGCGATCGATGCGGAAAATTTTCTGGAAATGTATCCCGAGTTTGTCATTCCGCCCGATCAGCTTGCGTCGTTCAAAAAAGAACGGAACGCTTGCATCGTCGGGAAGAAAATTTTTGATAAGTTTGGATGGAAGCTTGGAGACGTGATTCCGATCGAAGGCGATATTTTCCCCGGCAAGTGGGAATTCGTCATCCGCGGCGTGTATACGGGCAGGGACAGAACGACAGATGAGACGCAGATGTTTTTGCAATGGGATTATCTTGAAGAAAGCCTGAAACAAACGTCGCCATACCGTGCGGGGCAGGTCGGATGGTATGCCGTACAAATCTCGAACCCGAACGACGCCTCGAACGTTTCGGAGTCGATCGATGCGCTTTTCGCAAATTCGTCGGCCAAAACAAAAACTGAGACCGAAAAAGCTTTCCAGCAAGGATTCGTTTCGCTGTCGGGAGCGATCCTGACCTCCCTCGAAGTAATTTCGTACGTCATTATCGGCATCATTCTTCTCGTCCTGGCAAACACAATTATTATGTCTGCCCGTGAGCGGATCCGCGAGTATGCCGTACTGAAGACGCTCGGCTTTAATGCAGGGCACATCGTCGGGCTTGTCGCCGGTGAATCGTTGATCATTGCGATGATCGGAGGGTGTCTCGGCATTGCATTCACGTTCCCGATGGCGGCGGCCGTCGCCGCTGGATTTCCGACAATGTTCCCGACATTCAATGTCGGAGCGTCGACAATTCTG
Source organism: Bacteroidota bacterium (assembly GCA_035500675.1). GTDB lineage: Bacteria > Bacteroidota > Ignavibacteria > UBA10030 > UBA8401 > JAGVPT01. Next base: position 8,354 of record DATJXA010000179.1, on the reverse strand, counting down.
TTGGCTCTGGCATTCTCATTCCTCGTCGGCATCCTCGCCTCGATCTTTCCCGCGGTCCGTTCGGCCCGTATCAAAATTGTCGAAGGATTACGCCAAGTAGGATGAACACTTTAATTATGGCACCGATATGAAAATTCCGCTTTCGTACAATATTCGCAACCTGTGGGCGCGCCGATTAACGATGAGCCTGACGACCGGAGGCATCACACTGGTCGTTTTTGTCTTCGCCGCGGTCCTCATGCTTGCGGAAGGCGTCAAACAGACTCTCGTCTCCACCGGTTCGGATGACAACGTTATTGTTATCAGGAAGTCGGCCCAGAGCGAACTCGTGAGTGCCATCGGCCGGGAATCCGTCGCGAACATTTCGACGTTTCCTGAAGTAGCGACAAACGCCGATGGAAAACCCATGGCAACGGCGGACGTTGTTTCTATCATTAACCTGAACAAAAAGGGGACGAAGGATATGGCTAACGTGCTGGTCAGGGGTGTTTCGCCCGGCGCGCTCGGCATCAGACCGCAGGTGAAACTCAAAGAAGGGCGGATGTTCCAGCAGGGTTCGACGGAAATTGTTATCGGCAACGCGGTCTCTTCGCAATTTGACGGCACAGAGATCGGACATCAGATACAGATCGGAACCGGCATGTGGACGATCGTCGGCGTGTTCGATGCGGGGCGAAGCGGGTTCGCTTCCGAGATCTGGGCGGACGCCGATCAACTGATGCTCGCGTTCAACAGGCCCGTCTATTCTACGATGACCGTAAAACTGAAGAGTGTCAACGACTTCGCCGCGTTTAAGAACAGGCTTGAAGGCGATCAACGTCTTGCGGAATTAGAGCCGAAGCGTGAAAAAGCATTTTACGAAGAGCAGTCGCAAGGGTTGGCAGGATTCATCCGCGTTCTTGGACTTATCATCACGATAATTTTCAGCGCGGGTGCGATGATCGGCGCAATGATCACAATGTATGCGGCAGTTGCAAACCGCACAGTCGAAATAGGAACGATGCGCGCCCTCGGTTTCCGACGAAAGAGTATTCTCGCCGCTTTCCTTATAGAGGCGATGGCCATCTCTCTCATCGGCGGAGCCATCGGTCTGGCGATGGCTTCGCTGCTGGAATTCGTTTCCTTTTCCACGACGAACTTTACATCGTTCACGGAACTCGCTTTTGGGTTTCACTTGACGCCGTGGATAGCGGGATGGACATTGCTGTTTGCGCTCGTGATGGGGGTAGTCGGAGGATTTCTGCCGGCCGTGAGAGCGTCCCGATTGGATATTATCAGCGCCTTAAGAGCTTCCTAACCCGCATCCTATGATGGGGGAAAAATCTTCTGTTCCCGATAAACAAAATCCTCTTGCGCTCGTCTAACCTTACGCGTATCCATTCCTCACCATCCATTTTCTCCGGGAATGTTGCCACGAAACGGCGCCATGACGAAAGCTAATTTTAAAGACTCTGTTCACCGGAAGAACACATGCCGCCTAGCGTTGATGGGCCAGACAATTGAAACGCGCAGCCGGATGCCCCGAAGTACGGCGGTGCCTTCATTCTTTATTATCTGTTCTTTTCTCGCGTACGTCATTTCCGCACTACCCGCCACGGCGCAGGATCAACAAAAGGCTGAGGCCTTCAAAGAGCATAGAGCTCCGACCCTCAACTTCATTAAACATACCGATGAATCGTATCAGCTTTGGGAAGCTTTTGAACTGATGCAAAAAGCCAACAACGGAGATCCATTGGCCCAGCATGAGCTCGGCATCAGATATCTTCTCGGAAAAGGCTTCGGCGTCGATACAGTGAAGAGCGCTTATTGGATTCAGAAAGCTGCCGATCAAAACTATGTTGTCGCGCTCTATAATATCGGCATCTTTCTCAATAACGGTTGGGGGGTCCCATGGAACCCCTTCAAGGCCTACGCGGATTTTCAGCATGCGGCCGAGTTAGGCATGCCGGAAGCCGAGTATGTGTACGGATCGTTTCTTACCGATAACCTTGTGGTCGAACAAAATTGGAAAGAAGCCTATCGCTGGATGAAAAAATCCGCCGAGGCAGGATATGCCCCGGCCAAGGATGCCCTTGCGGAATTCGAGAAGCGGGGCATTGCTGCGCAAGTGGATTCGTCCGACAGCTCCTCGGAAGTGCCGGCTCCGAGCATGAGAATAGATACTTCCGAAGTCCTTCCGGCGCGGCCGTGGAAGCCGGTCCTGCTCGATTTTAGTGATGCGCCCGCTACGGGAGAGGACGAGCTTGCTTTTCTTAAAGACATGCTTCGCAAGGGGAGTCCCGAGCTGAAAAGCGCGCTCGGCATTGGGTCGATGGATCCGGATACGCTTGTTGCCGATTCTGTCCTCTTACATAAAATTGAAAACGCTGCGGATGTCGGTAGCCCGGAGGCGCTCGCGGTGCTCGGCCGGTTTCATGAAAAGGGGATTGTTGTACGGAAAAGCCTTATGCTTGCGGCGACCGATTACTTTGTAGCGCTGCGGCTTGAATTTCCGCGCGCAACGTCGCTTCTTTGGAATTTATTCCAAGACAAGAAATTTGTCCAGCAGATACACGCATTGGCGCTCGAAGGCGACCCGGACGCGGAATTTGTCTGCGCGAGTTTCATCGCGATCGGCTTCGATCAGGAATTCCCGCAGCAGGAATCGTTTCGGCTGTTGATCAAAGCGTCGGAGAAGCTGCAGCTTCAGGCGATGATCGACGCGGGACTTTGCTATTATTCCGGCAAAGGTGTTGAGGCAGATAAGAAAAAAGCTGTAGAGTTTTGGAGCAAAGCTGCGGCGCTGGGGAGCCGCGAAGCCCGCATACGTCTTGTTGCAACGAACGTCATTGGGAATTTACATCTTATGGACTATGCAGCGTCGATTCCAGAGCTAGACACTGCGGCCCAGAAAGGGTCGCTGCTCGCTCAAGTCGCCCTCGGTTATTGTTATGAAACAGGGATCGGCGTAGCGGCGAGCAAACCGGAAGCGGTGCGATATTATCGGGAGAGCGCTTACCGGGGGAGCCAACTGGCATTTTTTGCTTTAAAGAAGATGTACGACGACATCCGGCCCGATTCAACTGAGTTTCAGATCAAAGACGAATAAAAGCGCAAGATCATTTGTCAACCTGCAAAACGCTCAACGTCATAGCATTCTCTTGAATAGCTCCACGCGATTTCATACCTTCTACACATCGTCAAGCCCATCCCTTCAATGTAAATTAAAGCCTTGAAACGTTCTTCGGAGAAAGATCTGATATTTTCGGCCGCGGGCTTCATTGCGTTCATCGCGCTCGCCAGCTTATCATTCTTTTGGACGGTCAAACTGCCTGGGCATAAATTGCTGCAACGCGACAAATTGTCGGAAGAAATGGAGGAGCATAACTCTGCTTCATTGGACAACGATTGGTTCATGCTTCAACGGGTATACCCGCATGACGACATCAATCCCTCGCTGTACGAGAACGCACGCCGGAACTTTCGACAGGCATTGTTGAGAAAATCCGCATCATCAACATCTCCGTGGAAAAGCATCGGTCCCACTAATATCGGAGGGCGGATTACGGTTGTCGCGATCGATCCCGCGAACCCTGAGATTATTTATGCCGGCGCCGCTGGCGGAGGAGTATGGAAATCGAAAGACGGCGGGGTCACATGGTCTAACATATTTGACGAATCGTCTTCCATCGGGTCGATCGTTCTCGACCCGATTGATCCGCAAGTGATTTATGTTGGAACGGGGGAAGGAAATCCGGGCGGTGTCGCAATTTATCCCGGCAACGGGATATGGCGTTCGACAAACGGCGGTGCATCGTGGACGAATGTCGGCTTGACGAATTCAGGCCAGATAGGGAAGCTTGCCATCGACCCTGTTTCGACAAACAGAATATTCGCCGCGGTTCTCGGACGTTACAGGAGCAGAACAGTCGATAGAGGAATCTACCGCTCTCTCGATAGCGGGGCCACGTGGCAAAAAGTTCTCTTCGTGACCGACACGACCGGCGCCTGCGACGTGGCGATCGATCCGTCAAATTCGCATCGCCTTCTCGCAGCGATGTGGGACCGGTATCGCCCTCTTACGTACAGCATTGTCAATGGGACGAACACCGGGTTGTGGGCCTCTTCGGATGGCGGTGATCATTGGGCGCAAGTCACGAGCGGGTTTCCCAATAACGATCCGAACCTAGGCCGGATCAGTCTTGCGTTCGCTCCCTCACAGCCCGGCGTTGTTTACGCGCTCGCTTCGAATGGTACCGGAGTTTACGGGATTTACAAATCGACCGACAGCGGAGACAATTGGGTGCAGGTTTCTCCGGGCGACCCGTTTGGCATCGAAAGTCAAGTCTGGTATAATAATGTCATTGCGGTTAGTCCGATAAATTCGTTGAGATTATTTGCCGGCATGACGTCGATGTATCAATCGACGGACGGCGGCTCTGCATGGACGCCGATCGGGTTCGATATGCACGTGGACCATCATGCGATCGAATTTGATGCCACCAACGCAAGCCGGATGGTTGTGGGAAACGACGGGGGAATTTTTATATCGACAGATGCGGGGGGAAGCTGGAATAAATCGTACCATCTGCCGGTCACGCAATTTTATGCGGGGACAATTGATTTTTCCAACCCGCAGCGGTACTTCGGAGGGACTCAGGACAACGGTACGCCGCGAACTTTGACCGGATCCGATTCCGATTGGGCAGATATTTTTGGCGGCGACGGGTTTTATGTTCTGGTGGATCCGAAGAACCCGCAGAGAGTGTACGCGGAATACCAATACGGCGGGCTTGGGTATTCAACCGATGGAGGAAATTCCTTCTTTGACGGAACTTCGGGCATTATTCCGAACGATCGAATGAACTGGGAAACTCCGGTCGCGATGGATCCGACAACGACGACCACGCTATACACCGGAACTCAACGTCTTTACCGTACCACAAACGGCATGCAGTCTTGGATTGCGATCAGCGGCGATCTGACGCGCGGGGCAAACGGGCGCATCGGAACAATCACGACGATCGACGTCGCCCCGACGGACTCCAACGTGATCTATGTCGGAACTGACGACGCGAAAATTTCGGTGACGACGGACGGCGGAAAAAATTGGAACGATGTGACGGGTTCGCTTCCCATGCGCTGGGTAACGCGCGTAGCGGTGGACCCCGATTCGCCGAACGTAGCGTACGTGACCCAATCCGGTTATCTCGAGGACAGCTTTTCATCACATCTCAACAAGACGACCGATTTTGGCAATTCGTGGACCAACATCGGCGGCGGGCTGCCGGCGGTTCCGCTAAACGATATCGTCATCGACCCGCTCTACCGCGGATATCTTTATGTTGCAACGGACCTCGACGTAGAATACAGTTCCGATAACGGTGGGACATGGAACGCTCTCGGATCCGGGCTGCCCCCCGTGCCGGTTCACGATTTAGCGCTGCATTCTCCGACGAGGAAACTTGTTGCGTTCACTCACGGCCGGTCTGCATATGCATTCGATTTAACCGGGATCACCTCCGTCGGTCCGGTCCGGAATATCGCGCAGCAATTTCGCCTCGATCAAAATTATCCGAACCCCTTTAACCCGGGCACAGTTATCAGTTATCAGTTACCAGTGACCAGCTTTGTGACTTTGAAAGTGTACGATGAAATTGGGAGGGAAGTAGATAGATTAGTGAATGGAGAACAGCTGGCTGGGAGCCATTCCGTTCGGTGGAATGCGGCAAATTTGCCGAGCGGTGTGTATATTTATCAATTACGGTCGGGCGGCATCGTCGAGAGCAAGAAAATGTTACTTATCAAATAACATACAATCAACCCAAAAGGAAAATGCATGTCTGAACAAATATTGGTCGGCGTTATCATGGGGTCGAAATCGGATTGGGAGACGCTCCAGCATTGCGGGAATATGCTGGATCAATTGAAGATTTCATACGAAGCGCGTGTATTGTCCGCGCATCGGACCCCCGATCTATTATCGGAATATATTTCCGCAGCGGAAGGACGCGGGCTTGAAGTGATCATCGCTGCGGCGGGCGGAGCGGCTCACCTCGCTGGAGTTGCAGCCGCTAAAACGCTGCTGCCCGTGCTCGGCGTGCCGATGGAATCGAAATCGCTCAACGGCATCGACTCGCTTCTTTCAATGGTGCAAATGCCGGCCGGCATTCCGGTCGCTACGCTGGCGATCGGAAAACCGGGCGCGATCAATGCGGCGTTGTTCGCCGCGGCAATACTCAGCGGCAAGCATCCGGAATACAGAAATGCCATCAAACAGTACCGCGAAGCGGCGGTGAAAGCGGCGAAGGAGCACCCGGACCCTCGCGTCGCGTAACGGCATCTCGAACGAAAGCGTTTGGCAAATTTGCCGGTCGCAGTCACCCTAATTCACTATTTTTTTACATCATGCCCCAGGAGGATCGTATGAAAAATGGCCTGAAGAACCTTGTGTGCGTTCTGCTCATCGGCGCGATGTGCGTCACGTCGTTCGGTTGCTACGGCTCGTTCAACCTTGTCAAGAAGGTGTACAAGTTTAACGGCACCGTCGGGGAAAAATGGGTGAATGAAATTGTGTTCCTCGTTTTGAATATCGTTCCCGTTTACGGAGCCGCTGCGGCGATCGATGCCGTCATTCTGAACACGATCGAATTCTGGACCGGCACGAACCCGGTCATGGCGCAGAATGCCGCACCCGTCACGATGAAAGAGGACGACGGGTCGTCGATCACGTTCAACGCATCGGGCAAAGAAATGGATATCACAAAGATCGTTCCGGGGAAGGGTGAAACGACGTTCCGCGTGATGCGTGAGAACGGGCAATCCGTTGTGGAAGACAACAGCGGCAACATCCTGGCGCGGTGCGTTTCTGCGGATGACGGCGGAATGACGCTCTTTGACTCGCACGGCAACGTGCTTCATACATATTCCAAGACTCAGGTAGAAGCATTTGCGATGAGGTGATCAAATAGGATTCAATATCATCGGGAGCGAGATCTCCCGCATTGAAGTTGAAAAGAAAAGCCTGCCGGTTCATTCGGCAGGCTTTTTTATTTAGCGATCAGTGTTCGGATTCACCCGGATTTTCGGGTACGCCGGGGTCATCCAGAATTTGCACTGCAGTCGCGGGTCCAAGGTCTTTCCAGTCCCAAAGAACCCAGACGACTTTTTTGTCCGGAGTCACTTCGACGAGCTGAGGGCCTTTGCCGCCTTCGCCTCGGGAGCAAACGATCGTGTTGCCGTTGGCGAGTCGGGTGCAGGTCTGTGTGTTGATGTAGCGGTATTCTTCAGGTAAATCGTCCGGTTTAAGTTCCCACACCGTTTCTTTTTTCGGATTGACTTCGCGTATGAGTTTGTCCCCCTCGTCGGAGATCAACGTGTTGCCGTTCCTGAGGCGGATCGCAGCCCACGGCGATCTGATGTCGTAACTCCATACCTCGTTGAAGTCTTTATCATACTCGACAACCTTTCCCATCGCGCCGAGGCCAAGCATAGGGACAAGGTATGTTCCCTGGGCAGTGTAGCGCACCCGGCGGAATTGAGGATGGATCGTTTTCGGGTCTGTGAGGCTCTTCGCGGGCAGCTCGTGCAGGACTTCGACGGCATTGGTATTGATATTGACAACCACAAGTTTCGGCGGAAGGCCGTTTTCAATAAAAAGGACTTTGTCCAATCCGATCGGCTGGCAGCAATGGATCTCGGTGCTTTCGGGGGCGTCGAAACGCCAGAGCACTTTTTTCTCAGGCGTGATCTCGGCAACGTATTTCATCCGGCTGTAGAGAATGTTGCCGTTGGAGAGCATCCAGATATCGTCGAACTCATTCCCCGGTCCGGTGGAATACGTCCAGAGTATTTTGCCGTTGTTGATGACGAACATTTTGTTGTAGCCTTCTCCGATGTAAAGCATCGGATGCTGTGCAAGTCCGTTGCCGGGAAGGTTAGGAGGTACCGGCAAAGCGGCGGTCGTCCATTTGCCGGGCGGGACATCTATCTCGGCCGGACCGACCGCCGGAACATCCGGGGCGGTGAAGCGGCTGAGAATTTTCATTAAGGGCATCGCGCTGTCGGGCACAGCAGCGGACGCATTCTGAGTGTTCATAGATGAACATCCCCCGCACAAAACGAGAGCGATGGCAAATGTCATCATACCGACAACGCTTTTGTGATTCATGGTAAGCTGCTCCGGATAAGGATTCCCGTTAATATAGGTTTTGAAAATCCTCGTGTCAATTATTTCGTGTTATGCGCGGCGGAGGGTCTATGATTCGCTAGACGGGGGCAGATGAGGCGGAGGGGGAGCATTTGTGTGCCCGGCGCGAATCGAACGCGCAACCCCCAGCTTAGAAGGCTGGTGCTCTATCCAGTTGAGCTACGGG
>DATJXA010000178.1:0-12152 GCA_035500675.1 Bacteroidota bacterium | reverse complement strand
ACAAAGTTCCCGTAAAAATATTCATTCTAAATAACGGCTACCTCGGCATGGTGCGACAATGGCAGGAACTGTTCTGGCGTAAACGATACTCGCAGGTGGCCATGTACAGTCCCGATTTTGTCAAACTTGCCGATGCGTATGGATGTCCCGGCTACCGAGCGTCGACCACAAGCGAAGTTGAAGACGTCCTGAAAAAAGCGTTGGCGGTGAAAAACGGACCCGTCATCGTTGAATTCAAAGTTGTGAAGGAAGATAATGTGTATCCGATGATCCCGGCCGGGCAAACGTGGAATGAGATCATAGATATGCCCGATAAAGAACTGTCGGATATCGAAGGTGAAGAGGCGGAAACCGAAGAATTGATAACCCTCACCAAGGGATAATCAGAATGGCTGCAGAAAAAGAAGAAGGTGCGGTCGAGGCGCGAGCACGACAACACACAATTTCGCTTCTTGTGGAAAACAAGTTCGGCGCGTTCAACCGGATAGCCGGATTATTCTCCGCTAAAGGGTATAATATCGACAGCCTCACCGTCGGTCCGACGGAAGACGATTCTGTTTCCCGTATGACGATCGTGACAAGAGGAGATGACGCGGTGATCGAACAGATCATCAAGCAGTTGAACAAGCTGATCGATACGTTGAAGGTTTCGGACCTCACGTACGAAAGTTTCGTCGAACGAGACCTTGCGCTCATTAAAGTTCAAACGACGCCGGAGACGCGCTCCGAGATCATGCAAATAGCAGAGATCTTTCGGGCGAAAATTATCGACATCAGCCCGAAGACGGTGACCATCGAAGCGATCGGAGGGCAGCTCAAGGTGGATGCGATCATCAAGATGCTGAAGCCGTTCGTCATTAAAGAGATGGCGCGCACGGGAAGGGTCGCTTTGAAGAGAGAATTTCAAGGAGAAGTCGATTGAAGATGTCTAGGGAAGAAAAAACATTTCAAAAGAACTTTCCGCTTTATGACCCGCGGTTTGAACACGATGCGTGCGGGACCGGTTTTGTCGCAGACATCTCGGGCAAGAAAAGCAACAAAATCCTCAAGCGCGCATTGAAAGCGGCGTGTAACGTCACTCACCGCGGCGCAGTGGACGCGGACGCTCAAACCGGGGACGGTTCAGGGATCTTGACGCAAATACCGACGGCGTTTTTCAAATCGGTAGTGCCGGAGCTCTCGTCTCAACTCCAGAGCGATACCGACCTCGGCGTTGGCATGCTCTTTATGCCGCACACCACCGAGCACTCCTTCACAACGTGTAAGTCGATCGTAGAGACGGTCATTGCGAAGCGAGAACTCCGTTTTCTCGGCTGGCGGATTGTTCCGACCGATTCGTCGTATCTTGGAGACAAAGCGGCGTCGACTCAGCCGAACATCCGGCAGGTTCTTATCGGCAAGCCTCAACATCTCAGCGCCGCCGACTTTGAACGCTCGCTCTATATCACACGAAGAGAAATCGAACAAGAGATCAGGAAGGCCTCGATAGAGAACTTCTATGCGGCCTCGTTCTCGAGCAGAACGATCGTCTACAAGGGGCTTGTAACGCCGCTCGCGCTCGATAAATTTTATCTGGACCTTCAGTCGCCGGATTATGAAACGGCGTTGGCAATTTTCCATCAGCGATTCAGCACCAACACATTTCCGCGCTGGGAGCTGGCTCATCCGTTCCGGATGCTCGGGCATAACGGTGAAATCAACACGATCCAAGGGAACAGAAACTGGACAAAGGCGCGCGAGGCGGACCTCGCATCGCCGTTCTGGCGAGACGACGTTGAATTCCTGAGGCCGATTCTGCAGCCTCATGCAAGCGATTCTGCAAATGTCGACAACGCACTCGAGGCGTTGACGCTTTCGGGAAGAGGGATCCTTCATTCAATGTTGATGCTTGTGCCGGAAGCATGGAACTCGTCGTATAGGGTAGATCCCGCAGTGCGCGGATTTTTCGAGTACCACGAATGTTTCAGCGAACCGTGGGATGGTCCCGCAGCGCTCATCTTCAGCGACGGCATCACGGTCGCGGCAGCGCTCGACCGCAACGGACTCCGGCCATGCCGCTACAAAATTACGAGCGATGGATTGATCGTTGTCGGGTCTGAAGTGGGGCCTGTCGATATGGACGATGCTACCGTTGCGAAGAAGGGGAGGCTCGGGCCGGGACAGATGATTGCGGTCGACACGGAACGTGGAGTGCTGCTCAAAGACCTCGATATCAAAAAAGAGCTGGCGGCCCAGCGTCCGTATTCAAAATGGGTAGGCGAAAATCTTTTCCGACTTCATCAACATGTCAAGCCCGATTATTCATTGGGAGCTCCGATGCAGACCGAGGAGATGTTGCGCCTTCAGTTGTGCTTCGGCTACAGCTCGGAAGAGCTCGGACTTATTTTTCCTCCGATGATTGAAGAGGGGAAAGAACCTGTCGGCTCGATGGGAGACGACGCACCGCTTGCCGTGTTGTCGCGCCAGCCAAAGTTGCTCTCATCGTATTTCAAGCAACAGTTCGCCCAGGTAACGAACCCTCCCATCGATCCGATCCGCGAAAAATTGGTGATGTCGCTCATGGGCAAGCTTGGCCGCCGCCGGAACTGGTTTGGTGAAACGCCGGAACACGCGAAGCAGGTGCAGATTAACAGTCCCTTCCTGTTCAACAATGAGTTGGATGCGCTCCGGTCGTTGGAAGACGATGCGTTTCAAGCGGTGACACTTTCGACGCTGTTTCCCCTCAGCGAAGGGTTGGCTGGAGCCGAGAAAAAACTGCAGGAGCTTTGCGACGATGCGGAACGCGCGGCGGATGAAGGAAAATATCTTGTCGTTCTCAGCGATCGCGGCGTCGATGAAGAACACGTTCCGTTACCGATGCTCCTTGCGACGGGAGCCGTCCATAATCACCTCATCAGGAAAAACAAGCGCCTGAAGTTGAGCGTCGTCACAGAGACCGCCGAGCCGCGCGACATCCATCATTTTGCAACACTCATCGGCTACGGGATCAACGCCATCAACCCATACCTCGCGCTTGAAACGATTCGGCGTTTGGTAGAGATCCGGGGGGACAATACGCTCACAGTTGAAACGGCGTTTAAGAATTTCAAAATAGCGGTCGAAAGCGGAATCCTCAAGATCATGTCGAAGATGGGGATCTCCCTGCTTGGAAGTTACCGCGGAGCGCAGATATTCGAAGCGATAGGGATCGGCAAAGAGGTGATTGAGAAATATTTCACGAACACGCCTTCGCGCATCGGCGGCATTGGACTGAAGGAAATCGTGGACGAAGCCCTTGCCCGTCATGCCGCAGGGTACGGGAAAGAAGACCTCAAACTGACCGATCACGGGACGTTCCGGTTCAAACGCAACGGCGAGATGCACGCATGGTCGCCCGAAGCATTGCGCGCAATGCAGCAGCTGAGAAAAACAGGGAGCAAAGAGGATTACACGCATCTCTCCCACGCGCTCAACGACCACGAGCCTATTGCGCTGAAAGATCTGATGAAATTCAAATCCAACCGCAAACCTATCCCGTTGCGCGATGTCGAGCCGGCCGAAGAGATCATGAAGAGGTTCACAACCGCTGCGATGTCGCTCGGATCATTGTCGCCCGAGGCGCACGAAACAATTGCCATTGCAATGAACCGCATCGGCGGGAAAAGTAATACAGGCGAAGGGGGAGAAGATCCTGCGCGATTTCGGGTGCGGCCTAACGGAGATTCTGCGAACAGCGCCATCAAACAGATCGCCTCAGCGCGATTCGGCGTGACTGCCGAGTATCTGGTAAGCGCGAAAGAAATCGAGATCAAGATGGCGCAGGGCTCAAAGCCGGGCGAAGGGGGACAGCTGCCCGGACATAAGGTCTCCGCGCTTATTGCGCGACTGCGGCGAGCCACACCAGGAATTCAATTGATCTCCCCGCCCCCTCATCATGATATCTATAGTATTGAAGACCTCGCGCAGCTCATTTACGATTTGAAGCAAGTTAACCCACGGGCAAAAATTTGCGTGAAGCTTGTTTCGGAGGCGGGTGTCGGGACGATCGCCGCGGGTGTAGCAAAAGCTCATGCCGACGTTATTCTCATCAGCGGTCATGAGGGCGGAACGGGCGCCTCGCCGCTGAGCTCCGTAAAAAATGCAGGGAGCTGCTGGGAACTCGGAGTCGCCGAAGCGCAGCAAGTATTGACGCTGAACGGCCTCCGGGACCGCGTGACGTTACGTACCGACGGGGGAATGAAGACGGGACGCGACATCGTTATTGCTGCCATCCTCGGAGCTGAGGAATACAATTTTGGGACGGCAACGCTCATCGCGATCGGATGCCGGTACGTTCGTCAGTGCCATCTCAACACATGCCCGGTAGGCATAGCGACGCAGGACGAACATCTCCGCACACGGTTCGACGGCAAGCCGGAAATGCTTATCAATTATTTTACCGCGGTGGCGAATGAAATTCGCGAGATCCTTGCATCGCTCGGCTACACGTCGGTCAACGATATCATCGGGAGAACGGACCTTCTGGCACAAGTGAAGTTTGACAACCATCCGAAGGCAAACACCATCGACCTTTCTGCGATTATCGCTCCGCGCGATTCGCGCAGCACACGGCGCCAGCGCATCGAGCCGCGAAAAGAAAAATCCGACTCGCCACTCGACGATACGATCCTTCTCGACGTCAAGGATGCGATCCGGGAAAAGAATCCCGTCGTCAAGAACTACAAAATCAACAACACGAACAGATCGGTCGGGACGAAGCTTGCCGGCGAGTTAGCGTATCTGTATGGCGACAAAGGTTTGCCGGACGGGACGATCGAATTGCGTTTCAGCGGGAGCGCGGGCCAAAGCTTCGGCGCATTCCTTGTCAACGGCATCCGCATGATCCTTGTCGGAGAAGCGAACGATTATGTCGGCAAGGGAATGTGCGGTGGGGACATCATCGTCATGCCTCCGTTTGGAAGAGCGACCGCTGCGCAGGATGTGATCATCGGCAATACTGTTCTGTACGGCGCTACCGGTGGATCGTTGTATGCAAGTGGAAGAGCAGGAGAGAGATTCTGCGTTCGCAACAGCGGCGGGTTGGCGGTTGTGGAGGGCGTGGGGGACCACGGCTGCGAGTATATGACGAACGGAACAGTCGTTGTCCTTGGCAGTACGGGAAAGAATTTCGGTGCCGGAATGACCGGCGGGATCGCGTATGTCTTTGACGCCGACGGTAATTTCAAGGAGCGCTACAATAAACAACTTGTCGAGATCAGCAGACTCGAGAAACAAGAGGACATCAAATTCCTTCAGGGAATTATCTATCGTCATCTCGAATTGACCGACAGCCAGCGTGCGCGGGAGATACTCAACGGCTGGCAGGAATACTCTTACATGTTCTGGAAGGTGGCGCCTCTTTCGATTCAACAAAAAATTTCAGAAGTCAACAAAGCGCTCGACGTTTCAAAAGAACAAGATGCGGAAGAAGCAATCGATCAAAAACACTAAGCAAAGGGCAGTCTTTCATGGCAACAATAGATTTTGGCGGAACGAAAGAAGAAGTTATAACGCGGGAAGAGTTTCCACTATCGAAAGCAAAAGAAGTATTAAAGAATGAAGTCGTTGCGATTCTCGGATACGGTCCGCAGGGATACGGCCAATCGTTGAACATGCGCGACGCCGGCATCAACGTTGTCGTCGGCCAGCGCAAAGGCGGCAAGGGATGGAACGATGCGATCAAAGATGGGTGGGTGGAGGGAAAGACGCTCTTTTCAAAAATAGAGGATGCGATCGATCGATCGACCATCATCCAATATCTTCTTTCCGATGCCGGCCAAAAAGAGCAATGGCCCCTCGTCAAGAAGCATTTAAAAAAAGGACAGGCGCTTTATTTCTCTCATGGCTTTTCGATCGTATTCAAAGACCAGACGAACGTCATTCCCCCGTCCGATGTCGACGTAGTTCTTGTCGCTCCAAAAGGATCCGGGAGGACTGTGCGCTCCAATTATCTGGCAGGGTCGGGCATTAATGCAAGCTTCGCCGTTTTTCAGGATGCTACAGGGCACGCACGCGAGCGGGCATTGGCGTGCGGTATCGCGATCGGCTCGGGATATCTTTTCCCGACAACGTTTGAGAACGAGGTGATCAGCGACCTTACCGGCGAGCGGGGCGTTTTGATGGGAGCGATCGCCGGAATTATGAAAGCGCAATACGATGTGTTGCGCGCGATGGGCCACACGCCGAGCGAAGCGTTCAACGAAACGGTCGAGGAAGCGACGCAAAGTCTCTATCCTCTTGTCGGCGCCAACGGCATGGACTGGATGTTTGCGGCATGCAGCACGACAGCCCAGCGCGGGGCTCTAGACTGGTCGAAAAAATTTGAGGCAGTTACAAAACCGCTCTTCGAGCTTCTTTATCGGGATGTGCGGCAAGGTGTTGAAACAAAACGGGTGCTCGATACATGCAGCGCCCCCGATTATCGCGAGAAGTTGACGAAGGAACTCGATGAATGGAAAAACTCCGAGATGTGGAAAGCGGGGGCAGCCGTGAGAAGTTTGAGGCCGGAAAATTGGAAAAAGCAATGAGGAATTATGAAACATCAGATATTCAGGTTCTCACGCTCCATTCATAATTCAAAATTTAGAATTCATAATTAAAGAGAGCCGTCTTCGTTAAGGATATCTATGGCTATAAAAATCTTCACATACGATACCACGCTTCGCGACGGAACACAGGGCGAGGAGGTAGCCTTTTCCGCAGAGGATAAGGTGAAGATCGCGAAGAAGCTCGATGCGTTTGGCATTGACTATATCGAGGGAGGCTGGCCCGGCTCGAACCCAAAGGACATGGAGTTCTTCGACCGAGCGCGGAGCGTACACTTTGATCACTCAAAGCTCGCTGCATTCGGCAGTACCCGCCGCGCGAAGAATCCGGTCGAAGAGGATGCAAACATCAAAGCGTTGCTTGACGCGCAAACTCCCGTTGTGACGATCTTCGGCAAAACGTGGTTGCTTCATGTGAGAGCGGCGTTGCAGATCTCCGAAGAAGAGAACCTGGAGATCATCGAAGACTCCGTCCGCTATCTCAAGACACATGGCAAGGAAGTGGTCTACGATGCCGAGCATTTTTTTGACGGATATAAATCCGATAAAGCGTATGCCGTTAAAACGCTCCACGCTGCCGAGAAGGCGGGAGCGGACGTTATCGTCCTGTGCGACACGAACGGCGGCACCCTGACGGATGAAGTCTCTGAGATTGTCCAGGAAGTAAAACGCAGTCTCAAGACGCCGATCGGCATTCATACGCACAACGACTCCGAAGTTGCCGTCGCCAACGCTCTCGCGGCCATCCAGCATGGCTGCGTTCACGTGCAGGGGACGATCAACGGATACGGCGAGCGCTGCGGGAACGCCAACCTTTGCTCGATCATCCCGAACCTTCAATTGAAACTCAAGTATCAATGTGTCGACGATGAAAAACTGAAAGCGATCACAGAGCTATCTCATTATGTCAGCGAGATGGCGAACCTCACGCATCGCAAAAATCTTGCCTACGTCGGCGAAAGTGCGTTTGCGCATAAAGGCGGAGTCCATGTGAGCGCGGTAATGAAAACCCCGGCCACATACGAACACATCGAGCCGGAAGAAGTGGGCAACGTCCGGCGCGTTCTCGTATCGGACTTATCCGGAAGGAGCAATGTCCTCTACAAAGCGAAGGAACTTGGCATCGACATCGACGACAAGTCGCCAACCGTCCAAAACATTGTCGAGAACCTGAAGGAGCTCGAGCATTACGGTTATCAGTACGAAGACGCGGAGGGATCGTTCGAGCTGCTGGTAAAGAAGAAGACAAACCAGTTCAAGGAATTTTTTGAGTTGGAGGGATTCAAGGTCATTATCCACAAGGAGTCGTACGAGGCGCAGCCCCATTCCGAGGCGATCATCAAAGTGCGGGTGGGCGATAAGACCGAACTCGCCGCAGCCGAAGGAATTGGTCCAGTGAATGCTCTAGACCGTGCTTTACGAAAAGCGCTCGAACGATTTTATCCGCAACTTTCGCAGATCAAGCTGACCGATTACAAAGTGCGGGTGCTCGACAGTCAGAATGCAACCGAGGCAAAAGTGAGGGTGCTGATAGAAACCCAGAACGGCACCGGTTCGTGGAATACCGTCGGCGTCTCGCCGGACGTTATCGAAGCGAGCTGGAAGGCGCTTGTCGACAGCCTGAGTTTCCATCTATTGAAAGGCGGGAAATAAAGATTGTCCTTCGGCATAACCGATGGTTCAAAAAAGATTGAGATTGAATTTAAGGTTAAGGTTGAGAAACGCAAAACGTAGAACTTACAACGCGCAACGTAAAACGTACAACCCAAGCTAATATCTAGGAAACAACCAGCACCATGATCATTGTAATGAAGCCGGGGGCTTCGAAGGCACAGTTCAATCATGTCATCGAAAAAATAAAGGAGTATGGTTTTCAGCCGCACCCGATCGTCGGGACAGAACGAACGGTGATCGGGTGCATCGGCGACGAGCGTGGTAAAACACAATTGCAATCTCTCGAGGTCGCTCCCGGCGTCGAGAGTGTGATGCCGATTCTCAAGCCGTTCAAACTTGCGAGCAAAGAAATGCGCAAGGAGAAAACGGTCGTGAAGGTCGGAAAGCATTCGATCGGGGGCTCACAATTTGTCGTGATGGCCGGGCCTTGTTCCGTCGAGACGCGCGAGCAGATTCTTAAAAGCGCAGAAATTGTAAAGGCTGCGGGAGGGCAGATTTTGCGGGGAGGCGCGTTTAAACCGCGAACGTCTCCGTACAGCTTTCAAGGGTTGGAAGAAGAGGGACTCAAACTTCTTGCAGAAGCGCGGGATAAAATAGGGTTGCCGTTTGTCACGGAGGTGATCACGCCCACCGACGTCCCGCTCGTTGCGAAATATGCGGACATGCTCCAAATCGGAGCAAGGAATATGCAGAACTACGCGCTTCTAAAAGAAGTAGGCAGAATCCGGAAGCCGGTTCTCTTGAAACGGGGAATGTCGAGCACGCTCAAGGAGCTGCTGATGTCCGCGGAATATATTATGTCACAAGGAAATTACGACGTCGTGTTGTGTGAGCGAGGGATTCGCACATTTGAAGACTACACGCGCAACACCTGCGACCTCTCCGCAGTGCCCGCTCTCAAAGAGATGAGCCACCTGCCGGTCATCGTCGACCCGAGTCATGGGACGGGCGTGCGAACCCTGATCGCGCCGGTCTCGAAAGCGGCCGTTGCGGTCGGAGCGGACGGACTGATCATTGAAGTTCATCCAAATCCGGAAGAGGCGTACTCGGATGGCGCACAATCGCTCATGCCGAAACAATTTGAGAAATTGATGGAAGAAGTAAAGAAATATTTGCCGCTGGAAGAGAAACATTTGTGAGAATCGTTAAGGAGTAGGGCGTATGGAGTAAATATACATTGATGAGTGACGCACAAAAAACCATCAATGAAAATCTATCTATACTCCCTACTCCATACTCCATACTCCATACTGCTTACCGTTAACTGTTCACTGAAAACGAGGTTGTTATGAGTACCAACAACAGAGTTTACATATTCGATACCACGCTGCGGGACGGAGAGCAGTCGCCGGGATGCAGCATGAACTTTGAAGAAAAGATCCGCATGGCGCGCCAGCTCGAGCGACTTCAAGTCGATGTCATTGAAGCCGGTTTTCCAGTTGCGTCGGACGGCGACTTTGAATCCGTCCGGGAAATCGCGAAGCAAGTGCGCGAATCATCGGTGGCAGCTTTGAGCAGGACGTTGATTTCCGATATCGATCGCGCGTGGGAAGCGATCCGGCATGCGGCAAAACCGCGTATCCATACGTTCATCGCCACGTCGGATATCCATTTGAAATATAAGCTTCATAAGACGCGCGAGCAGGTCCTCGATGATTCCATCAAAGCGGTCCGTCACGCAAAATCTCTTTGCGAAGATGTGGAATTTTCGTGCGAGGACGCTTCGCGCAGCGACATCGATTATATCTGCCAGATCCTCGAGGCTGTTATCGCCGAAGGGGCGACGGTTGTCAATATTCCCGATACGGTAGGGTATTCGATTCCGGATGAATACGGGCAGATTATCCGCACGATCATCCAGCGGGTTCCCAACATCGGCAAGGCGATCGTCAGCGTCCATTGTCACGACGATCTCGGGCTTGCGGTGGCGAATTCTCTCTCGGGCGTTTTCAACGGCGCGCGGCAAGTCGAATGTACGATTAACGGGATCGGTGAGAGGGCGGGGAATGCCTCGCTCGAAGAAATTGCGATGGCGATCAAAACGCGTCACGAGAAGATCGGACTCGAGACGAAGATCAACGCAGAGGAAATATTTAAGACCAGCCGATTGCTGACAACGCTGACCGGCATGCATGTGCAACGCAACAAGGCCATCGTAGGAGAGAATGCGTTCGCCCATGAAGCGGGGATACATCAGGACGGCGTCCTGAAAAATGCCCTCACCTACGAGATCATGACGCCGCAAACGGTCGGCATCAAACACAGTACGCTCGTTCTCGGAAAACATTCGGGTCGTCATGCACTCAAACAGCGATACACCGAGCTTGGCTACGAATTGACGCAGGACGAACTGGACGGCGTCTACAAAGTCTTCACAAAGATTGCCGATGAAAAGAAGGAAATTTTTGACGATGACCTCATCGCCATCCTTCAGGATGAAATCTCGTCGATGAAATCGCTCTACACGCTCGAGAATCTTCAGGTAACAAGCGGGCTCAATGTCGTGCCGACGGCGATGGTCGGGTTGAAGCGGAACGACGAGATACTCCAGGATTCTGCAACCGGCGACGGGCCCGTAGACGCCGCCTATCGCGCGATCGAACGCATCACGGGAATCAGCGGGCAGCTGCTCGATTATTCGATCAAATCGGTCTCGTGGGGCCACGATGCGATCGGCGAGGTCTTTGTGAAGATCGCTATCGACGGCTTTGTTTTTAACGGCCGCTCAGCAAGCACGGACGTTATCACCGGGAGCGTTAAGGCATATCTCAACGCGATCAACCATGCTTCAACTGCACGCTTTCGACGACAACAAAATGCGGAAATGAAAGCAGAATCGGCAGCGGTATAGCAGTAAACAATTAACAGTGTTCAATAAACAATAAACATAATTCGGAGACGAGAACATTGAACGAAATTGGTGACTGGTGACTGATAACTGGTAACTGATTATTGTTCATTGTTCATTGAAATGCCATGGGAATGACGATTACTGAAAAGATTCTTGCACGGCGCTCGGGGAAAAAGGAAGCGAAGCCGGGGGACAATGTGTGGGTCGATGTCGATGTCCTGATGACCCACGACGTATGCGGACCGGGGACGTTCGGCATTTTTAAAAAGGAGTTCGGCCCGAACGCAAAAGTATGGGACCGTGATAAAGTCGTCGTCATCCCAGATCACTATATCTTCACCGCGGATACGCACGCTCACCGCAACGTCGACATCCTTCGCGACTTCGTGAAGGAACAGAACCTTCCGCACTTTTTTGACGTCCACACGCCGCAATACAAAGGCGTCTGCCATATCGCAATGCCGGAGGAAGGGTTCACGCGCCCGGGAGAAGTTCTTTTCGGGACCGACTCGCACACTTGTACTGCCGGAGCTTTCGGCGAGTTTGCCACCGGCATCGGCAATACCGATGCGGCGTTTATCCTCGGCACGGGAAAGCTGTGGGTCAAGGTTCCGGAGACGATGAAATTTATTTTCGAGGGAGAGCTTCCTCCATACCTGATGGCGAAGGATCTCATCCTCGCGGTCATCGGTAAGATCGGGGTCGACGGGGCGACGTATCGCGCGATGGATTTTTCGGGCGACACGATCGATCGGATGGATATGGAAGCGCGCATGACGCTTTGCAACATGGTGATCGAAGCCGGAGGGAAGAATGGGATCTGCGCTCCGGATAAAACGACGACCGACTTTGTCAGCGCCCGGACAAAAGCAAAATTTGAATGTTACCAGAACGACAAAGACGCAAAATTTCACAGCGTTCATCGTTTCAACGTAAAAGAGATCGAACCTCTTGTCGCCAAACCTCATTCACCCGACAATAAGGCGACGGTCAGCGAGGTTGCAGGAACAAAACTCGATCGAGCATACATCGGTTCATGCACCGGAGGAAAAATCACCGATTTT
>DATJXA010000177.1:0-13088 GCA_035500675.1 Bacteroidota bacterium | reverse complement strand
CTTTTCGTTCTTGTAGTCGTTCATCTCGGAGAATCGGATAAATGAACTCCTGCCTTCGAGTCGATATTCAATTTGCTCGAGGTGCTCGACAGTCGGCTCATGCGGGACGAGAATTGTCAAAAGGTGCGGCATAAGTTCCTGCAGTTTCCAGAGGGCGGGAAGCACGATGGCGTCGTCCGCGTCCCAGCTTTGTCCGATGATGAAGATCTTTTTCCCCGAGGTTATGCGGTCGGACAAAAGCTGTTTTCGTAACGCATCGTCCCTGCGCGTTCGGACCTGATCGAACCGGCTGTCGCCTATTGATTCGATAAGCGGCGAAGAAAGGCCAAAATCGCCGAAGGAACGTGTGTCTTCTTCGGAAACGGAAAGGATGACCGAAAGACAATTATAGAGCGCCCGGTGGAACTGGCGTGCGACGAACATCTTGCGGAGCGACCGTTTCGGCATTGTCGCGTTCGCGATCATGGTCGGAATCTTTTTCTCTTTCAGAGTCCAAATGAGATTCGGCCACACGTCGTACCGGACCATGACCACAACTGTCGGATGGACGATGTCGACGAATTGCGCCACTTCCTTTCGGGAGTCGAAGGGAAGGTATGAGATGACGTCGGCGAGCTTATACGTTTTCGAGTGTTCGTAACCGGACGGGGAGAAAAAAGTCGCGATGATGTCGACATCGGGACGGGACCGCTTAATTGCGCTGATGATCGGTTTGGCCTGTTCAAATTCCCCGAGAGAAGAGGAATGAAACCACACGCGATATTTTCCTCGCAATTGACCGACCTTTGCGCCGACGGAGTCGATCAGGTTTTCCCTGCCGTCAATCCCGGTCCGGATTTTTTTGTTAAAGAATCCTGCGATGTGAAATCCGCACCACATCGACGGTACAACGATAACATTATAGAAAAATTTCCACGCCATGGGATGGACACTTGTTAGCAGGAAACCGCTCTTGAGGTTTCACTGAGGAGGATTCCTCCGGTGCAGTATGCTTCCGAAGGATAAAAACGCACAACAAATATACCGATGCCGTATTATTAGTGCAATTGAAAAAGCTGCTTTAATTCCGAGGAGTTAATGAGCCGACACTTGGACATTTTGGCAAATCCAATGCGAACGCTTTAAGGAATTTAAACAGAAAAGTATCCAGCTCGTATTTGGACCGAGATACTACCTGAGTTTTGGTTGATTCTCGCGCCATGTTTCGGTATATTAAAAGTCCATTAACGAAAAGACTATGCGGGCTATCATTCCGGTCGCCGGAGTGGGGAGCAGACTGCGTCCTCACACATACACGATACCAAAAGTGCTGCTCAATGTGGCCGGCAAACCGATCATCGGGCACATCATGGACAAGATCATCGCGGGAGGGTTCGATGCGGCGACGATCGTTGTCGGATATCTTGGCGACAAAGTAAAAGAGTACATCACGGCTAACTATTCTATCAGCGTCGATTTTGTAGAACAGGAAGAACGGATGGGCCTCGGCCACGCCATCTACCTGTCCCGTCACACGATTTCGAAAGACCCGGTTCTTATCATCCTCGGCGACACAGTGTTCGACGTAAATCTTTCCGCGATGACGAAAGGGGAATACTCGAGCATCGGCGTGAAGGAAGTCACAGACCCGCGTCGATTTGGAGTGGCAGAAACGACGGATGGGTTCATCACGCGTTTGATCGAGAAGCCTGAAAATCCGACCAGCAACCTTGCGCTCGTAGGCCTCTACTTTATCCGCAGACCCGATGTCTTGCTCGAATGTTTAAAAAGTTTGATTAAAAAAGATGTCCGCACGAAAGGTGAATTCCAGCTCACCGACGGTCTCCAGCTCATGATAGAGCACGGGGAGAAGATCAAGACGTTTATGATCGACGGATGGTACGACTGCGGAAAACCCGAAACGCTCCTCGACACGAATAAACATCTTCTGAGTCAGCATTCGACCCATTCCTCGCCCGCCGGCGTCGTTGTGATCCCGCCGGTGTTCATTTCTCCAAACGCAGTTGTGAAAAATTCCGTCATCGGGCCGAACACTACCATTGCCGCCGGGGCGAGCGTTGAAGATTCCGTAGTGCGGAACTCCATCATCAGCGAAGACGCCGTCGTGAAGTCCGCTTTACTCGAAGAGTCTATTATCGGAAGCAACGCTACGGTCCGGGGGGGATACAAGCACATCAATATCGGCGATTCATCTGAACTCGAATTTTATTAAGCACGAGGGCTTCTCTGCCGCGGACGTCTGCCCCGCGCAGAGCGAAAGTCCGCGGTCACCCAGAACAATTGAAGGAGAATGAATTCGATGAGGTATCTTTTTACGTCCGAATCCGTTTCGGAAGGGCATCCGGATAAAGTCTGCGACGCTATTTCTGATTCCGTCCTCGACGCATTATTGCAGCAGGATAAATACTCGCGCGTTGCGTGCGAATGTTTCGTCACGACAGGCCTCGTCATGATCGGGGGAGAGATCACGACGAACGCGTATGTCGATTTCCAGACGATCGCCCGCGAAACGGTCCGCGAGATCGGCTATACGAAGGCCGAATACAAATTCGACGCCGATTCCTGTTCAGTGATCTCGTCGATCCACTCGCAATCCGCCGACATCGCGCGAGGCGTCAATACGGGCGGCGCCGGAGACCAGGGAATGATGTTCGGCTACGCGAACAACGAAACGGCGGAATTCATGCCGATGCCGATCATGTTCGCGCACAAGCTTGTTCGACGGCTTGCCGACATCCGCAAAAAGAACCTCCGCTTGATGCCGTATCTGCGGCCGGACGCGAAATCGCAGGTGACCGTCGAATATAACGGCGGGACTCCGGTGCGCGTTGATACCGTCGTCATCTCAACGCAGCATGACGCGGACGCGTCGCAAAAAAGAATTCGCGAAGATGTCATCCATCATGTCGTCGAAAAGGTGATCCCGGAATACCTGCTCGACAAGAAAACGAAATATTACGTCAATCCGACCGGCCGCTTTGAAATTGGCGGGCCCCACGGCGACAGCGGCCTGACCGGAAGGAAAATTATCGTTGATACGTACGGCGGACGCGCGCCTCACGGCGGCGGAGCGTTCTCGGGAAAAGATCCATCGAAGGTCGACCGGAGCGCGGCGTACGCGGCACGGCATCTCGCAAAAAATATCGTCGCCGCAGGGTTGGCGACGCAGTGTCAGATCCAAGTCGCCTACGCGATCGGCGTCGCTGAGCCGGTTTCAATTTATGTCGATACTTTCGGCACCGGAAGAATTCCGGACACCGAGATCTCGCGCATCGTCAGGAAGGAGATCGATATGACTCCGCGTGGGATCATTCATCGGCTCAACCTTCTTAGACCGATATACAGGAAGACCGCTTCCTACGGCCATTTCGGACGCGAGGACAAAGATTTCTCGTGGGAAGCTCTCGACCTCGTGCCGACCCTCAAACGGGCAGCCCGGTAAAAAAGGAAATTTGTTAGTTCACAATCGGAATATTTCTATTCATTTTGGAGAATCGATGGACGAGAAAAAAGGACACTTCAAAGTCAGAGATCTGAAATTGGCGGCAGAAGGACACAAACTGATTGAATGGGCAGAATCGCGGATGCCAGTTCTCATGGCGTTGCGCGCAAAATACAAATCGACGAAACCTCTCAAAGGCTTTCGCATCGCCGGATGTTTGCACGTGACAAAAGAGACGGCAGTCCTCGTCAAGACGTTTGTCGAGGCAGGCGCGCAAGTGAGCTGGAGCGGATGCAACCCGCTTTCGACGAACGATGCGGTCGCGGCGGCGCTTGCTGACGACGGTGTTTCCATCTTTGCATGGCACGGGATGAACGTGAAAGAGTTCTACTGGTGCATCGACGAAACGCTGAAGTTCAAACCGAACCTGACGCTTGACGACGGCGCGGACCTCATCTTCACCGTTCACAACAAACATCAGGAGCTTATTCCGCACGTTATCGGCGGGACCGAAGAAACGACGACCGGCGTCCATCGCTTACGCGCGATGGCGAACGACGGCGCGTTGAAATATCCCGTCGTCGCGGTGAACGACGCTGAAACGAAATGGGATTTCGACAACGTCTATGGTACCGGACAGTCGACGATCGACGGCGTTATCCGTGCAACGAGCGTCTTGATTGCGGGGAAGAATCTTGTCGTCGCCGGCTTTGGTCATTGCGGGCGAGGCGTCGCGATGAGGGCAAAAGGACTTGGCGCAAACGTCATTGTCACCGAAGTAAAACCGACCGCAGCGTTAAAAGCGACCCTCGAGGGATACCGCGTGATGACGATGGACCAGGCCGTGAAGATCGGCGACATTTTTATCACGGCAACGGGCGTGAAGGATATTATCGTCGACCGACACTTTAAACTTCTGAAGGACGGAGCGATCATCTGCAACACCGGGCACTACGATTGCGAAATTAATCTCAACGACCTCAAGAAGCAGACGAAGAGTATTCGTGAGATTCGATCGGACAACGAAGAATATGTCACGAAGGACGGTCGCCGCATCTATGTCCTTGCACAGGGACGACTCGTGAACCTGGCGGCAGCTGAAGGCCATCCATCCGAAGTGATGGATATGTCGTTCGCGAATCAATTTATGTCGCAACTGCGCCTCGCAGAGAACTTTAAAAAGGGAAAGAAGTTCGAGAACAAGGTGCACGACATCCCCGTCGAACAAGACCAGGAAATTGCCGGAGTAAAGCTCTCGACCCAGGGAATTAAGATCGATTCTCTGACGACCGAGCAGAAGCATTATATGGACGACTACAGCGCCGGAACGTAAGCCCCGACCGCAGGACTCTATAGAAGAAGGGTTTCATCGGAAGCGGTGGAACCCCTTTTGTTTATGGAACGTTCTATGGCGTCGAATCGTTATCATAACATGCAATATATCGAGCCTTTGCAAACAAGCATACATTTTTTGGAAAGGAAACACTGCAATGAAAAGAAAATTTTTTAGCGCATTTCTCGCCGTCGTTTTTCTCGCCGGTTTTGTGTTTGCGCAAGAAAAGAAGGAAACTGCCATGAAAGATCCAGGAGTGTACAGCTTTACAATGAAAACGATCGACGGCCAGGAAAAGCCGCTTGCCGATTACAAAGGCGATGTCCTCATGATCGTCAATGTTGCGTCGTTCTGCGGTCACACCCCTCAGTATCAAAACCTCGAGGAGTTGTACAAAAAATACAAGGACGAGGGTTTTAAGATCCTCGCGTTTCCGGCAAACAATTTCGGCGGGCAGGAGCCGGGGACGAACAAGGAGATCAAAGATTTTTGCGACACAAAATATCACGTGACGTTCGACATGTTCTCTAAGATCAGCGTGAAGGGCGACGATCAACACCCCCTCTATCATTATTTGACGAGCGACACAAATTTCAAGGGAGACATCGGCTGGAACTTCACGAAATTTCTCGTAGACCGGAACGGAAAAGTTGTAGCGCGCTTTGCAACGAAAGTTCTCCCGACTGATGACGAGGTGATCCAGAAGATCAAAGAGCTTCTCACTGAAAAATCATCCTAGGCGTTTTGCCTGTTTTTCAATACGCTCGATTCATTTATAAACACGTTGACCCGTTCGGCCGAAGTGTGCTTTTTCTCCAAAAAGAAAGCAAAAGTCGACCTCCATCCATTCTAGAAACCCGCGCCGTCCTTCGTTGATTGTCGCTCGTTTTTTGATTACATTTTCCCAGAAAATTTATTCTGAGGATTATGCTGCGGCAAATCGACGCTCGCGCTTTACGGTCATTCACCCACATCGTTCCTAAAAATCCGCCCTCGGCCTCAAAAAAAGTTGAGCGATTGGTGTCGGCGATCATCCGCCGTGTTCAACAGGACGGCGATGATGCCGTCCGTTATTATACAAAGAAGTTTGACGGCAGCACGGCGCAAAATCTATCCGTTCCGCACAAGGAAATAGAATCTGCTCTTGCACATGCCGACCCGGAATTTTTGCGGCTCTTGAACGCAGCGGCAAAGAATATCAGAAGATTCCACAACCGTCAACGGCAAGCTTCCTGGACCATTCGCGAGGGTAATAATTCCTTTCTCCGTCAAATGTACCGTCCGGTCGATAGAGTTGGATTATACATTCCCGGCGGCAAAGCGGCGTATCCATCGACCGTCCTCATGAATGCTATTCCCGCTCAGGTCGCCGGCGTCAAAGAGATCATTCTCGTTTCGCCCCCCGACAATCAAGGAAGAATTCATCCGGATGTGCTGGTTGCGGCAGCGGTCCTCGGAGTGAGAAAAATCTTTCGTGTCGGGGGCGCACAGGCAATCGCGGCTCTTGCATACGGCACGAAAACGATTCCGGCTGTGGATGTGATCGTGGGACCCGGAAATATTTTTGTTGCAACGGCAAAACGGCTCGTATATGGAAAAGTTGGGATCGACGGCATCGCCGGACCGAGCGAAGTTGTGATCCTTGCCGACGACACCGCCAACGCAGAATTTGTAGCGGCCGATATGCTCGCGCAGGCCGAGCACGATGAGTTTGCGTCGTCCATGCTCGTCACGACGAGCGCGGCGCTCGCCCGCGATGTCCGCCAGTCTCTGAAAAAGATCGCGGCGGGCTTGTCACGAAAATCTATCCTCGCGGCATCGCTCAAGAACAGGGGAGCGATCTTCCTTGTGAAGAACCTCGACGAGGCGGCAACGCTTGTCAATGAACTTGCTCCAGAACATCTCGAAATCGTCACGCGCAACGATGAGGCGACGTTGAAAAAAATAAAACATGCGGGCTCGATCTTTTTAGGAAGTTATTCTCCGGTGGTCGTCGGCGACTACTTTGCGGGGCCGAATCATGTGCTTCCGACCGACCGCACGGCGCGCTTTGCCTCGCCGCTATCGGTCGACAATTTCATGAAGAAATCGAGCGTCGTGCGCTATTCTAAAGCGAGAATGGAATCGGTAAGCGAGAAGGTCGCAGCGTTTGCCGAACGGGAGGGATTGACCGCACACGCACTTTCTGCGCGACTACGCATGAGGAAAAGGAAACCATGAGCTTTCTCGATAAGATCAAACCGGGTATTCGAGCCCTGGACGCTTACAACGTCAGAGGAAAAGCGTTTGCGCCGGATCTCATCAAGCTCAATCAAAATGAGAACCCATTCGATGTGCCCGATGAGATCAAAAAGGAACTCGTCGACGAGTTCATGGGTAAGAGGTGGAATCGTTACCCTGGAGTATTTCCGGCTGAACTTGTGAACGCTCTCTCGTCGTACACGGGCCATTCGCCCGAAGGGATCATCGCGGGGAACGGGTCGAACGAATTGATGTATACGGTGTTAATGGCCACGGTGACGAAAGGGACGAAAGTGTTGCTCCCCGCGCCTTCGTTTTTTCTTTACGAGAAGGCCGTGAAGATCCTCGACGGCGACGTTGTCGAAGTGTTGATGAACTCCGACCTCTCTTTCCCGGTTGAAAGAATTTTGAAGAAGGCAAAAGAGACGAATCCGTCCGTTATCATCCTCGTCTCTCCCAATAGCCCGACGGGGCAATCAATTTCTGTCGGCAACGTCGAGAGAATTTTGGCGGAGACCTCGGCAATCGTGCTCGTCGATGAAGCGTACATTGAATTCTCCGACAAGCCCAGCGTGCAATCTCTCCTCCCTCGTTACGACAGGCTCGTCATTCTCCGTACGTTTTCGAAAGCGTTCAGCCTCGCGGGACTTCGCATCGGTTATCTTCTTGCGCAGCCTGGGCTATGCGCGGAAATTATGAAACCGAAGATCCCCTTCACGGTCAACGCGTTCTCCGCGTCCGTTTCGATGAAGCTCATGAAGAAACAAGGCCTCGTTGGCGAGCGCATCGCGTATATCAAAAATCAAAAGAAGATCCTCTTCGATGCTCTTCGAGCGATCAAGGGCGTTGAAGTATTTCCGTCTGACACAAACTTTCTTATTTTCAAAACCCCGTTAGAAGCACGGATACTTTTTGAGCGCCTCCTGAAACGGAACGTGCTCATCCGCGACGTCAGCTCGTACCCGATGTTGGAACGGACTCTCCGCGTCAACGCAGGAACCGAACAGGAGACCGCCGCTTTTCTCGCGGTGCTGCATGAAATTCTTTAAACGAATATTTGCACAATGAAGATCCTCGTCTTTGTCAATCACGTTCCGGATACGGAGACCAAGGTGAAGGTTTCTGCCGACGGGAAATCGTTGGATAACGCCGGTGTGAACTTCATGCTGAGCCCGTACGACGAATACGCCGTCGAAGAAGGGCTGAGGCTTAAGGAAAAATTTTCAGGAGAAGTTGTTGCGGTATCTCTCGGGGGCGATGCGCACAAGGAAGCCCTCCGGAAAGCGCTCGCAATGGGTTGCGACAAGGGAGTGCTCCTGAAGGATTCGTCAGTGCGGGATTCTTTCGCGGTCGCGCGCGGCCTGGCGGATTATGCACAAGGGTTTTCGCCCGATGTTATTCTCTGCGGAAAGCAATCGATCGATTTTGACGATGCGCAGATTGGGGGCCTAGTGGCTGAAATGTTGGGCATGCCTTCGGTGTCCGTAGTTGTGAAGCTGGAAATTCAGGATGGCATGCTGACGGCCGAGAGAGAAATTGAAGGAGGGCATGAAGTAGTTCGAGCAACACTTCCGGCAGTCGTAACGGCACAAAAAGGATTGAACCAGCCCCGATATCCGTCGTTAAAAGGGATCATGGATGCTAAGCGCAAGGCGATCGAAGAGATTGTGCCATCGCCCGTCGAGCCAAAAATTGAAATTGTCGGGATGAAAAAGCCCGCTCCAAAAGCTCCGGGCAGAATTATCGGCACCGACGCGTCGGCTGTCGGAGAACTTGTGCGGCTTCTTCATGAAGAGGCAAAGGTCATTTAAGCTCTTGGGACGCGCATGGATTGAAAAGTTTGCCACGAAGGCACAAAGACTGTAAAAACACGAAGCAAGCTTAGGAGTTTTATTCAGGTAAATGTTTATTTAAAATTTTTGGCGCCTTTGAGGCTTTGTGGCAACGATGATCTGTCGTGTGTAAGTTATCAAAGAAGGGCAATGCATGAAAATTCTGGCGTTTGCAGAGCAGCGCGACTCGCGGCTTAAAAAGACCTCCTATGAAGTTGTACGCACGGCGAAGATGATCGGAGACCAACTTTCGGCCGAATGTGCAGCGCTTTTAGTCGGAGACGGAGTATCGGCCATCGCAGCCGAACTCGGCGAGTATGGCGTTTCGAGGGTTATCGTCGTGGAAGATGCACGCCTTGGCCGGTATTCGACGACGGCGTACGCTAAAATTGTCGCGGACATAATGCGCCAGGAAAACGCGGACATTCTTTTCTTGCCGGCGAGCGCCCTCGGCAAGGACCTTTCTCCGCGCGTGTCGGTCAAGCTTGAAGCCGGGCTCGCGACCGATTGCGTGGCGTTGAGGGTCGACCAGGGCGACATTGTCGCAACGAGACCCGTTTACGCCGGAAAAGGCTTAGTCGATGTGCGCGTCAAATCGCCGATCAAAATATTTTCGCTCAGGCCAAATGTCTTTCCCGCCGGCTCACCCTCGCCCCAACGGTGCGTTGCCGAAAAAAAGAATATTGCATTGGCCGACGGAGATTTTGGTTCGACGGTGACGGAAATAAAATCATCCAAAGGTAAAAAAGATGTTGCGGAAGCGGACATCATCGTGTCCGGCGGGCGAGGACTCAGAGGGCCGGAAAACTTTGCGATGATAGAAGAGCTCGCATCCGCGTTGAACGGCGCAGTCGGAGCATCGCGCGCCGTCGTCGACGCGGGATGGAGGCCGCACAGCGAACAGGTCGGCCAGACGGGCAAAACAGTCGCGCCGTCGTTGTACATCGCCGTCGGCATTTCCGGAGCGGTCCAGCATCTTGCCGGAATGTCGTCGTCGAAGATCATCGTCGCGATCAATAAAGATAAAGATGCGCCGATTTTTTCCGTCGCGGATTACGGTATCGTCGGAGATGCATTCGAAATTATTCCGGCGTTGACGAAGGAACTGCGCACATTCAAGGAGCAATAGAGGAATGTGATCTCGCGAGTTGCTATTCAAACGACTTTTTTATATACTCGCTATAGAGACAGCGCGGCGTTTTTTTTGAGAGAGGATCCCGGTGGAAAAAATTCAGGTCGACATTTTAGGATTGTCCACGAGTCCGTCAAGCGGCGGAGCGTACGCGTTAATTTTGAAAGAGATGAACGGGAGCCGGCGCTTACCGATCATCATCGGCGCGTTCGAAGCTCAGTCGATCGCGTTGGAGATGGAAGGGATCAAGCCGCCTCGACCGCTGACGCATGACCTCATGAAAAATATCATCGACACATTCGGCGTGTCGCTGCAGGACGTGTTTATCAATGAACTGCGGGACGGCACGTTCTACGCAAAGATCACGATCGAAGGGGCAAGCGACAGCCAGGAGGTCGATTCACGTCCGAGCGATGCAATTGCGCTGGCCGTGAGATACGGCGTGCCCATCTTTGTGGCCGATGAAGTGTTGAACGAGGCGGGTATCGTCGCTGATGCGGAAGAAGAGGAGTCTGCAGCCCAACCGAAGGTCGATCCCCCCGCAGCCATTAAAAAGCACGCATCGAAACTAGAGCAGCTGCAATCGTCGCTCCGTGAAGCGATTGAAAAAGAAGAATACGAAAAAGCGGCAAAACTCCGCGACGACATCCGCAAGTTGACAATGGGAGATTGACCCCGACCGCGTAACGTTCAGCCTACGATCTTGATCATCTCTTGTACTGCCTGAGTTATCCCCACAATAAGCGATCGCGAAATAATGGCATGGCCGATGCTCATCTCATCGATGAACGAAATGAGTGCGACGTCTCTGACGTTGTCGTAATTCAAGCCGTGCCCTGCGTTCACTCCCAGATCTAGCCCCTTTGCGTAACCAGCAATATTCCTGACCTTTGCGAGCAATCGTTGTTGCGATGATTTTGTCGTTGCCTCGGCATACTCGCCGGTGTGGATTTCGATCATGTCAGTACCGATCTCTTTCGAGGCATCGATCTGGCTTTTAACTGGGTCGACAAAGAGGCTCACAAGGATCCCTTTCTCGTGAAACCGCTCGATCGCATTACGCAATTTTTTCCGGTAACGCACAACATCGAGTCCTCCTTCGGTCGTCAATTCTTGCCTCTTTTCTGGGACAAGTGTGACGAGCTCCGGCTTCGTTTTGAGAGCTATGCCGATGATCTCTTCCGTCGCTGCCATCTCAAGGTCCAGTTTCGTCGTCAGCTTCTCCCGAAGAAGGCGGACATCCTTATCCTGAATATGGCGCCGATCCTCCCGCAGGTGGCAGACAATTCCTTGTGCACCCGCGGCCTCGCACAGGAGGGCTGCCTCCAAGGGGTCCGGCTCCTGCCCGCCACGGGCTTGACGCACCGTGGCAATATGGTCTATATTAATGGAAAGCTTCAATGGATCCTCTTTCTTGATTGACGTTGACAATAAAATAAACGAATTTAGACGAAGAACTACAATAACAAATCTCTCCGGCCGTAACTTTTTTAAGGCCTTGCCGTATTTCTTGATGGATATTACGCATACTTCCTTCTCATCACGGTGATCCCCATGAAAAAAACTCTGCTCTGTTTCGGACTTAGCTTAACATTCATCTCAGCAAAACCCATTTCTCTTAACGCTCAAACAGATTCAAGCAAGGAAATGATCGACCATGAAGGACCCGACAGTCTTTCCAACGACAGCATCGGATCTTTTGTCGATGGCTTGATCGATAAAATTGAGAATGATGTGCGCAGGATGGCGGAAAATCGCGGAAGCAGCCGAGACGACGAATTCGGTTATTCCGAGACGGGGCGAAGTTATCGGGCAGACGAAGGGGCGGTGACCTTTACCGGCAACACAAGCATCGATGCCTCTGATACGATCAACGGCAACGTAGTTGTGAAAGGAGGCGGCCTCACAGTCATCGGCCTCGTTGACGGGGACGCCCTTGCCATCAACGGAAATATTGTCGTGAAAGACGGAGGAAAAATTACGGGGAACGCACGGTCGATTAACGGGAAAATTATCAAGGAGGGAACCGGATCTATCGGCGGATATTCTGAGGAGACAACATCGATCCGCGACGCCGTCTACATGAGCGACGGTGAAACTCAGCGGAGGTCATATCGTTTTAACGATCTTTGGCTCGGCGAGCCCTCGCTCCCCAGCAATTTCGTGTTTCGCTACAACAGAGTCGAAGGATTGTTCCTGGGATTGGGGGCCGAAAAAAAATTCTATTGGGACGGAAGCAAATCGATTTCAGGATACGGCTCTGCGGGCTACGGGTTCGCCTTCCATCGATGGCGGGCTAATGCAGGTTTAGATCGTGAGTTTGCAACCGACGATGCGCTGTTTGAAGTCGGCGCGGAAGGCCACAACATCACCGACACCAAAGACCAATGGATCATGAAGCTCACTGAAAACAACATCGCGGCGCTATTGTGGCATGAAGATTATCGAGACTATTTTACACGAGAAGGGTTTTCAGTTCACGCGGCCCGGTATACGAAAGAGAGCAACTTTTCTTCTCAATTGAGAGTTGATTATTTGGTGGACGACTATTCATCGTTATCGAACGGGACGAACTGGTCTTTGTTTCGCCAAAGCCGCAGTTTCAGGGACAACCCGGCAGTGACGGAAGGAACGATGCACAGCGTCCTCGGTACTGCCGGCATCAGTACGCTCGACCGGTACGGCCGGCGGACGATCGGATGGAATGCATTTGCGAGTTTGGAGCGCGGCGGGAATGCTCTTGGAGGCGATTTTGATTTCACGCGGGCGATAGTGGATGTCCGCCGGTTCCAGCCGTTGTCCGAATATGACAAAATCAATGTTCGCGTGCGCGTCGGATCCCTTCAGGGTGATGATATTGAGCAAAAATCGTTTGAGATCGGCGGAGCGAACACACTCCCGGCATACGCGTTCAAAGAATTTGAGGGCAACAGAGTGATCTTGGGAAACGTTGAATATGTTCTCAGCGGCCGTCTGATGGACGACGTCTCCTGGTGGCCGCGCAGCCTGAATCTTATTTTGCTC
The DNA here is from genome assembly GCA_035500675.1 of Bacteroidota bacterium. Classification (GTDB taxonomy): domain Bacteria; phylum Bacteroidota; class Ignavibacteria; order UBA10030; family UBA8401; genus JAGVPT01. The sequence continues at coordinate 84 of DATJXA010000177.1, read as the reverse complement.
GCAGATGCCGGCGCGACGGATTCGGTCTCGACGACGAAGGCATTGTGGGAGGGGTTCCCTTCAGTGACGGGGTCGGTGATTAAG
>DATJXA010000176.1:0-10410 GCA_035500675.1 Bacteroidota bacterium | reverse complement strand
AGGAGCGGTAGGGAATCGTGTCGTGGCGTCTATTGACGTTTCAATGGCAGGTTCAGCATTATGGGTTTTTACAAACGGGACATGGGAACAAACTGCAGGCACATTATCGGAAACAAGTGGGAGTCAGACGATCGCTGCGACCGGAGCTTTGGTGCTCAGCGGGAGCGGAAGTTTTAATATGGTAATCGCCGGGAGTTTGACTGTGACCGGCTCGCTGACGGTCAATACATCCGGAACATTCATGATCGGAAGCGGCAATAACTCTGTGACTGTAGGAAGTTCAACTAGCCTCGCTACGTTTACTTCCGGAACGGTCACTGTTTACGGCAGACTGACAATCACGAACGGCACTACCACTATTAATGGAGCCAGCATTCTGATCAAGCAACAGAGCACCAATCTCCTTTCAGGTACGTCCAATGGATTTGAATGTAGCGGAGGAAATCTAACTTTCACATCGGGTTCTGTCACGATGGTCGATCCGAATGGCGGGACGGGCGGCGTGACGGGAAGAGACGTAAAGTTGACAACAGCAGGAACGGTCAACCTTACAGGCAGCACAATTATTCTCGGGGATGGAGTCAGCACGCTTCCGACATCACAGGGAAAGGCTGGATACTATATCAGCGCAACAATACCTCTTTACAACTTGATCATTCAGGGAGGGGGAGTTGCGGGTCGAAACGATTCACTTGCATCAAGCATAACGGTCAATGGGACGCTCACAATGCTGAGCTCCGGCTTCGTTGCCAGTGGAGCCAGCGCCGTTACGTATGGCGGGTCTTCCACGCTTTTATACAACGGCACAACGCAGCAGACGACAGGATTGGAATTGAGTCCAACAGTTAACAATCTTACCACTAATAATTCTGCGGGAGTTGTGCTAAGCTCTGCAACAACAGTCAACGGAGTTCTTACACTTGCTGCCGGTCTCTTGGATAACAGCACACATCAAATCACCCTCGGTCCCAGCGGGTCAGTAGTGAATGCGGGGGGAAGTATCTCCCAGGCACCTCTCCCGGTAGAACTGACTTCCTTCACGGCTTTCCCGCGCACAAACGGCGTCGAACTCTCTTGGAAAACGGCGACAGAGATCAACAATTATGGGTTTGACGTAGAAAGAAAATCTACCGACAGTTGGTCGAAAATAGGATTCGTCAGCGGCAACGGCACGAGCAACATTGCACACAATTATTCTTATTCGGACAACGCGCCAGCCGGTACGTACTCTTATCGTCTCAAACAGATCGACCGCGATGGAAAATTCCAGTACAGCGCTGTGGTCGAAGCGACGGTGGGCATAACGCCAAACACGATGATCCTTGGCCAGAATTATCCCAATCCGTTCAACCCCGAGACGAGCATCGAGTTTGCAGTCCCGGCGACCGGGCATACGACTTTAAAAGTCTATAATATGCTGGGTCAAGAGATCGCCACGCTGGTGAACGGCAATATTGAAGCGGGTGTGTTAAATCGTGTCAGCTTCAAAGGGAGCAATTTTCCGAGCGGGATGTACTTCTATACCCTTCGCTCTGGGAATTTTGTCGATACGAAAAAAATGCTCATGGTAAAATAGCATAGCAAATTTCCGCGCCGTTCTGCGGAAGCGATTTAATTTGCGGCTGAAATGACAGGTGCCTGTCATCGTAGAGGTGACAGGCACCGCTGTTTTTATCGGCCGAGCGTCTCAACCTTAACAAAATTGCGCTGCAGTAATCTCGTCTTGCATTTTCCGACCATTTATTCTATAATATTTGCACGTATGACACCACGCCGATTACTTTTAGCAGCAGCATTCCTTTGGTGCGCCTCGATCGTCGCAGCCCCGGTTCTTGCCTCATGGGGCGAAGCTTGGTCTTCGGCAGCCTCGGTCTTATATGTGATGTTTTCCCGCGTCTGCCACCAAATGGACACGCGGTCGTTCCATATCGCCGGCTTTAAGTTCGGCGTCTGCATCCGTTGCACCGCTATTTACTTCTCCTTTTTTCTCGGGATGATCTTGTTCCCACGCATCGCGAAGACGAAAGTTTCCATCATCGACTCATCTCTTGTCCTCGTACTCTCTCTTATTCCTATGGGAATAGACGTAACACTCGCGACACTCGGCCTCCACGAGAGCACCGTTTTCACGAGAATGGCGACCGGCATCATATTCGGCTCAGGCCTGAGCGTGATCTTGGTGCCGACACTCCAAGAAGTGACCGGTGGATTTCTTTCGCTTGTCCGATCGCGAGCGCAAAAGGTTAATCTGCGTAATCTGAAATCTGAGATAAATCTGCGCAATCTGAGTAATCACCGAACTATAATTGATCACACTCAACGGACTTCCTATGCAGCCAAAACCCGATAGATTCATACCCGCGTTATACGGCGGGCTTATCATTGCTGGAATTTCGGCGATTCCAGGTTTGAACCTCATCAACGTTTGCTGTTGCGCAGGTATTTTGCTCGGAGGTTTTCTTGCGGTCTTTTTTTATAATCAGGAGATGACTGCGGAAATGGATCCCCTCACGTCGAACGATTGCGTGCGACTTGGAGCATTAGCGGGAGTGATTGCGGCGGTCGCGGGAACGGTGATCAGCATGCTCGTCATGCTTGTCTTCGGGAACATCGCGATCGAAATGATGATGCGGATCATTCATCGCATGAACATCGAGCTTCCGCCCAACATCGACGAGATGATCAATCAGGGGATGGAGGAGAAGATATCTTTTTTTGGGATGGTGTTCTCGCTCTTTCTCAACCTCATCATCGATATCATTTTTTCGACGCTCGGCGGGCTCATCGGCTGGTCGGTCTTCAAACCCAAACCGCAGTATCCTCAACAGCCGGGTTGATCATGCCCGCAATTTGATCCTGAACGTCGTTCCGACTCCGAGGCGGCTCTCTTTGACGGTGAGCTTCCCTTTGTGGTACGTCTCGACAATTCTTTTCGAGAGACTTAAGCCAAGTCCCCATCCGCGTTTCTTCGTGCTGAATCCCGGCCTGAAGATATCCTTTCGGTACGCCGCATCGATCCCCTTCCCTGTATCCGTTACATCGATCACCGGCGCATTGCCGGCATACGATAACCGGAATGAAATCCGGCCCTTGCCATCCTCCATTGCGTCGAGTCCGTTCTTGATGAGGTTTTCGAGCACCCACTCGAATAACTCCCGGTTGATCTTTGCATGGACCGGTTCTGCAGTCTCGACGAGAATGTCGACGCGCTTCCCCATTTGCGGGATCCTTTTTTGAAAATAAAGGATGACGCTTTTGACGATCTCGAGAAGGTCTTCGTCCCGCAGGTCGGGCCTCGAGCCGATTTTTGAGAACCGGTCGGCGATCTTATTGAGACGAAGGAGGTCGTTCTCCATCTCGCCGATCGTGTCGGAGAGTTTCGCATCCTTCCCGGGCTGCAGCTTCAGAATTTCCACCCAACCCATCATGCTCGACAACGGCGTCCCGAGCTGATGCGCGGTTTCGCGCGCCATCCCCACCCAGATATTACTTTGCTCGCTCCGTTTGATGTAACTGAACCCGATATAGCCGACGAGTATAAACAGCGCGGCGATCGCAATTTCGATGTACGGGAGCCAGCGCAACTGCGTTACGAGCTGCGATTCTCCGTAGTGAACCCGGCTGAGGACGATGGTATCCTGATACGAAACAACGATGGGCCTGTTGACTTTATCCATGTCCGCGATGAGCGACCGAAGAAATTCTTCCCGTTCTGCCGGCGTAAGCGTCGTGTCCACGTCGATATTACGCCACGCTTTGATCTGATTGTCGTGAGCGTCCGATTCCACGATCGGAAAATCGATCGCACGGATCAATTCGTCAAAGATAAAACTGTAGTCGGTGCCGGAATACGGGCTGTTGGCGAGATATTCGAGAGACTTTGCATACAGCGCCGCAACCTCCCGTTCTTTTTTTTGGAGCCGGTCGACGAGCTTGTGAGTATAGAGCAGGATGGGCACAATGATCACAAAAGCCGCAACGAGCAAGGCCGTCTTGATGTTTGCGGATTTTGGGCTGCGAGTGCTAAGTTTCATACGGAGGGTGATGCGCCTCGGAGAATGCGGCGCTCCATTTAACGTTGTATCGTCTGGTCTCGACGGGCGCCGACTGAAATAATGGAGACCCGAACTCCCGTAAATTTCTCGATGGCCTGAATATAATTCCGGGCGCGCAGCGGGAGCCGGCTAAATCGCGTTGCGTCTGAAATTTTTTCGCCCCAGCCTTTGTACGTCCGATACACCGGCGTAATGCGCTCAAGAGTTGCGAGGTCGGTAGGGAAGGCTTTGAGCGGGCGGCCGCCGACGGCATAGGCCGTACAGATTTTGATCTCGTCGAACTCGTCGAGCACATCGAGCTTTGTGAGGGCAATTTCTCTGATGCCGTTGACCGTCAACGAATATTTCAAGCTTACCATGTCGAGCCACCCGCAGCGACGAGGCCGCCCCGTCGTTGCCCCGAATTCATGCCCTATGCGCCGAAGCCGCTCGCCGGTTTCGTCGAAGCATTCGGTCGGGAATGGGCCGTTGCCCACGCGCGTCGAGTATGCTTTGACGATCCCGATGATATTGTTCACTGCAGTAGGAGGGATGCCGAGCCCGGTGCAGGCTCCTCCGCTTGTAGGGTTGGAAGATGTGACGAATGGATACGTTCCGTGGTCCACGTCGAGCAGCGCCCCTTGGGCCCCCTCCGCCAAAATCTTTTTTTTCTTTTTGAGCGCCGCGTTCAGGAGCGCAGACGTGTCGGTAACGAACGGGTCGATCTTTTTATCGAACTCTTCGTATTCCCCGATGATCTTGTCAACATCGAGTTCCGCAGAACCGTACACTTTGCTCAAGAGGCGGTTTTTTTCTTCGATGTTCGTCTTGAGTTTGTCGCACAGCACCCGCCGGTCGAGGAGGTCGACGACCCGGATGCCGGTCCTCATGTACTTATCGATATAGGCGGGCCCGATGCCGCGGCCGGTGGTGCCGATCTTGTTCGCTCCCTGTTCACGGATGTTGTCGAGCAATTTGTGGTACGGCATGATCAAGTGTGCATTATGGCTGATGAACAGCCGTCCTTCAATATCGATGTTGAAGGACTTGATCATTTTGATCTCGTCCATCAGGGCGATCGGGTCGATGACGACGCCGTTGCCGATAACGCATGATACATGCTTGTGAAATATCCCGGACGGGATGAGATGGAGAACGTACTCTTTGTCGCCGATGACGACGGTGTGTCCCGCGTTCGCGCCCCCCTGGTAACGCGCCACGATGTCGATCTCATCGCTCAGCAGATCGACGATCTTTCCTTTCCCTTCGTCCCCCCATTGGGCCCCCACAATGATAGTGACCGGCATGGATATGATTTCAGATTGAGTATGAAGTATGAGTAAAAAAGAACACACCATAGTACAAAAAAAGGGCTCGAATCTCAAGGACAAGTGAGGGAATTATGGAATCTTGGGGTGTGGAATAATGGATTGGTGTAGTAGTGGAATAACGAAATAGTGTTTGTTCCATCCACCCGCCGTTCTAATACCCCACCTTCCGTTTTCCCTGATTCCGCTATTCCATTACTCAACCATTCCATTATTCCACCATTTCACTACTCCGTAATTCCAGCATTCACTCGCCTTGCAATTCCTTCCTTTTTTACCTAATTTTTGTCGAGGAACATCATCATCCCAACGTTATCCTTCATGACGAGAGCACAAAAGACTCCACCGAAACGCATCGTTCCGAAATCATTCCCGCAGAAAAGCGAAGCTCTCAGCCAACGTAAACTCGATTCCCGCGCGGAGGATTCCCGCCTCATCGCGGCCGCCATCGCCGGCGACCAGAACGCCTACCGTGCGCTCATGAAGAAATACCACGACCCGATCTGCAATTTGCTGTATCGGATGGTGCATGAGAAGGACGAAGTTGAGGACCTCGCCCAGGAGGCGTTCATCAAAGCATTCCAGTCCCTTTCGAGCTTCAACGAAGAGTTCGCTTTTTCGACGTGGCTCTTCAAGATCGCTACGAATAATTGCATTGATTACATCCGCAAGCGAAAGCTTCAGACATTTTCGATCGACAAGCCGATCGCCTCGAGCGACAGCGACTTCTCGTTCGAGATTCCCGATTCGAGTTACGAACCCGACCGCGAACTCATTGCCCGGCAACGGACGAAACTTCTCGACCAGGCGATCAAGGATCTTCCCCCTAAATACCGCACGGTGATCCTCATGCGCCATTCCGAGGAGAAAGATTATGCCGAAATCGCGAAGGTTTTACGCCTTCCTATCGGAACGGTGAAGGCCCATATCTTCCGGGCGCGGGAGATGCTCTATAAAAGTCTCAGGAAGAAAATCCAGCTTTATTGAAAGTCTTTGTAACTCCGCCCTCCTTTTCCCGTAAGAGGATAGAGAAGGACTGTCATTAGGAAATCGTGCAATATGAAATCGATAAGGTCATACCGGCGAATAAGCTCCATCCTCATGGCGGTATATGCGACCGTGGCCGTGCAGTCGTTCGCAGGCGGCATCCATAAGGAAATCAAACGGACGTCCGAAAAGGAAGTCCGCGTAAAGATAGAATCGACGTTCGGGACGGTCATTTGTTCGAAAGGCACGTCCGACAAAGTGCTGGTGTTCGACCTCAAAACGCAGGACGATCGTAAACCGAACATCGATATCGACTACCGGATCAAGAACGATATCGGATACCTCGATTTATCTCCGGCCACGGAAGGGAATCATTCCATCTCGATCCATCTTGACGACGATGACGAGGAGAACGACCACAATCAAATCGAAAGCGGCAAATGGTACATGCAGTTTTCGGATGCCACACCTCTGTCCATCGACGCGGAGCTCGGCGCTGGCCGCGGCAATTTCGACATGACCGGACTCAACGTGAAGGACTTTCGGATGTCCGCAGGTGCCAGTTCAACGACGCTCTTGTTCGGCGAGCCGAATAAAAGCGAGATTGAAGACCTCGAGATCAAATCGGGGGTGAGTAAGTTTGTGGGAGAGAAACTCTGCAACGCAAATTTTAAACACATGTCCTTCGAAGGGGGCGTTGGTTCGTACTACCTTGACTTTGAGGGGGACCTCAAGAACGACGTCGACGTAACGATCAAGATCGGTTTGGGCGCCGTTACCATCGTGATCCCGGAAGAGACCGGCGCGAAGGTGCACTATCAGGAAAATTGGTTCTCGAATTTTAGCATCGACAAGGATTTTGACGAAGAGGAAAAAGGGGTCTACAAGACGGCGAACTATTCGTCGGCAGAGGGGAGAATGAATATTTACGTTGAATCGGGATTAGGGAGCGTGAAAGTGAAGCTGTTGAAATAATTGCGCGGAGTTGATCCGAGATGTGTCGAACCCCGGCCGCTAAGGCGCCGGGGTTTTTATTTTCCGTACCTAAAGAATTGAGACCATTCGTACGGAGCCCCGAATTCCTGAGAACTGCTCATCGCTCCGGTTGCAGACCGAAAGGCATCGTTGACGTTACTCCCGTTTGCCAATGCCGAATAGAATTTCTCGCTGAAGAGTTTACCCGCTTTCGACTCCACCGGCTTGAACGTCAAAATAACGTTTGATGTGCCGTTCATCATGAGCAGAGCCGCGTGGAGGGGCGTCAGGCCGCTTTCGGAAGAACGCTCGTCGGACAAGTAGACGATCGGAAAAGGATGAAGGCGCACAAGGTCCGCGACGGGAATATGCGCGTCCGGGTCCGTAATGCTGCCGCTGGAAAGAACGAAAGTCGAGCGGCCGGGGAATAACGTATCGGTCGTGAAGTCGGTGGAAAGTTGAAGCACGTCTCCCGTCGATTCGAACAAGCGATCCTTGTTTGCATTCTGCGATACCGACACCGTCGCGCCCCTGAAGAAACTCCTGATGTCGCGAAGCTCGAAATCGAGCGGCCAGTTATTTCCCCGCGGGTTTCCGATCGCAACGACTGCATTAATAAACCGGGGGGGCGACTGCAGGCTCTTGATGGCGGCAAGATAAGGGAGATACGAGACATCGACAATTTCGGAAAGAGGTTTGACTCCTTCCGATGTCGAACGGGTGAACGCATGGAAAGGGATCTCGTCCATCTCCTTCGGCGGAATGATTATGACGTGCTGAAGGAATAGTTGCTCCACGGGACGCAGGAAATAATTATAGAGTTCTTCAGTGAGACGTTCGATGTCCGTCGTTTCGCTGTATCCAGTGCCGATGCTATGGATATGCTCGGTCAGCATGAGGTCGAGGTTGCGCACTTTGTCGAGCACGATATCCTTGTAGGCCGGCACTTCGACGACGTTGACGGGCATTTCGCGTCCCATGCCGTCGAACGAGACCACAAAAATGATGATACGGTCGTCGGCAATGAGGTAGTCGAGGATGGTCGTGCCGTAGGGGAGAGCAGTACGAAGGTCTGCCTCTTGCAGCGTGGGAGAGCGAAAAAGCGGCTCAAGTGAAGGATATTTTTGAGAGAGCTCCCCGCCGGTACTGAGAAGCTCACTCTTCATGGTCTCTATCTCGCGGTCGGTTGCCTCGATGCGCTCGCCTTCCTTTTCGTCGGCGTTCAACCCTTTCTGAAAGGCCGCGGCGGCCTCTGCGATACCTTCGTCTTCGAATTTTTGATCGATGGCGACCTCCGCGTTTTGCAGTGCGTTGTTCTTGAATTCGAACGGAAAGGAGCGGAGCTGCATATCGATGAGTTTCATTTTTCCCTGCTCGTACGTCCAGAGCGCTTCCTCGGCCCTTCCTTGTCGCGCCAACAGCACGACAAGCGGTTTGTACCAATACGTATCTCCGGCGAACGGAATCTCGCTACTCACTCCTTCAGTGCGAAGCCCAAAGAACTCGCCGTTGTCCGCCCAATTTCTGAACTCGCCTCTTTGTCCCTCGATCAATTCGAACGACCGGCGGTAGAAACCGAGCGCGGCGTCGATGTTCCCTTCATTTTCCTTGAACGCACCGAGCCGGAAATTTGCGTACGCCTCCCCCGAGACGTTGCCGATTCTTGAGAATAGCGCGATCGCCTGTTCGTAGAGCGTGCTTGCCGCGATCGTTGCTTCTTGCTCGGGGTTCACGGCGCTGATCTTCCGCTCGCAATCGGCGATCGCAATAAGGAGATACCCGATCGCAATTTTCCTTCCGGCGTCTTTTGCCCGTGTGTACGCTTCGATGTAACTCTGCTTTGCGAGGGCAAACGCGAAATTGTGTGCGTAGACCCGTCCGAGCGCCGTGTAGAGTTTGATGAGTTGGTCGTTGGTCTGCTCGTTCTGTTCGCGGTTCGGGATCCCCTCAAGCGTGGCGATCCCTTCGAGAAACGATTGAGCGGCGGAGTTCCACTCTCCGAGCGGCTCGAATGCCTTGCCGCGGTCGTAATCGAACGAAGCTTTCACAAGAACGTTCGCCACGGCGCTCACCATGGTCTCCACGGTGGAGAAAGTCCCAAGGGCTTCGTCGCGTCTTCCGAGCTTAGCGTACGCATATCCGACCCGCGAAAGGGCGCGAACGATCGCCGGAGGATATTTTCGCTTGTTGAATACTGCAAGCGCCGACATAAATTGATTTAGCGCAAGTTCGTTCTGTCCCGTCAGAAGGTACGCATCGCCGAGGTTCATGCTGGTTTCCGGGTCGGATTCGTTGTTCGAGGCCAAGCGGCTGACGTCGAGCGCTTCTTTTAACGTTCCGATCCCTTTTTCAAATTCGCCCAACCCGATATAGACGCCGGCGATGCCGTTCATCGTTCGGATCTCGGTCGCATGGTCGCCGACTTGCCGATAATGGTTCAGCGCGGCTGTGAAGTTTTCCAACGCTTCGGAAAAAAGGCCTAAGGGAACCTGTACCTTTGCGGCATTGAGTTGGTCCTCGGCGAGCCGGTCCCATTGCTGAAGCGATTGGTCGAGAGGGAGAAGTTCTTCAAGAAGCTGTTCTGCGTGGAGGTTATCATGTTGACTCAAACTCTTTCCAACTTCCGTGCGAAGCCGCATGGATTTTGCCGCGGGGTCTTCGTTGTCTCGCGAAGTGTCGCAGCCGGATGCAACAAGGATCAGAGCTGTCAGTGCGAATGCTACGATCCGGTGACGGGGGAAATGAGGCAATGTTACGTGTCTTCTGCAGACCACAATGATGGCGTTCGTTCGGGCGAATGGAGAGTAAATTCGATACACCAATATACCAACAAGAGAGGAAAAAAGAAAAGGCCGAACCCGATGAAATCGAATTCGGCCTTGCAAAAATCCAAGACAAGGGGGATTAGATGATGAACATCAGTCCGCCAGTGAAGGAGTTGTACGTCGAAACATTATAATCAGCGTTGATATTGAGGAAGAGAAGCTTTAAGCTCAGCCCGAGGACCAATCGCGATGAGTTCTGGCCGTCCAGTTCAAAGCTGATGTGCTGTGCCGTTGTCGTTGTTGTCCCAGGCACTGGTGCAT
>DATJXA010000175.1:0-6527 GCA_035500675.1 Bacteroidota bacterium | reverse complement strand
TTTTCCTTCAAAAACTTTCCCGCACCGCTGATAGTGCCGCCTGTACCTATCGCGCACACAAAGTAGTCGATCTGGCCGTTGGTTTGTTCCCAGATTTCAGGCCCGGTGGTTCGGTAGTGCGCCTCATCGTTTTTCGGGTTGTAATATTGATTCGCCAGGATCGAATTCGGCGTTTCGCGAACGACTTTCTTTGCAACCTCCGTGTAACTTTCCGGCGACTCGTGGGGCACTGCTGTAGGGGTAACGATGACTTCTGCTCCAAAGGCGCGCAGGAGTTGAATTTTTTCGCCGCTCATTTTGTCGGGCATCGTGAAAACGGTCTTGTATCCTTTGATGGCTGCGGCAATTGCCAGCCCCATTCCCGTGTTGCCGGAGGTGGATTCGACGATCGTTCCGCCCGGCTTCAATTGGCCAGTCCGTTCCGCCTCCTCGATAATTTCGACGCCGATGCGGTCTTTTACCGAACCGCCCGGGTTGAAGCTTTCGACCTTTACAAAAATTTGCGGCTTCACTCCTTTTGTGATCTTATGAAGCTTGACAAGCGGAGTATCCCCGATGGTGTCGAGAATCGTTTCCTTATAGTGAATTTTGCCGAGGTCGGTCAGCATAAGTGCATGGTTCCTTAATCCGGGTGAATGATAAGACTTGCGGCGAATGCCGCGCCGAATCCGTTATCGATGTTCACGACCGTGATACCCGCGGCGCACGAGTTGAGCATCGTCAGAAGGGGAGCGATGCCGCCGAAGGAAGCCCCGTATCCGATGGATGTGGGAACGGCGATCACGGGGACACGGACGAGGCCTCCGACAACGCTCGCGAGTGCGCCGTCCATCCCTGCTACGACGATAATGACGTTCGCCGATTGGAGTTTATCGCTTTGTGTTAGAAGACGATGAATTCCTGCAACGCCGACGTCATACAATGTCTCGACTTTTTGACGCATCATGAGCGCTGTGACAACTGCTTCTTCCGCAACAGGAATATCTGACGTGCCGGCTGTAACGATAAGGATCTTTCTTTTTGCGGCAGACGGTATCGCCGGCTCATTGGCGGTAATCGCGCGCCCTTCGGCATGGTAGTGCGCGTTTCTCACAACTTTCCGGACGGCCTGGAACTGTTTCTTTGTCGCCCGTGTCGCGAGAAGGGTGTTTCCCCGACCGACAATTTTTTTCGCTATCGCCGCGATCTGTGGTTCGGTTTTCCCCTGACAGAGAATGACCTCCGGGAATCCCTGGCGCACCTGACGGTGATGGTCGATGGTTGCGAAGCCGAGCGACTCGTAGGAAAAATTCCGTAAAGAAGAAAATGCCTTCTCTTCCGAAATTTTTCCTTTACGCAGATCCGATAAGAGTTTCTTCAGGTAGGATTGATTCATTCAATCATTTTTCCGTTGTAAAATATACTTTTTTCGGCCTGAAGAAGCAAGGTTGACTGCCCGCAGGTAGTGGGCTCCCTTTGACGATCGACCGTAAACCTTCCGAAGGGCTTCTATCTAAAATGAACAAATGCTAAAGCTTTTTCACTGTTCAATCGATAGACCTTCGGAAGGTTTCTGAAAGGAGTCCACTGCCCGTCCACACGCCAAATTGCTTTTCAGGCGAAATTGAATATATTTGTAGTGAACTTTTTTGGAGAGGTGTCTGAGTGGTTGAAAGAGCCGGTCTCGAAAACCGGTGTCCCGCGTAAGTGGGACCGTGGGTTCGAATCCCACCCTCTCCGCATCTCGTCATTTCGTGAGGGCAAGTCGTTGGCGGAGGAGCTAGCTCGTTTCGCCAACGGATGAAGTTCAATTCATTTATTACCGTCCAGCCATGAAAAGCTTTTTATCGATAATTGTCGCGGGGGTATGCTTTGCGAACCTCTCCTTCGGACAAGATTCGACGAAGGTGAGCGCGGCTCATTCTGATAGCACGGCAATCGGGTCAGTAAACGATTTAACACATGCTGCAATGACCAGCGCCGATTCATCTGCGAAGAAACAAAGCGATACTATCGCAGTATCCCGCGATACCTCGCTCCGGGCGGCGAGAAAGACTGCGGATACAACGGTCGCCCGTGGCGATACCACATCAAAAGAACCGCAAGTGCAGATGCCGGAGGCAGGGGAGTTGAAAAGCCTGGCCAACACTCCTAGTACGCTCGACCCGGGGGGATATCGCGATGCGCGTTGGGGGATGGCGATGCGGGACGTGCGGGATTATCTCGTCGACCACGACAACGTCGACGATGACAATATCCTCGACCTCACGAACGGTTTTGAATACACCGGTTCTTTGGCCGGCGTGAAATGTCGGATTGCTTATCAGTTCGATAACGATCGCCTATTCATCGTCCGATTGACCCCGGAGGTCAAGGCGACGTCCAAGTTCGACTTCCTCGATTCGTTCGACGATTATAGCGCAACGCTGGAAGCGAAATATGGAAAGCCGACGCGCAGTGGATTTCACAAGATCGATGAATCATATCTCAACACGATTGAAAGTATTCAACTCGGCTACGCAAAGAAGTATGCGTTATGGGAATTCGATCGGTCTTATGTCGTCCTGATTTTGACGGGGCAGAAGGGGAAGCTCGAGATCCATATCACTTATGTCTCCCGGGCGATCTTTGAGGAGATGAAGAACCGTATTGAATCGCTGAAGCTCGAGGATTTTTAGGAAGTCGCGATCGAGCGTTGCATTTACCGCGTGAGCAGCAACGCGATGTTTTGACAGCGAAGCGGTAAGCTGAAAAAATTCAATATTCGCCTATCGGTATCCGGAGAGGTGCAAGAGCGGTTGAATTGGCCACCCTGGAAAGGTGGTATACCGGCAACGGTATCGTGGGTTCGAATCCCACCCTCTCCGCACATTTTGGCGAAAACAATAGGATCAACCGGCACGTGTATCGTTCAATCCCATCAACGACCCGCTAACGCGGGTCATTTTGTTTTATAGGATGCGCCTGCTTATCTTATAGTATGAACGAACTTATTTTCGGACACGACGACGAGAGGAACATTGTCGCAGTTCAGCCTAACGGCGATGCGAGTGTCAGGATATACACAAGGACGGGCGGCTCGGTAGAACACCGGGACGAAGAGCTCTACCCGTTTTTCCACGTTGCCGATAAGCGTCTACTCGACGGCTTCCCTAAAAGCTTTTGGCTCAAAAAACTGGAGGGAGAAAACTTTTACCAATACCTCTGCGTTTTTCACGGCATCCACGAGATGTGGGATGCGGTGAGAATCGTATTGGAAAATGTCAATCGGACGCTCGAAAGGAAAATCGATTCGTACACGGAAACCGACAGCATCTATTTTCGCCCCGACACAAACACGCAGTACCTCATGCAGTCGGGGAAGACGCTTTTCAAGGGAATGGAATTTCAGGACGTCTACCGAATACAGCTGGATATTGAAACGTACTCGAAAAATTATCGTTTCAGTAACGCCGAGAGGCCTGAAGACCGAATCGTCCTTATTTCGCTTTCCGATAACCGCGGGTGGGAGACAATTCTCGGGGGAAAAGATGTTGGCGAAAAGGACTTGCTCCGTCAATGCATCAATATCCTTCAGGAGAAGGACCCCGACGTCATTGAAGGCCACAACATTCTCAATTTCGATTTGCCCTATCTGTTGAAGCGGTGTGAGATCCACCGCATTGAATTCGCCGTAGGGAGGGACAAATCGTCCCCCCATGGAGTGCGGTCTCGGACCTCTTTTGCCGAGAACGAGGTGGAATACACGAACTATGAAATTGCCGGCCGGCATGTTATTGACACTTGGCTCCTTGTCCAGTCGTATGACATGGTAAAGCGTTCGATGGAGAATTACACTCTCAAGTACGCCGCCAAGCATTTCGGTATCTCGCCACCGAACCGCACGTATATCCCCGGAGAGAAGATTTCATGGTATTGGGACAATGATCACGAGACATTAAAAAAATACGCTCTCGATGATGTTCGTGAGACGAAAGCTCTCAGCGACCGGCTCTCGATGAGCACGTTCTATCTGACCCAGATGCTGCCGTTCAATTACGGTACGGTTGCTCGGCTCGGTTCCGCTTCAAAAATTGAGGCGCTTTTTCTTCGCCAATATCTTCGTCAACGCCACTCGATTCCGCGGCCAGAAATCGGCGCTCAAACGACAGGAGGATATACCGACGTCTACTATACCGGCGTCCTCGGACCAATTATTCATGCCGACGTCGAGTCTCTGTATCCTTCGATCATGATCTCGAAACAGATCGCTCCGCGCACAGACGCTCTCGGCATCTTCCCGACAGCGCTTCGGCACCTCACGGTTCTCCGTTTGCAGACAAAAAAGCAAATGAAAGAGGCCAAAGAGGAGAATGAAAAGTCGCGGCTCGATGCAATGCAATCGTCGTTCAAGATCCTTGTGAACTCCTTCTACGGCTATCTCGGTTATGCAAGGGCTCTCTTCAACGATTATGCGCAAGCCGATGTTGTGACGACCACCGGACAGGCGCTGTTGAAACAAATGATCCGCGACATCGAATTGCATAACGGAAAAGTAATCGAGGTCGATACCGACGGACTTTTCTTTATCCCTCCGGACAACGTTGTCGGAGAAGCGTCGGAGCAGCAGTACGTGGCGCGTCTTTCCGATTCCCTCCCCGAAGGCATCAATCTCGGGTTCAACGGAAGATATAAAAAGATCCTCAGTTACAAGAAAAAGAATTACGCCTTGCTCGGGTATGACGATAGGATCACGGTCAAAGGCTCTTCTCTTATTTCGCGGAGCATGGAACATTTTGGCCGCCACTATGTCCAGCAATGCATCGAATGCATTGTAAACGAACGGATCGACGACCTCCATCGTCTGTACCTTGAAGTCGAAAAATCCATCAAAGAGCATTCGCTCGACGTAAAAGACTTTGCGAAGACGGAGTCCCTGAAAGATTCTCTTGAAGAATATCAGCGCGACGTCAACGCGCAGAAGCGCAATAAATCCGCCAGCTACGAGCTTGCGTTGGCCTCGTCCCGTTCCTATCGTGCGGGGGACCGGATCTCATTCTACTTTACGGGGACGTCGTCGAATATCAGGGGGTTCGAGAATGCGAAGGAGGCGGAGGAGTGGGATTCAAATTTTCCCGACGAGAACGTCGGTTACTATCTCAAGCGGCTTGAGGAGTTTTCGAGTAAGTTCGAGCCTTTCTTTTCGGAAAAGGATTTCAGATCCATATTTTCCGCGGAGGACCTGTTCGGGTTCGATTCTTCGCGCATCTCGATCGTGACGCGCAAATTATCGGAAGAGCCTCCCAGCGCAAAAGAGTGGCTGAATCCCGAACCGTCGATCTGGCTCGACACATGATCAGCGAGGATGTGCGGCGAAATATTTTTTGAGGTAGCTCACAATGTCCATGGTCGAAGCTCCCGGCGTGAAAAGTTCTCCTACGCCTGATCCTTTGAGCTGTTCGATATCCTGCTGCGGGATGATCCCTCCGCCGAAAAGAAGCACCCCCGTCATCTTTTTCTCCTTCATCAGGGTAAGCACTTTCGGAAAGATCGTCATGTGCGCGCCGCTCAAAGAGCTGATGCCGATCGCGTGGACATCCTCTTGCAAGGCCGCTTCGACAATCATCTCGGGTGATTTACGCAGGCCCGTATAAATGACTTCCATCCCCGCATCGCGAAGCGCAGCCGCAATGACTTTCGCGCCGCGATCGTGTCCGTCGAGCCCCGCTTTTGCGATTAATACTCTAATTTTTTGTTCCATCAAAAGGCCCTTTGAAAAATCAGTCAAGTCCCGCGAGAAAAGTTTTGAACGACATATAGAATTTTGAAAGAGGAAAACCGACAACAGTATAAAAACATCCGTTAATTTTCTCGACGAAAACGGCGCCGTAATCGTCCTGAATGCCGTAGGCTCCGGCCTTATCCATCGGGGAACCGGATGCAACATATTCATGGATCTCTTTTGCGCCGAGGGGGCGGAAGGTCACTTCTGTTTTTTCGTAATCTGTAAGAGATTTTCCCGATTGCACATCGACAAGGGCAAACCCGGTGAAAACAGTGTGGGTTTTTCCCGAGAGCAGCGATAACATTCTCGCCGCATCGTCTTTCGAGGAGGGTTTTCCTAGGATAGCTTTGCCGAGGACGACGATCGTGTCCGCTCCGATGACGATGCCGGTTTTGAGGTCTTTTGCGACGCTCGATGCTTTCGCCAGCGATAACGCCTGCACGATATCGTCGGGGGTTCTCATACCATCGAACGTCTCATCAATGCCGCTGGCTCGCACTGTAAAAGGAATACCGATCTGCCGCAGGAGATGGCTCCGTCTTGGAGAGCGCGATGCAAGGATGATCGGTCTGTCGGTCTGGATCATAACCTTAAAAAAAAAGCGATACATAACAAATGTAATGTATCGCTTTGAGGTTAATAAGTCTAATTTCAGCGGAACATGGCTTTCAAGCTGCCCCATGTTCGTTTAACGCTCGAAACATTGTGGGAGACGGTCACCACTTTGGAATACGTGGTCCCATCTTGCGCTTCGATCCTGATTCGATACTCATAAATGGAGACC
>DATJXA010000174.1:0-31373 GCA_035500675.1 Bacteroidota bacterium | reverse complement strand
CGCACAGCTGGCAAGGCTTGTCGGAGAAGGGTTCATTTATGCGGATGATCCCTCGTTCCGTATTCGGGCGATGGAGAAGATCATGAGTGTTGGGAAACCGGATATCGAACGCGTCGTCAAAAAATACATCATCGATGCGAAAGCCACTACGGTGAAACTCCTGCCCGAGAAAGGGGGTGACCGGAATGCCGATTCGCAATAACGAAATTTATCATGAACGCGATCTTCGGGCTCCGATGACCCATCTCAATTTTATTTTCCACGGGGCCGGGATTCAGCAGGAGACAGAGGAAAAGACGGGTCTTGCCCGTTTTACGGCAAAAATGCTTTTCCGTGGAACATCATCACTCACAAGAGAAGAGATCTCGCGGAAATTCGAATTGTTGGGCGCTGAAGTCAGCGCGCATGTCACTGAAACGGATTTCATCATCGCCGTATCATGTTTCTCGAAAAATCTTGACGATGCGCTCCATCTTCTCCGATCGATCATTGCCGAAGCGAATTTTCCTCAACAAGAATTAGAATTGTTAAAGAACTCTGAGTTGAATCAACTCGAGGCCTCGTTTCAGGAACCGGAGCGAGTCCTTTCTGCGGCTCATCAATACGTTCTGTACGAGGGGAAAGGTTTGGGTAAACTCGCTTCAAGAAGCGGAATAAAAAATATCACACGCGAAGACCTGGCGAAATTCTTTTCGGATGTTCGAACGTCATCTGTTCTTTACGTGACCGCTATTTCGGACCTGAACGGAAGCGAAATCGAAAAAGCGGTCATGCCGATGATGGAAAAAAGAGACTGCACGGGGTTCATGCTGAGGCCTGAGCTTGAATTTAGAGAAACGGCGCATCGGGAAGCGATCATTGTTCATTCCGACGGGGCAAAAAACGACCGGCTCATGTGGTCGCAGGGGGGACTTACCGCAACGGATGATAGACGGTTCGATCTGAACCTTGTCTTGGATGCCCTCGGGAGTTTCGAGGGTTACCTTTTCGACGAATTGCGAAATAAAAGAGGATGGTGCTACGGAGCGTACGCTTTCCTTATACCGGCCACAAGCCGTTCCGGCCGTATCGGTTTTTACGCCGATCCGTCGTTCGAGAATTCAGAACAATTAATTCCAGAAATGTTTCGGCTGCTCGGCGTTTTCTCGCGGGAGGATAATTTCCGCAGCCGACTTAAAGGCCGGAACGAGACGTTCAAGAACCGCTACGCGTACCAATTGGATCTAAAATTCAAATTGGTGAGCCGCGTGCAAAAAGATCGTTTTGGAATTCCTCTTCTTGATAGAGAGTCTTATGGGAATCGGATCGATCATGTAACGAGCGAGTCCGCGCAGAGGGTGATTGACGAAGTGTTCAACCTTCGTCGTTTGTCGATGGTTTTCTACGGGGACGCCGGACGGAACCAGCGAGGGCTTTCCCGGTTGGATGGAGCAACCCCCATAACCATATTAGAAAAAGAGCAGTTAGCGGAATAATAGACATACATTTTTTTGTAACAGAAAGTACTTGACATTCGACAAAATTTGTATTAAATTTAAACAGTTTGAATTTGAAATAATTATTCATGAAAACGACAAAAAAATACGGCAGGAAAGCGGACCTGGCGCTTGGCATGTGGGTGAAGCTCGCCCGCGCCAGTTCAATATTTGGCCGGCTCACGACAACGGATATCCAGCGATACGGTCTGACGCCTCCGCAGTTTTCCGTGATCGAGGCCCTCGGACATTTAGGGCCGATGCGCATGGGGGGATTTTGTTCAAAGCTGCTCACGAGCGGCGGGAATATCACCGTCGTCATCGATAACCTGGAAAAAGATAAGCTTGTCGAACGCACTCCTTCTCCGGAAGACCGCCGGGCGATCATGATCCGACTGACGCCAAAGGGGGAGAAACTCTTTAACGAAATTTTCGTCCAGCACGCGCAGTTTGTCACCAAAATGGCCTCTGTGCTCAGCGAGGAAGAGCAGACGCACCTTTCTGAGCTGCTGAAAAAACTGGGTGTTGCATTACAGAACAAGTTGTGATTTTTTTTCCTCAAATATTTTAAATTTAAAAAATCTATGTTAGAATATTTCAATTATGAAGGACTTAACGGCATGATCTCATTAGCGCATCAAGAAAGCAATTCGGCAGTAATTCCCGTTCGTCCGACGCAGCTCCATCCGTTGATCGAAAAACGCCGGAGCACAAGGGCATTTGCAGCGCGCCCGGTCGAGGACGAAAAACTGCTTAGCATCCTCGAGGCGGCACGGTGGGCTCCCTCGTCGAACAACGGACAACCGTGGCGGTATATCGTCGTCACAAAAAAAGAGCCGGACACCCATCGTCGGTTAGTAAGTCTTCTTTCCGAAGGGAACAGGCTCTGGGCAGTGAACGCGCCGGTGCTGATCATCGCGGCCACAAAAATTGCGCCGTCGGCACATGAGCGAGCGGTGAAGGTCGCATTCCACGATCTGGGTTTGGCAAACGCAAACCTGAGTTTGCAAGCCCAATCGCTTGGGCTCGCAGTTCACCAAATGGGAGGGTTCGACGTAGAGGGGACGAGAAAGGCGTTCGAGATTCCGGACGACTATGAACCTCTCGTTGTTATTGCCGTTGGCTACGAGGGGCCCGTCAATGCGCTTCCGGATTTTCTACTCCAACGAGAACTAGCGCCCCGTGTTCGGAAATCACTGTCGGAAATCGTTTTTAAAGCGAAATGGGGAGAACGGTATGAGGAAATTCAGGGCGACAAACTTGAAATGCTCAACAAAACAATCAACAACTAACATAAAAGGAGAAGTCCAATGTTACCATCTTTCACTCAACTTTCGCTTGCGCTCTTTCTCTTGCGTATCGTTCTCGGTGTCGTGTTCTTTGCACACGGCGCCCAAAAAGTATTCGGCTGGTTTGGCGGTTACGGTTTAACCGGCACGGTCGGATATTTTAAAAATGTCGTGCATGTTCCGGCCCCGCTTGCTTATCTCGGTCCGTTTGTCGAATTTCTCGGAGGGATCGCACTGGTTTTGGGCCTGTTCACAAAATTTGCCGCCCTCGGCATTTTCATTATGATGCTCGTCGCAACGCTCAAAGTGCACCTTCCGATGGGATTTTTCCTCAGCGGTAAAGGCGACGGAAAAGGGCAGGGGTATGAATTTACGCTCACGCTCGCCGTCATTTCTCTCGTTCTCGTGTTGCTTGGCGGAGGGGTGTATAGTATCGACAATTTGATTTGAATGCGGTAGAATGAGTTTGTGTAATCCTGCAATGTCGTATGATTGCAAGATTACATGCAAGAAAGGTAATGAAAGCACAATTGCCGTCGGAAAATTTAAACGTAAAAATGAGCAACGGATTTCATCTTCCCGATGAGACCCATATTGGCTATGTGCATCTTCGAGTCTCCGATCTCGAGCGCTCGCTTCGTTTCTACGAAACTCTTGTAGGATTGAAGCGGGCGCGCGAATCGGGCACGACCGTTTCGCTTACCGCGTCGAAGGGCGGCCCCATCATTCTGATTCTCTCTGAACGACGAGGAGCACGGCCGAAGCCCGCCCGTTCGACCGGATTATATCATACTGCCATACGTTTTCCCAACCGGCGCGAGCTCGCCAAGGTGTTTTACCGGCTGTATCGAAACGACGTTGCCTTCCAAGGATTTTCAGACCACTTGGTAAGCGAAGCGATCTATCTTGCGGACCCCGATGAAAATGGCGTAGAGCTGTATGCCGATCGTCCACGCGCAGAATGGGTGATTCAAGAAAAACAAATTCAAATGGCCACGCAGCCACTCGACATCGACAGTCTTGTTGCGGAGCTTTCCGAGAGCGATACGCACTCTTTGGACGCCGACCCAGGCACAGATATCGGACATGTGCATCTTCACGTTTCGGATCTGAGTTCTGCTGAAAAATTTTTTCATGCACTTGTCGGTTTCGACGTGACACAGCGATCGTACCCCGGTGCTCTTTTTTTGTCGGCGGGAGGATACCACCATCATGTCGGAGTGAATGTGTGGGCGGGGAAAGGCGCTCCACCTTCGCCGTCCGATGCGGCAGGACTTATTGCCGTCGGTGTTGAAATGCCGGATGAAAATGCGCTGAAAGTACTTGCCGAACATTTCACCGATAGCTCCTCGCATTTTGAACACTCTGATTCAGACGTTCTCAAAAAAAGAGTTCTCCGGATCGCAAGCCCGGACAATATTCCGCTTGAAATTTTTTCGCGCATTCCGTAATTCGCCCTTCTTAAATTTTTCATTACTAGGGGTTGAACCTGACGTCCATTTCAGTATGTTCCATCTTGATTGAGGTTGAACATTCCAGTACATTACATCCCCAGTTATCAACGGAAAGCAAATATGACTCAGATTTTTCTTTTATTACTTGCGATAGCGCTCTTTTTCATTTTTATCCGCAGTCAATCCCAATCCAAATCAAACGATTATCGCTCCCTTACTCCCCGTGAAGCTGCATCTTTGATGCAAAGCGACACGAACATTGCGATTCTCGATGTCAGAACCCCGGAGGAATTTGCCGGCGCAACAGGTCATCTTCCTCATGCGATTCTCATTCCTGTCCGAGAGCTTTCATCGCGACTTGACGAATTGAATGAAATGAAGAAAAAAACGATCCTTGTTTATTGCAAAACGGGCCATCGGAGCGCGGCGGCAAGCCGTTTTCTCTCGCAAAATGGGTTTACCGTTGTGAATCTCAAAGGGGGGATTATGCAATGGTTGAGCGATTCACTTGACGTGGTGAAATAAGAGCATTCCTCCATTCCACTCCCTCCTCGTTGCCATTCGTCTCACGACAAGCGTGCAGGAAACCTTTCAATGTCACCTTTCGTAGAGAGACCGATTCATCGAACATAATTTTTGAAGGATATATGCCATTAGTTTTTTTCTTATCGGAAAAAGTGTTTATATTATGCCGAGTACGCCAATAACACGCCGAATAAAGGCGAAATATTGAGATCCGCTGTTTAGATGAAAGACTTGCACTCCAAATACGGACGTATTTTTGACCTCGTGCCCGAGTTGATCTTTGTGCTCGACAGAAAAGGTCTCATTCTCGACTACAATGCGAACGTCGCGCGGCAGCTTTTTGAAGGGAAAAACGGCGCCGCTCCTTGGTCTGCGTTTGACCTTTTCAAAGGGTCTCATAGAGAAAAATTTGAAGAGATGTTTCGGCGCCCCGAAACCGATGTTGTATTCCGGTCGCAGTTCGACTACGACGGCAATCGGGTAAAGGAAGTTGAGGTGACGTTAAAAACGTTCGACGCCAGCGAGCCGGAAATAACCGTGCTGGTTGCGAAAGATATTACAGAGCAGGAAAAGATGGAGCTCGACCTGCTCCGATTTTCCGAAGTCATGCAGCATACGATGAGCCCGATTCAAATCACCGATGCGCAGGGGAAGATCATTTTTCTCAATCCGGCGTTCGAAAAGGTCAGCGGGTATTCGAAAGAAGAATTGATCGGAAAAAATCCAAACGTTCTGAACAGCGGAAAGCAGGACGCGCAATATTGGAAAAATGCCTGGTCCATTATCCTCAGCGGAAAGGAATGGGTCGGGCAAATACAAAATAAAAGAAAGAACGGCGAGCTGTTCTACACGGAGCTTGTCATTTCTCCGATCATCGACCCTCGGGGAGGTGTTGTAGGATTTCTCGGCGCGCACAGGGACATCACGGAGCAGAAAATTCTCGAGCAGCAGCTTGTCCGGTCGCAGAAAATGGAAACGTTCGGCACGCTTGCCGCGGGAATCGCGCACGAAGTCGGCAATCCGCTGACTTCGATCTCATCGATCGTCCAGGTGATTCAACGGACGACGAAAGACCACTTTGCCCAGGAGAAGCTCGAGCTGGTCAAGAACCAGGTCAACCGCATCGCAAAGATCATCAGGGAGCTTGTGGATTTCTCCCGGCCGTCCGCGTATGAAGTGAAGAAAGCCGACGTCAACACGATCATCCGCGACGCGATCAACATCGTGCAATACGGGAAAAAAGTGCACGATATCACTTTTGTGATCGAGCTCGATGACAACCTTCCGCAAGTGTCCGTCGTGCACGACCAGCTCGTCCAAGTGTTCCTCAACATTGCAATGAACGCCGTCGATGCGTGCGAAGGGAGGCCGGGAACGATCCGCATCACCAGCCGCGCGACTCCGGACACGATCGAGATCATCACTGAAGATACGGGAAAAGGAATTCCCGAAGCCGATTTCGGAAAAATTTTTGACCCGTTCTATACGACGAAAGAAGTCGGAAAAGGAACCGGGCTTGGGCTCTGGGTGAGTTATGGGATCGTCAAGAATTTTGGCGGCGACATCCGTGTTGAGAGTAAAGAAGGAAAAGGAAGCGTGTTCACCGTTGTTTTGCCCTTGAAAGGAACTCCTCATGTCTGAACGCATACTCATTGCTGATGATGAAGAAATCATTCGGGAATCTCTTTCATTCATTCTCCGGAAGGAAGGATACGAGGTCGAGGAAGCGCAGAACGGGGTCGTCGCGCTCGAGAAGATCATGAACGCGCCGTTCGATATCGTCATCACCGACATCGAAATGCCGGAGATGAGGGGGACAGAGCTGCTCGATAAAATTTCCCTTCGCTCGCCTCACACGTTCGTCATCATCATCACAGCGTACGGTTCGATAGAGACCGCCATCGACGCGCTGCGCAAAGGGGCGTATGACTACGTGCTAAAGCCGATCGAGTTCGACGACCTCATCATCCGCGTGAAGAAGCTGCTGGAGCACAGAAGACTGTCGCTCGAGAATACGCTTCTCCGGAAAGAGCTGAACCGCCAATACGATTTCCACAACATCATCGGCCAAAGCCCGGCCATGAAAAAAGTATTTCAAACGATCGAGAAAGTCGCCGCGAGCGAAGGCACCGTCCTCATTACCGGCAAAAGCGGGACGGGCAAAGAACTTGCAGCGCGCGCCATCCACTACAACAGTAAAAGGGCCGGGAAGCGCTTTGCCGCCATCAACTGCGGCGCCATCGTCGAAACCCTCGTCGAAAGCGAGCTCTTCGGCCATAAAAAGGGTTCGTTTACCGGCGCTGTTGCGGACAAGGACGGCGTCTTCAAAGTCGCGGACGGAGGGACGCTGCTTCTCGACGAGATCAGCGAGATGCCGCTTCATTTGCAGGTGAAACTTTTACGCGCGATCGAACAAAGAGAAATATTTCCCGTCGGCTCCAACGATCCGTTTAAATATAACGTCCGGCTCATCGCATCGACGAACAGGAACCTACGCGAAGAAGTCGCGAACAATAAATTCCGCGAAGACCTCTTTTACCGTTTGAACGTCGTCGAGATCCACATGCCGTCGCTCGTCGAAAGGGTGGACGACCTTCCTCTTCTCGTCAATCATTTCATCAGCACGTACAGGAACCAGATGGGGAAGAACATCAAGGGAGTGACGAACCAGGCGATGAGCGTGCTCATGCACTATCAATGGAAGGGGGAGGTCCGGGAGCTGCAGAATGTTATCGAGCGGGCGATGATCTTTTGCGACGGAGAATATGTGGACGTCGTCCATCTGCCCGACAACATGCAGAAGCTTTCGACGAGCGACGATGGTGCCGTCGTCGACGGCTCGACGCTGAAAGACGCCACGAGAAACTTCGAGCGGCGATTTATCGAAGGGACCCTGCAGCACCACGATTTTAACAAAGAGGTTGCGGCCCAAGAGCTTGGCATCAGCCTTTCATCGCTCTACAGGAAGATGGAAGAGTTAAAGCTTCCCGTAAAGCACCCATCAACGACGAAGGATGAGTAGATGAAGAGCATCGCCTTTTTCGAGACGCCGAAATCCGAGGAGCATTTTCTTCGTAAGCGGATTGGCAAACATGCCGCTGTACAGTTCTTCCCGGCTCCGATTCAGGAAGTCCCGTTCAGCAAGTTTGCGAAAGCCGACACTATTTCTGTGTTCATTTATTCGGTCATAAAGAAGGATCTCCTTAAAAGTTTGAAGAACCTTCGGCTCATCGCGACGCGAAGCACCGGGTTCAATCACATCGACATTCATGAGGCGAAGAAACGCGGGGTCACGGTGTGCAACGTTCCCTACTACGGCGAAAACACAGTCGCCGAGCACACGTTCGCGCTCATCCTCTCGCTTTCGCGCAACATCCACCGCGCATACATACGGACGCTCAGGAACGATTTTTCCCTTGAAGGCCTCCAGGGTTTCGACCTCAAAGGAAAGACGCTCGGCGTCATCGGCGCCGGAAGCATCGGTCTTCACGTCATCCGGATGGCAAAAGGGTTTGGCCTCAACGTCATCGCTTTCGACCTCAAGAAAAATCATTTTCTTGCCGACACACTCGATTTTACATACGTCTCTCTCGACGAGTTGCTCTCGCACTCCGATATCATCTCGCTCCATTGCCCCTCGAATGAACATACCCATCATCTTCTCAATATGAAGAATATCGACAAGGTGAAGAAGGGTGCGCTGTTCATCAACACAGCGCGCGGGGATCTCATCGAGACGCAGGCACTCCATTATGCATTGAACTCCGGTATTTTCGCCGGCGCAGGGCTCGACGTCTTCGAAGGGGAAGAATTGGTCAAAGACGAAAATCAGATGCTGACCAGGAATGTCCCTGTGGAGAAGCTTCACGCTCTCCTCCAGAAAAATATTCTGCTTAAAATGGAAAATGTCATCCTGACTCCCCACATGGCGTTCGACAGTGTCGAAGCGGTGGAACGCATACTCCAGACCACCGTCGACAACATCCTTGCTTTTGAAAACAATAATCCACAATTTGTCGTCGGCAGCGGATCGTGAAAAAACCGAGCGGGGGTTAGCTCTCTCGCAACCCCCTCGAACCTACGGCATCCTCCTTTTTTATCCTCCTTGGATCTAGCGTGAACCCGCAATCACCACTCAAAAAGATATCTCTGATTTTCCTTCTCATCGTCCTCCTGCCCGCTTTATTTTATTCCGGGTATGAAATCAGCTCGCTCAGCACGAGCGAAAAAATGTTCGGCGTTATGTACCGTCAGCAGCTCGACGCGGTATTGTATTCGATGAATCAATATTCCTGGGATGCCGTGTCGGCCTGGGCGGGGAATCTCCAGAATATTGTTGCGGACAGATCAGCTGCTTCTCAAAACGAGCTTGTCCGGTCCCTGCGGGAATTTGTCGATCGCCGAACTACGGTCAGATCGGTTTTTATCGCCGATACTGGGTTCCGGTCGATCGTTACGGTCGAATCGTCGCGCGGCAATTCAGGCGCTGTTTCCCTGAAGGAAAAAGAGATCCTACGCCAGTTAGCTGCAAACAAAGCAAAAATAGAACAGCTTGTCGATTACCAAAAAGTGGAATACAGAAAAGTCGAAGCGCTGACGGATGCCGACTCATTACAAGGAAACAGGCCGCTCGTGCTCGTTTTTATTGCGAAAGATCACGGATCGGCGATGCGCGTTGTGGGGATGGTGCTCGACCCGCAGGACTTTGTTCAGAATATTCTTTCCCGAAAACTTCAGGATGCGGCGGGCGATGAGTTTATTCTCGCCGTGGTGAAGAAACGAACACAAGAGATCGTCGACGCAACGTCTTCGGTTCAAGCCGCGGACCTCAAGCAGTTTAGATCTCTGTGGCTTCTCCCGGACTACCAGCTCGGCATTCGCCTTAAGGGGAAAACGATCGACGAGCTTGTGGAGAGCCGCTCGTACCGCAATCTCGGCATCATCGTCATCCTCGATATTTTTCTTCTGGCGGGCGCATGGCTCATCTACAGGACGATCCGTCGGGAAATGGATCTCATCCAACTGAGGTCGGATTTTGTTTCCAACGTCTCGCATGAACTGCGCACACCGCTGTCGCTCATCCGCATGTTCGCCGAAACGCTCGAGATGAAGCGCGTCAAGACTGAAAAGAAAAAGCATGAATATTATCACACGATCATTCAGGAATCGGAGCGCTTAAGCCGTCTCGTCAACAACTTGTTGAATTTTTCGAGAATGGAGGCGGGCCGAAGAGCGTACGACCTCAAGCCGACCGACCTCAACGCTTTGGTCACCAGCGTGATCGACTTTTACACACTGCAGTTGCGCGACAAAGGGTTCACGGTTGTCATCGACCTTGCGCCTCGGCTTCCGGCCGTGAGCACGGACGGGGAGGCGATCGCCGAGACGCTCCACAACATCATCGATAACGCGGTGAAGTACACCGGAACGGAAAAATACCTGCGCATCGCAACCGGTCAAGAGGGGGGGATGGCCTTCTTTGAAGTAGAAGACCACGGCATCGGCATTGCGCCTGAACATCAGAACCGAATCTTTGAAAAGTTCTATCGCGTTTCCACCGGGCTTGTCCATACGACGAAAGGGAGCGGGCTCGGGCTCGCGTTAGTACGGCATATCGTCGATGCGCACAGTGGAAATGTAGAAGTTCGCAGCCAACTTGGAAAGGGGAGTTGCTTCCGTGTTTCGCTGCCGGTCTCACCGTCGTCATAGATTTGCTTTGCGTTCAACTTACGAAAAAGGATCCTTCTTTCATGTCATCATCCATATTGCTTGTTGAAGACGAGCCTGAAATGCAGCGAGGGCTCAAAGATAATCTTGAATTTGAAGGCTACTCGATCGACGTTGTCGGAGACGGCAAAGACGGGCTGCGAAAGATGATCCATCGCGACTACGATCTCGTTCTTCTCGACGTCATGCTTCCGGGGATGTCGGGCTTCGACGTTTGCAAAAGTGCTCGAGAGAAAGGGGTACGTTCTCCGATCATCATGCTCACCGCGAAAGGAGAAGAAGTGGACAAAGTGCTGGGTCTTGAGCTTGGCGCGGACGATTACATCACGAAACCCTTCAGTCTCCGCGAGCTTCTCGCCCGCATCAAGGCCGTGTTGAGACGAAAAGAAGGAGCGCCCGAAACGGCGGGCAAGACAAAAATCGGAAATGTTGACATCGATTTTACGACGTATACCGCGGCGCGAAAAGGAAAGGCCATCGACATGACCCCGAAGGAATGCGATATCCTCCGCTTTTTGTGGCAGCACAAAAATCAAGTCGTGAGCCGCGACGCATTGCTCACTAACGTGTGGGGCTACGACGATTCAATCAACTCGCGGACGGTCGACAATTTCATTCTAAAGCTGCGCCAGAAGATCGAACCGTCTCCTTCCAAACCGAAGCATCTCATCACCATACACGGCGCCGGTTACAAGCTGATTCCATAACTTGCCCATCGCGTCCTGCAGGATGTTTATGGACGGGGTTTGTCCTCCTTTCTGCCGTGACATTTTTTTACATCTCTTTACCCCCAAGAGACACATCTTTCTTTTCACTCATGTAGATTGCATGAGTTAAAAGAGGATAGTATGGAAACGATGACCAGAAATTTTATTACACAGTGTTTTTCACAGGTTGTGTGGATTTCCCCATTTGAGGGGAAAAAAGTGCCAGCCACCACACTTCAAACTGAGCAAAAAGAAATACAGACAGATATCGCCTCTTCATCGGCGCTTCTAAATGTTGAACAGAAATCCGGTCGCCGACAGATTCTCGCCGGCCTCATTCTCTTCGCATCGCTTTTTGCGTTCCATGAAGTGACCGTTGCGCAGGAATGGAAAATGCTGGTCGATTTTCGCGGTCAATGGAAATTCAAGCTTGGCGATAAACCGGCGTGGGCCGACCCGAAGCTCGACGACAGCAAATGGGATCAGATCTTCGTCCCTGCGAATTGGGAAGACGAAGGGTATCCCGGCTATGACGGTTACGCCTGGTACAGAAAACATTTCCGTATCTCTTCAGACCTGAAAGACAAGCCTCTTTATATTCACATCGGCGACGTCGACGATGTGAGCGAAGTGTACCTCAACGGGCACTTTGTGAGTTTCACGGGCGCGTTTCCCCCTCACTTTGTCACTGCATACAATATCGACCAGAAATTCGAGGCGCTCAAGGAATATCTTACCTTTAACGGCGATAACGTGATCGCGGTACGGGTGTACGACGACCAGCTGGTCGGAGGGATGGTGAGCGGCAAACCAGGGGTGTTCGAGATGGAAGACTATTTTTATCCGGATGTAGCGATCGCCGGAGACTGGAGACTCAAGACGGGTGACGATGACGACTGGGCGAAACCTTCGTTCGATGATTCGGAGTGGAAGCATGTTCTTGTGCCCGCATACTGGGAAACGCAAGGGTTCAAGGATTACGACGGAGTGGGTTGGTATAGAATTCATTTTACAGTGCCCGATAAATTCAGCGGCCAGGATCTTGTTCTTCTCCTCGGAAAGATCGACGATGTTGACAAGGCATATCTCAACGGAGAGTATATCGGCCGGACAGGGGGATCGCACGTTCATGGAGATGAATACCGTAAATTCAGGGCGTACACGGTCTCGTCCGATATCATTAAATTTGGCGGGACGAACGTTCTCGCAGTACGCGTCTACGACAATTTTCTCGGAGGCGGCATTTACGACGGACCGATCGGATTCGTGACGGGGGATCACTATCGTCGTTGGGAGCGGGCACACACGGTGAAAGAAAAAGACCGATGGAAATTCTTCGACATCTTCAAATAATCATCTCGATGAGCCTTCCGCGAACGAGTGCGGCTCGGGTTATCCCGGGCCGCACTTTTCGTTTGTGGCCCTGCTTCTGTGACAATTCGTGACAACTCTTTACGATCAAAAGACATCTTCCTGTTTCTTTCGCCGTTCAACTATGTGGATAAAGAAATTGATTCATCGCAACACAACTCAACAAACATCGGAGGCAGTCATGAAAAAGCACACAACGATAACAATGATAGCAATGGCGGTCGCGTTCAATTTTGAAGCGTTTGCACAATATCCGCCCAGCAACGGAACTCAGCCCGCACCCAAATTTGATTGCACGTCGAAGATCGCGAAAATGAATTATTTGATGGCGCTGCGGTCGGAGAATGCCGGATTGGCGGAATCATCCATGATGCAAGCCGCTGAAATTAAGATGCTGCATCCGGATGCTGACTTCGCAGAGATCAAAAATGTCACGGACAGCCTGGCTACGAACGGCAGCACGCCTTCGATCCGCTACAAAGCATATCTTGCATCGAACGTGCTTGATAATCCTAAATGGTTTGCAAAGAAGGAGCACGTGCCGTACGAAACAACGGATCAATTTTTTGCCTCCATTGCAGGACAGTTACAAGAAAGACTTCTTGGCTCACGGACGAACTAACCACGACCTCCGAGTTCGTCCAACAGAATGAACCGTTCCCTTTAAGGGAACGGTTCATTCATTTTCCCCCTTTCTTGTTGCACTCAATCCAAATAGTCCATACCTTTTTGCTACCTAAGGAGGTGCTATGTCAAGTAACAAGAAAACCTCGATTCTTCTCCTCCCGTTTACCATTGTGTGGGCGATCTTCAGTTTTGTTATGAAACTGACGGGCCGGGTTCTGGCCGCTCTGATCGGCCTCGTGTGCATAGCGATCGGGATTTTTCTTTCGGTCACTCTGGTGGCCGCCCCCGTCGGCATTCCGCTCGTCATTTTCGGGATTTTGCTGCTGATCCGAAGCATATTTTAAACGGCAGTCTTACCGCTTTTACCCCCCAACCTTTTTTCGGGAGCCAAGTCCAATTCCTTAACAACGATATCGTATGGCGCCGCACGACACCGAACTTATTCTCAAAGCACAGCAGGGCGATTTTTCTGCGTTCGAGCAGCTCGTCTTCCGTTACGACAAGCAGGTCCTGACGATTGCGGCCCGGTTTGTCAGCAACTCAGACGACGCAAAGGATATCTATCAGGAAGTCTTTCTGAGAGTGTATCAGGGATTGCGGCGTTTCAAGATGCAAAGCGAATTCGCGACATGGCTCTATCGCATTACGACAAACGTATGCCTCACGCACCGGTCCCGCAGAAAACGGAACGCACATGTTTCACTCGACGGGGATTATGAGGAGGGGGATGGAGAGGCGCAATCCCATCCGGCGGCGCGTTCCCACGATCCTCTTCCGGACCAGCATGTCATCGATCAGGAGATTGCGCTGCACGTGCGGGAAGCGTTGACAAGCTTGTCGCCTCAACAAAAAATGGTGTTTACCCTGAAACATTATGAGGGGCTCAAGCTGAGGGAAATTGCCGATGCGATGCAATGCTCGGAGGGAACGGTGAAGAAACATCTCTTCACAGCGACACAAAGGATGCGCGAGCGGCTTAAAAGTATTTTTGGCGAAGGAGTATCTGAATGAAGCACGATCAATTTAAGGAATGGCTTTCTCTCTCTGCGGTCGGTGAACTCACTCCGGATGAAGAGGATCTTCTCAACATTCACTTGCGCAGCTGCGCTGAGTGCCGCGAAGAACTTGCCGCGATCAAAAAGTTTACCTCAGCGATTGCCGGTCATCGGCCGGTCGAGGTTACCGACCTCATGCTCGAAGAAGCGCGGACCCAACTGCGAAAGATCCTGCTCGAGCGTCACTTGCGGCACCGCGCATTCGATACAGCGCTCGACGCCGTGCGGGATTTTTTCGTTCGCGAGTACCGCTTTGCGCTTGGCGGGATAGCGCTGACGCTCCTCGGGGTCCTTGTCGGGTATAGCCTTTTTTCTCGTCCGGAAAAAACGGAAGAAAAGCCGATCGCCGTTGAGCATCCTTATGTCCAACAAGCGAAACAAACCGGTACCGACGACGAGTCCTTCACGCAGGGCAATACCCGCACATCGAACGTTCGCATGATGAATTCCAATGCCGGCGACGGGATGATAGAATTTACTTTTGACGCCGTCACTCCGATGCACGTGCGCGGCAATATCAACGACGAAAAAATTCAAAAGGTGCTCGCACGCGCTTTGACCACTGAAGATAATCCTGGGGTTCGGTTGCGGACTGTCAGCGCGATCGCGTCCCAAGCTCACGACCAACAGGCGCCCGACCCCGCTGTGAAAACGGCGCTCATTTCGGCACTCAAGGGAGATGACAATCCGGGCGTCCGCCAGGAGGCGATGCGCGCGTTGCTCCGCTACCCGTTCGACGGAGAGATCCGGGATGCTCTCGTTTACACCCTTATGCACGACAAAAATTCAGGAATGCGCATTGCCGCGATCAACGGACTTGCAGTAGCAAGCGTGGATGGACACCACATGGACCAGGATGTCCTCGATATGCTCAGACATAAAATAGAATCAGACCAAAACAATTACGTCCGGCGGCAAGCACGGACGGTCATAGAGGAGGTAACACATCGATGAAAAAGCTCATAGTAGTATTTGTTCTCTTCGCTTCGTTTTTATCCCCGAGCAAACTTGTCTCGGACACGAACGACGGAAAGCAGACAAAATCGTTCACGGTTTCAAAAGGTGGAGAGCTTGACGTTGTTGTCAACAGCGGCGATATCAGGCTGAGCACATGGAATAAGGATGAAGTCAATGTTGACGTCGACGGGATCGACGAGGAGGATATGAATTATCTGAAGATCACACAATCCGGCAATACGATCCATGTCGAGTACCGTCCGCGCTGGAACTGGTCCGGAAATGTCTTGTTCAAGATCAGCCTTCCGGAACAGTTCGATGCCGACGTGCACACATCGGGAGGGAATATCGAAGTGCGCGGAACGATGAAAGGGAAACTCTCGGGTTCGACATCCGGCGGAGATATCCGTACGGATAACATTGAGGGGACGACGACCCTCAAGACCTCGGGCGGAGATATCAGGATGGGGGACGTATCGGGAGATGCGGAAGTCCGCACGTCGGGTGGTGAAATTAAAATTGAAAAAGCAGGAAAGTCTCTCACGGCCTCTACCGCAGGCGGCGATGTTGAGGTCGGCGATGTCGGCGGAGACGCTCAGCTTTCGACGTCGGGCGGCGAAGTGAAAGTTGGAAAAGTTTCCGGCAGCGCCATGCTGAAAACTGCCGGAGGAGATATCGAACTTAAAAGCGCAAGCGGAAAGGTCGAGGCAAAAACGGCGGGAGGCAATGTCCAGCTCGAAAATATCACGGGCTCTATCGTAGCGAGAACGGCAGGCGGCGATGTCACGGCGGAATTGATCCCGAGCGGCAAGGGAGACAGCGAATTGCGTTCATCGGGCGGGAATGTTATGCTCTCTCTGCCTTCGAACGCGAAGGCGACGATCGACGCGACGATCCGCATCCGCGACCAGTGGCGCCATGGAGAGGATGAATATGACATCAGCTCCGATTTTCCCGCTGAAACGAAAACGGCAGATAAAGATGACGGAGAGATACACGCCATTTACAATTTGAACGGCGGCGGAGATAAGATCGTCATCGAAACGACGAACGGCAATATCGAAATCCGAAAAATGAACGGTAAATAACGACGGTCGCTCCGGATCGTATTTTTCGCCAGATCGCAGGCCGTCATCTAAAAGTGACGGCCTTTTTATTTACATTGTTTCGTTCCGGGGAGACAAAAGTCCGGTCGATCGTGCAACAAATTCACGTTCAAAACGTTTATTAGCTCAACACAACATCCTCATCCCGGCTGAAAGACAGAAGGGCGGCTGCCGGGAATCTACCTATCGAAAATCGCATGAAACAAATCCCTCTCATAATATTCTTCACTGTACTGGCAAAAGCAGCGACGCCAGATTCAACATCGGTCCCTCCGCTTCAGGTCCATGCAGTTCGGAGCCACGAGCCGATCGTCGTCGACGGACTTCTCGACGAACCGATCTGGAAAACCGCACCGGCGTTCAGCGCCTTTACCCAAGGCGATCCAAACCAAGGAGCTGCGCCAACGCATCGCACCGAAGTCCGCGTCGTGTATGACGATGCCGCGGTCTACATCGGCGCGCGCATGTACGACGACGCGCCGGATTCCATCATGCCGATTCTCAGCAGGCGCGATCAATATCCCGTCGCCGATTGGTTCGGCGTCTATTTTGATGCTTACCATGACCACCGAACGGGAAACGTCTTCGCCGTGAGTGCAGGAGGGTCGATCATCGACGGCGTGCTCTACAACGACGAGTGGAACGATCTTTCATGGGACGGAGTATGGGAAGGGAAAGCTCATATCGACAACGAAGGATGGACAGCAGAAATGCGCATCCCCTATTCGCAGCTTCGATTTCATGACGAGAAAAATCTGGTGTGGGGGATCAATTTTCAAAGAGATATCGGCCGGAGGAGAGAGAGCGACTATCTCGTGTACACGCCGCGGGCCCAAAGCGGCTTCGTCTCTCGTTTCGGCGAACTCGTTGGGCTGGAAGACGTCAACCCTCCAAGCAGGATCGAGGCGGTTCCCTACGTGACTGAAAAAGGAGAATACAATCATCCGGCGGCCAATGATCCGTTCAATAACGGCTCGGTGTACTCTCCCGGTGTTGGCGCCGATTTCAAAATTGGTTTGGGAAATAATTTAACGCTGAATGCAACGGTGAATCCGGACTTCGGGCAAGTCGAAGTCGACCCCGCTGTTATCAACCTGAGCGACGTCGAAAGTTATTTCGACGAGAAAAGGCCGTTCTTTCTTGAGGGAGCCACGGTATTCAACTTTGGCCAGGGAGGCTCGCGAAATTATTGGAGTTTCAATTGGCCGCAGCCGACGATCTTTTACAGCCGGCGTATCGGAAGGACGCCTCAGGGAAGCGTACCGGACGCGGATTTTTCCGACGTGCCGCAGGGAACGCACATCATCGGCGCGGCGAAGCTCACAGGAAAAGTAATTGATGGGTGGAATATCGGCGCGATAGAAGCCGTCACGTCGCGAGAGATCGCAGACCTTGACACCGCAGGCCGCAATTTTCATTACGAGGTGGAGCCCGCGGCTTACTATGGAGTGCTGAGAGCACAGAAAGATTTCAACGAAGGCCGCCAGGGGCTGGGCTTCATGTCGACGATCGCCGCGCGCGATTTTTCGGCGGCCCCCGTGCGCGATGATGTGAACAGCGACAGCGAAGTGCTCGGCGTTGACGGATGGTCGTTTCTCGACGCCGACAAAGTGTGGGTTGTCAGCGGCTGGACGGGCGTGTCGCGCGTTGCCGGAGATCAGGCGCGACTGATCTCCCTTCAGAGCAACTCCCAGCACTATTTCCAGCGGCCGGATGCCTCGTACCTCGGCGTCGACAGCTCTTTGACGTCGATGTCCGGATATGGCGGGCGTATCTCGCTCAACAAAAATAAGGGAAGATTCTTTGCCAACTCCGCACTGGGCATCCTCAGCCCGAGTTTCGACGTCGACGACGTAGGATTTCAATCGCGGTCGGATGTGATCAATATGCATGTGGGAGGGGGATATGACTGGCCGGATCCGGGCGAAACGTTTCGGTACGCTGAAACCGGCGGGGCGGTGTTCCAGAATTATGACTACGGCGGAAATGTCACATGGAGAGGGGTGTATTGGTACGGGCAACTCCAACTCCTCAACTACTACAATTTTTATATGAATCTCGCCTACAATCCGGGAACGATCAACAACTACAGAACAAGAGGCGGTCCGCTGACCTTGAACCCCGCCGGCCGTCAGGTGAATATCGACATTACTACCGATAGTAGAAAAAGTTTTCAAGCGGAGGTGAGTGCGTTTACGTATCAATCGGGTTGGCAACGCGATGTCCAGGAATATGTCGGACTCACATGGAGGCCGGTCGCCAACGTATCGGTAAGCGTGGCACCGACTTTCGACCATGACTTCGAGGCCGCTCAGTGGGTGACCTCGACCACCGACCCGACAGCGACGGCGACGTACGGCGGGAGATACGTTTTCGCCGATATGATCCAGAGAACACTCTCGGCAAATATCAGGTTGGACTGGACGTTCACGCCGACGTTGAGCCTGCAATTATTTTTGCAACCGCTCATCGCGTCGGGAGATTTCAGCGGCTTCAAGGAACTGACCCGTCCGCGTTCGTTTGATTTCAGGGTGTACGGAACCGGCTCATCGACACTTACCGAAACCAAATCAGCGGACGGGTCGGTTTCGTATTCCGCCGACCCGGACGGACCCGGCCCGGCGGCGCCGATCGCTTTCGACAATCCGGACTTCAACACAAAATCGCTGCGAGGCAACGCGGTACTGCGCTGGGAATACACGCCGGGATCCGTCGTCTACTTTGTCTGGACGCAAAGCAGGTTCGACCAGACGAGCGTCAACGGGAACTTCCAATTCGATAATTCGGTCAACCGCTTGTTCAACACCCTTGCCGACAACATCTTCCTTGTCAAATTCTCGTATTGGTTTAATGTATGATGCGCGAACCGTTCACTTAAGTGAACGGTTCACCAGTACTCGTTGCTTCCGTTTTCAATTCTTCCTACCTTTTGACATTAACTTTTGTACTTTCCCCGATGCTTGAGAACGACTATATCATGCGGCTAGTCCAAGTGCTGACACAAGCATTGGCGGACATTCTATTTTTCAAAAAGAAG
This sequence comes from Bacteroidota bacterium, assembly GCA_035500675.1. Taxonomy (GTDB): domain Bacteria; phylum Bacteroidota; class Ignavibacteria; order UBA10030; family UBA8401; genus JAGVPT01. The sequence goes on along the minus strand of DATJXA010000174.1, from coordinate 12,043 downwards.
AAAGAATTCCCAAAAGCGCTTGATGCGATCAAGACTTCGTCGCAAAAGCTTTTGGGCGTAGATCTTAACGTTCTCCAGCGGCTTTCGGAGATCCAGATGATTGAACTCCTTGTGTTGGACCCGAGCATGGGAAAGGTGAGATGCTACGCAGCGGGGATGTTGCTCAAAGAAGAATCGGAGATCCTGGCCGAAGAGGGAAAGGTTTCAGATAGCATTACGTTGTTCACGAAAGCACTGAGCCTTCTCGCGGAGTCCGCAATCAGGAACAACGGACCCATTGACAGCTCGCACGAAAGAGCCATTGACGACGTCGAAGGATCGCTGCGAGGGAGGGATGTGCCGGTTCACATCGAAAAGAAACTTTTTTATTACTATGAATCTGCCAACCGCTATGCAGATGCCGTGGAAGTTCTATACGACTTGCTGAAACTCGAGCCGAGCTATAAAAAAGAAGGGATGGAGTTTTGTGAACGTCTCAAGGAAAAATCGGACGAGCAACTCAGAATCGGAAAATTTTCGAGAAAAGCGGTTGACAATCTTACAGCGGATTTGAGCAGCAGGAAATGGCTTCCGTCGGACGCCTCTTAACCTTCCCGCCGCAGACGGCACTGCGCGAGCAACATCATCTCAGTGCCACAATTTCTTCCATCTCCATATTTTCAGAATCCCGTCGGAACTGCCGCTGGCCATAAGGTCCGCTCCCTTATTGAACGCAACTGCATGGACCTGGCTCCGGTGTCCGTAAAGCTCTGTCACCAAGCTCCGATTCGATACGCTCCAGACCCTGACGAAGTAGTCGTCATAACCGCAGACGAGCGATGTGCCGTCGGCGCTAAATGCGACGGCATAGGCGCCCGGGATGCTTCCATTCGGTGTAAAACCGGAGAGCTGAGTTCCTGTTGTCAATTGCCATGCGGTCAGCGAGTTCGATTGCGACACGCTTCCGGCTGCGACCATATTCGCAGCGGAATTGGTGGCCAGCGATTTGAAATAGTTGAAACTCACAGAAGCATCCCGCAAAAGCGATCCGTCCAATGCATTCCAGGTTTTGACATGCTGGTCGTCGCTGCAGCTGAAGAGCTCAGTCCCATCCGGCGAATAACAGGTTGCGTTGATGAGAGATGTATGACCGGCAACGGTCCACAAGAGCGACCCGTCGGAAACCCTCCACACTTTTATCGTCGAACTGTCGGTGCTTGAGCTTGCAATGTATTGTCCATCCGGGCTCACAGAAACAGAAGTGATGGGAACCGGGTATGCCGGAATACTCAGCGTTGCGGAAGCTGAGGGAATATCCCAAACGATGATGTTTCCGTTTGCGCTGCCGGTGATGAGCATTGTCCCCTGAGGATTGACGGCAAGCGACGTTAAGGGGGCCGAGCTCCCGGAGAACGTTTTGATAAGCGTTCCGTTTGAAGCGTCCCACATTTTCGCAGAGCTGGCAGTTCCTACGCTGATCACATCGTTGCTGGTGCCGACAAAAGCCAGACCTCCAACGCGCGCACCATCAGCTTGAATGGATTGTTCCTCAAAATAATTGAATTGATAGTTCAATTGCAGCAACCCGGAGTAACCGCTCGCGTTGAGATCCGTAAATGCCCTTACTCGGTAAATATACGACATCGTTGAGTCTAACCCTGTATCGATGAACGATGTCACATTTGGCCCGACGCGCCCGACTTCTGCGAAATCGGCCGTCGGTGTTTTTCGTTCGATAGAAAATCCCTTCTCGAAAGAAGAATTGTCCGTCCAACGTATTTGGACACTGAATTGATCAACCGTGTTTTCTGTGAGAGAACTGGGGGCGGGAAAAACGACCTGCGTACTTGAAATATTCGAATAAAGACTATAGTTATTGTGAACTGTCCAACCCCGCAATCGGTAGCGATAGAATGTTCCGACCACATAACTTCCTTTGAGTGAAGTCGAATCCAATGCTGCGGAAATATTCCCGACGATGGTGAAAGGGCCGTCGTTTTCTGCTTGATCGACTTCGATGTACTGGGATATCGGGTGAAGCCGGTTTTGCCACGACAACATCACAAGGGTATCGGCTACCATAGTGGCAGTTAACTGAGACGGAGCGGTGACAACAGGAAGAACAGTGACTCCATTGCTGAACTTGCTTTTCAGGGAGTCGATAACTGCGCGAGCGTAAAATGTGTAGTACTGGGTGGTTGAATAAATTCCGGGCACTCCTGCCGACGTCGTGTTGGCTGGAAGCTGGGCCGCGATATAGTACAAACTGTCGCCGACGCGCTCGATGACCTCGTATCCCGTCTCCTTTGAACAGTTGTCGGTCCACGACAACGCAACCAGGGTGTCTCCGACGAGGTTTGCCACAAGGTTTGAAGGTTGAAATTTATAGACGGTAACCGCCACCGTCGAAGACGTCGTAGAATTGCTATCGACGTTGTATGCTTTGGCGTAGATCTCGTGCACACTTGAATCGGTTAAAGCGCTGGTGTCCCAATTATATTGATACGGCACGTAGAGTATTTTTCCACCGGGCGCCAGCTTTCCGTCAATGTAGATTTCAACCCGTGTAACTCCCTTGTCGTCGGAAGCCTGCACTTGAATTGTGGCCGTATCGAGGATGTGGGTTGTCGGCGTAGGGGAAATAATTTTAACGACGGGATAGGGCGAGATGTTGACCTCGTCGACAGTACATCGCAAGTTGATCAACAAAAAAAAACATCCTGCAGTGGCACTCAGGATGAGACGTGAAAGAAATTTACGAGTGAAAATCTCCATACGCCAAATATAAACTATATCCGACGAAAGAGCAATTTCACAGCAGGCGAGGGGAGTTCTGAAGGAAGTTGTTGTTTGATTTTGGAACCATTAATTCATAGTTTGAAACCTATGACTGCACTCGATGCGTCGGCACGTCGCGAGGGTTCGGCAACATGCGTTGGAAAAACGACCGGCAAACTTTTTCAGGGGATGAGGCCAGCTGCTCTCTTCATTAATTTTTCCCTGCTTGGTATCATGGTCACGACGGGAATTGGCTGCAATGACCCTTTGCCAACGTATACAGAGCCGACGGTGACGGTCGCGACGATAGTCCCTTCAGCGATCTTGGATACTGTGCTGTATGTCGAATACGGCGATTCGTTTGGTCCAGACAGCCTTCTGGAGATTATGCCGCCGAATCCCATCGATTTCACTTTTTATGAGGAAAATCAGTATCAGGAGACTCTCTACGGTGCCGCAGCAGTTCAGGGGAAATTGGATCTCTGGGTAGTGGATCATCCCGATATCGGAGCCACGATCCCAATTACCATAAAAAATATTGTGCCCGGTCCAGCATACGATTCAAAAACAGGAATTCTTGTAATGGATCCCGGCCAGCTGGTGCAATTTCAAGTCCTATGGAATTTGAAAGACAGCAAGGGGAATAGGATCTACCACGACATCAGCGCGTACACGGTCGAACCGTATGTCGGATTGTTCAATTATGATCATTGGAAGATCACTTCGATGAAGATTCATGTCCGTGTGACAATTCAACTGTTTGCCCAAACATCGGCTTTTGTCGGAGAGCTGGAGTACGGCCTCGTCACAAAGGGAGGGATTGTGTACCTGCCGTGATTTTTTGTGTCGGCTGCCGGCGGAGATCATTTTTCCATGCCGGGAATGGTTGAACGAATGAAAAGAAAAATGCTCCCAGGCCCTTGCTTTGACAACGGCCGATTTTTTAACAGCGTCTTTGGAAGTGGCGATTCAAAATTTTCGCAGATATTCATGTAAAGCTTTAGTGAAAATCCTCAGTACCACTATCGGGACATTTCTCGGCGAATGACACGAAGAAATATTTTCATCGGCATACAGGTGTTTGCGGTCGTGTCTTTGATCGGAGGTGGATGCAATGACCCCCTCCCAACCTACGTTGCGCCGTCTGTGACGATTGCGACAATAGTTCCAGCAGCGACATTTGATACCGTGATGTATGCGGAATACGGCGATTACTTTGAGTCGGACAGCCTCCTGGAGATTATGCCGCCGACTCCTGTCGTGTTCAATTTTTTTGAGTTAAACCAATATCAGGAAACCCTTTACGGGGCTGCATCGGTCTCGGGGCAATTCGAAATTTCAGTAGCCGGCCATCCGGAAATAGAAACCACCGTGATACCGATTACCGCACATAATATTCAGCCCGGCACGGCATATGATTCAAAAGAAAATACTCTCACATTGGATCCAAACCAAGACCTGTGGCTTCAGGTCTCATGGAATTTGAGAGATGGTAAGGGAAATCGAGTCTATCGCGAGATCAACAACTATGTGAGCGAACGATATTTCGGCCCCTATGGGTATGACCTCTTGAAAATAACATCCATAAAAATTCATGTGCTCGTCACAGTTCAATTGTATGATCACACTTCGGCATTCAGCGGAGAACAGGATTTTGACATTATTACCGATGGAAGGATTAAATATTTACGGTAGCTTTTTCGGGTTGCATGTCGATCAAGAGTTTTCACAACAGCGTGGCTTGAGCAACGAAATACATGGAATGCTCATGCAAGCATCGTTGCCCAATAGACCACCCTTTAATGCAACTTCATCGGCGTTATTTCTGACAACACAATATGCGTGTCAATAAACTTTGTATGCTGCTTCTGGCAGTCGCGAATTTTGCGATTGCAGGAACAACGGGTACTATCGAAGGAACTGTTATTGATAAAGACAGCCGATCTCCGATCCCCGGAGCGACCGTGATCATCGCCGGGACGAAGGACGGTCGAGTTACTGATGGTGACGGCCACTTTGTGTTCTATAATCTTGAGGTAGGAACGTACGGTCTCCATGTTCAGATACTCGGCTACACGCCGGTGTTGTACGAAAATATTCAGGTGAATTTAAATATGCGCACAAAGGTCGTCATCGACATGCAGTCCTCTGCAGTGGAGATGAAAGAGATCGTCATCGAGGCCCAGAAGCCGCTGATTCAAAAGGATGTCGTCGGAACAGTCCACACGATCGGAAGCGAGGAGATCAAAGTTCTACCCGTCACCACGTTTTCCGATGTCATTGGATTTCAGCCCGGTACGACGATTGAAGGGAATGTGCGGGGCGGCAAAACATCCGAAGTGCTCTATCTCATCGACGGATTGCCCGCTCAGGATATGCTGCAGGGAGGGCTCGGGGCGGACCTTCCCAACAGTTCAATTGCGGAAGTTGCATTGCAAACGGGAGGGTTTGAGGCTGAATACGGAAATGCCGAATCGGGGGTGGTCAACGTTGTTACGAAATCCGGCTCGAATACGTCGGAGGCATCGCTCCGTCTATTGAAGGACAACGTAGGGTATGGAACCGCGAACAATAAAGAAAGCGAAGCGGAACTCTCCGCGAGCGGTCCGCTCAAAGAGAATACGGTCTTCTATTTTCTCTCCTTGAATTACAATGAGAACGGAACGCGCTGGTGGCAGGACCTCCAGAATTTCTTTTCGATGCCGTTTTCGCAGACAGTGAACGGTCTGGCGAAGGTCGACTACATCCCTTCGCAGTCAATTCGGCTGAGCACGCAATTCCTCTATTCCTCCAAATACGAGAAACAGTATGATTTCAGCTGGAGGTTCAATCTCGCGGGCCTGCCGCCGACCCAGCACAATGTATACAGACTTGCGACGATATTAACGCACACGCTGTCGGAACACACGTTTTATGAAATTCGGTTGAGCGCTTTCCAAAATGTGACCCGGATCGGAAGCGTTGACAAGCCCGACTTCGATCCTTCAGAACTATACGACTATGATTTCTTTCTCCAGTATGTGCTGAAAGGCGACCAGCAGACATGGAGCAACACTGTGCAGGATATTTACACGGCGAAAGGAGATTTCACGAGCGAAGTCTACCCCAGCGATATCCTCAAATTCGGCGGTGAACTTAATTTCTATAAAATCCAGACCGATCTCGAAAAATATGAACCGCAAACGACGTACTTTGGGAAACCTGTTTTGTCGGACCCGCCGCTGAACTTCAGTACGCAATATCGTTTCTTTCCGAAATCAGGAAGTCTTTATCTGGAAAATAAATATACCGTCGAAAATGCAACCGTCAGCACTGGTGTGCGGTACGATTTCCTGAATCCGACTGCGAGGAGGCCGGCATTCGAGCTGGTACCAGTGCAACCGAACGAATACCAGCTTCTCCTCAGTCATTACGTACCGGCGCAACTTAAATACCAATTCAGCCCGCGCTTTGGGTTTTCCGTTCCGTATTCTGAGAACGGTTTCTTCTTTGTGAATTACGGTTATTATTTCCAATTCCCGCTGTTCAACTATCTCTATTCAGGACTCGACGCTGTAACGCTTCAAAAAGGGATCAGCGCCGTCGTGGGGAATCCAAATCTGGATCCTGAACGAACGAAAGCCTGGGAATTTAGCGTGAAGCAGGTCCTTACGGAAAACGTTGTCGGTTCGGTAACCTATTTCAAGAAGGAAAGCAAGAATCTGATAGATTCGAAGACATTCCTTCCTACAGACAGTAAATACGCCGGCGATTACGGTTTTGCAGAGTACGTCAACAATTCCTTCGCCGACGTCAACGGTGTTGAGATCGTTTTCTCCCGTGAGCGCGGAGGCTGGTTAACAGGAGATGTTTCCTACACCTATATGTTGGCCGAGGGAGTTAGCGATAACGCAAACCAGGGGCTCAATCTGTTGCAGTGGGGCTTTCCACCGGTGCTGGCACCATATCCTTTAAGCTGGGATCAGCGCCACACAGTTAAAGTAAATGCAGCGATCCACTTGCCGTACGAAATTCTCTGCCGCGCCTTTTATCATTTTCATACCGGCCGGCCGTATACGTATTATCCATCGCTCGATGGCTTTACACCATTGGATACGTCGCTTGCTTTCATGCCTAACAATGCCAGGATGCCCAGCTACAGCAATCTCGATCTGAAAATTTCCAAGCCATTTCATTTCGACGTTGCGCGTTACCTCGACCTTGTCCTTTTTGTCGACGCCCGTAATGTGTTTAATGTGCGGAATGTCAAATGGGAGGATTCTTCGGGCATGATTGGCGGCGAGTTGGGAGACCCCGGCGCATATTACATCGGCAGAAGAATCCGGTTTGGGCTAAGCACCGAAGTAGGTTTGTAGAAGGTTTCCGCAAGAGATCGATGAGAAATTCCAGGAGTTGAGTAATCTATTTCTTCAATATCAAACCCGCGACAACTGAAACGGCCTTGCCAAGCATGCTGCAATTTCTAAAAAAATATTTTCACTGGCTCACGTAAGAACAAGAGAGGATAGATATGCCTGTAAAAAAATCCGACGGCGCGATAGAGAATATCTTATCGGCATTAGCGGGCCTTGTGCCCGAGTACGCAAAGAATCCAGAAGACAAGGCGAAAAGCGGGGGAAATTGTGCGGTGTGCATCCTCGAGGAGGATGGAACTGTGCACGGAAAAATGTTTGGAGAAGACAGGAACAAAGTGCGCAACCTGTTTCGGGTTGCATGGCTCAAAGCAAGTCAAACGTGGATCACGGGAATGAAAACGGGCGAGTATGAAAAGAAAGTATTCAACAACGAAGTAGACGCCGACCGCTTCGGAATCCCGCTTCCCGATCTTATCGGATGGCAGGGCGGTCAGCCGGTCCTGCTAAAAGATGGTCGAACTCTTTCGGTCGGCTTCAGCGGGTTCACCGGCAAAAGCGACCTTGAAATTGTGCGTAGGGCAGTTTCAATGGTCGAGCACTAGTGGCTGGGATCGCGCGTTCATACGCATCGAGAAAATACACATTGAAGCTGAAGCAGAGTTTTAATACTTTATCATCGTCTCTCATTAAAATTATAGAAAGTTTTTCAGAAGGAGTCGCTCACAGTGGGACATCAGCTCAATAAATACAGTTCACAACTTACCCAGAAGAAATCTCAGGTCGGCTCGCGGGCGATGCTGTACGGCATCGGACTTACGGACGACGATATGAAAAAAGCGCAGGTCGGCATCGCGAGCATGGGGTGGGAGGGAAACACATGCAACATGCATCTCAACGACCTTGCAAAAATTGTCAAGCAAGGGGTGCAGGAAGCCGGCTTGGTCGGATTAATTTTCAACACGATCGGCGTCAGCGACGGAATGGCGATGGGGACCGAAGGAATGAAGGCCTCTCTTCCATCGCGCGAAATCATCGCCGACTCTATTGAAGCAGTGATGCGCGCGCAATGGTACGACGCAAATATCTCCCTCCCCGGGTGCGACAAGAATATGCCCGGTTCCGTCATGGCAATGGGACGGTTGAACAGGCCGAGCATCATGATCTACGGAGGGACGATTCGCGCCGGGCATTTCGGCGGGAAGGCGCTCGATATCGTCTCTGCATTCGAATGTTATGGACAATTTATTGCCGGAAAGGTGAATGAGGGCGAACTCCATGACGTGCTCCATCATGCGTGCCCCGGCCAGGGCGCGTGCGGCGGCATGTATACGGCGAACACGCTGGCTTCGGCGATCGAATCGTTGGGGATGAGCCTGCCATACAGCTCTTCAACGCCGGCGACAAGCGAAGAAAAAATCAACGAGTGCAAGAACGTGGGGAAGGCCATTCTTCATTTGTTGGAAAGGGACATCACGCCGCGCGCTATCATGACAAAGAAAGCATTCCTCAACGCCATCACCGTCGTCATCGCGCTCGGCGGCTCGACAAATGCAGTTCTCCATCTCATCGCCATTGCAAAATCTGTCGGCGTAAAGTTGACGATCGATGATTTCCAAAAGATCAGCGATCGCGTGCCATACATCGCCGACCTCAAGCCGAGCGGGAAGTACGTTATGGAAGATCTACAGGCCATCGGTGGGATCCCGGCGCTTCAAAAGATGCTGTTGAAAGAAAAATTCCTCGACGGCTCCTGCCTGACCGTAACGGGGAAGACGCTGGAAGAAAATCTTGAAGACCTTCCCGGACTCCAAGAGGGCCAGAAGATAATTTTCCCTCTCTCTCAGCCGATCAAGAAGACCGGGCACATCCAAATCCTCTATGGAAACCTTGCGAAAGAAGGCGCTGTCGCAAAGATCACCGGGAAAGAGGGGCTGCGGTTTTCGGGACCGGCCAAAGTTTATAACTCCGAGGAGGAGACCCTCACTGCTTTGGAGAAGAAGAAAATCAAGGCCGGCGATGTGGTGGTGATCCGCTACGAAGGACCGAAGGGGGGACCGGGAATGCGTGAGATGCTCACGGTGACCTCGGCGATCATGGGCGCCGGTCTAGGCAAGAGCGTCGCATTGATCACCGACGGACGGTTTTCAGGCGGCACTCACGGATTCGTGGTCGGACATATCACGCCCGAAGCGCAGGCCGGCGGCGTTTTGGCGGTCGTCAAGAACGGCGACAACGTGACGATTGACGCCGAAAAAAAATCACTCACACTTGACGTGCCGAAGAAAACCATCGCCAAGCGACTCAAGGAATGGAAAGCGCCTCCATTCAAAGCAAAAAATGGAATGCTCTATAAATATATCCTCACCGTCTCGTCGGCGTCGGAAGGATGTGTGACCGACGGCGGATAAATCGCATCAACCATCTACGCGTATAGCCATGAATCTAGCAGAACTCCTGAGTACTCAGTCATCGGAAATTCTCTCCGATGCGGAAACCGGTATCTCCCGTGCGCATCTGACCCACTACGAAAAATCGGGAGAAGAAAATACCCGCCAACGATTGAAAGCCCTCTATGGTCTGGCGGTCCGAGCCGTCAAGGAAAAAAATCTCGGACCGATGGTCGCTCATGCGGAAACGGTCGCACGGGAACGGTTCGAAGCCGGGTTCGATCTGTCTGAGGTCCAAACCGCATTTAACGTTCTCGAAGAGGCCATCTGGAAAAGAATTTTGAAAAACCTTCCGGCAGAACAATTCGCCGAGGCGCTGGGCCTCGTCAGCACCGTTCTCGGGGCTGGGAAGGACATGCTCGCCCGGACGTACGTTTCGCTCGCAAGCAAGTCGAAAGTCCCCTCGCTCGACCTTCATTCGCTCTTCTCGGGAACCGGCGGCACATAACTCTAGGGAATATCCCTTCCTCGTTCGGCCATTAAATTAATATGCAAAAAAGTTTGAATCAGAAAGAAAATTCTGTACATTAAAGCAATGGCTCATGTCTCGTAGCTTTGACTGCTTCCAGTCTTCCGACCTATCGGATCTCTCCTGATCTTTCATCCCACTGGAAAATGCACGCTATCGCCGTGCGTCTTATTCGACGAAATCTGTCTGAATGGCATTTACTCATTCCACACGGGTGAAAAACTGATCACTTTCTGCATGAGCAGAACAAACCACTGTCCGTTTTATCATCAGCTCTCGGGAGAACCGTGAACAGCTATTATCATACATTCCACATTCCGGTGATGGGGACGGGACACTCTGTCGACACGCCGATCCGTGTTGCTCCGTTGGGCATCACCTCGGTCATTTCGATCGTCGACGATCTGTTGCTCGAAAGGATCCGAAAGCATTACAGCGAAAAATTCAGCATCCCGTATACGAAAATTCCTCGTTATGCAGAAGACGGCAGAGCGAAACGAATCACTGCCTATCTCGAAACGGTCGGCGAGATCGTCCACAGAAAAATGGAGACAGTGAAGCAGCTCCCATTTTTCGCCGAAAATGACAAAAAGAAATATTTCGACCTGTTGCCGGATCATGCGCATCCGAAGCGAGAATATCAGAAACTCGTCGGCATGAAACCGGGTTCCGAGCGCGACGCGCTTCAGGAAAAACTGACGCGTGCGATGGTTCCCGGCTCCATCGACGTGAACATCATGGTAAAGTTGGACCGGATCAACCTCGATAAGCACGGCAAACCGCTCAGCGAGGAATTCAGCGATGCAAAAGCAGCCTTCAGGGGCTACGCAAACAGCACGCTGCGGTCGGGCATCGTCCTTTCCGCCGGCATCAACCAGAGTCTTTTCGGCTACATGACCCGCTTCAAAGATTTTTATCGGGATGCGTCGGGCGAGATCAAAAAGAAAATAATTTTAAAAGTGACCGATTTCCGGTCGACGCTCGTCCAGGGAAAACTTCTTGCAAAGAAAGGTCTCGAGGTATTCGAGTTCCGGATCGAGTCGGGCCTGAATTGCGGCGGACATGCCTTTGCCTCGAACGGGTACCTCCTGCCAAGCCTTCTGAAAGAATTCAGAGAAAAGCGAGACCAACTTGTTGCGGAATTTCAGCCGCTCGTCCAACGATATTATGCGATGATGGGATGGGAGTATCCGAAGGATGCAGACACCCGGCCTTTGATCACCGTGCAAGGGGGAATCGGGACGAACGGAGAGGCGCGCAGAATGATGGAGGATTTTGGAATGGATCGAACCGGTTGGGCGAGTCCTTTCTTGCTTGTGCCGGAGGCGACATGCGTGGACGACGCAACGCGGGAGTTGTTGAGGCAAGCCGGTGAGGACGATCTCTACTTGAGCGATTTTTCTCCGCTCGGCGTTCCTTTCAATAATATCCGGCGGAGCGGGTCGGAGATCTCGATCCGCAAAAAAGCCGATGAAGGGAAACCCGGTTCGTCGTGTCCTAAAGGCTTCCTCATCTCGAATACCGAGTATACGACGGTTCCGATCTGCCTCGCATCTCGAGAATACCAGGAGCTAAAGCTGAAAGAGATCGACGGCGGCGCGATGCCGAATTCAAAAAAGGAAGAAGCGCGGAACGATGTCATCGACAAAGCGTGTCTCTGCGAACATCTGGGAAACGGCGCATTGATCGCCCTCGGGATCGTCGAGGCATCGAAATCGCCGCAAGCAATTTGCCCTGGCCCAAACATCGCATGGTTTACAAAACTCTACACGCTGAAGGAAATGGTCGACCATATCTATGGAAGAGGTGGATCGCTCGTTCCTCAAGAACGCCCGCACATGTTCGCAAAAGAGATACAAATGTACGTCGACTACTTTGAAAAGCTCGTACGGCATTGCGGCTTCTCCGATATGGAAGTAAAGAAATTACGCGAGTTCAAAGCAAATCTTGAGGAGGGAATGGAGTTGTGCCTTCGCTTTGCCGAAAAAATTCCTTATGAAGGAGAAAACCTCGCA
>DATJXA010000173.1:0-2666 GCA_035500675.1 Bacteroidota bacterium | reverse complement strand
ATTATTCCTTGTCCTCCTATATGCGCGTCCCCGAATATGTTGAATAAATAACGAGTTCATGAATCCACCCGTCATGTCGCTCGCTGCGGGGTCTGCATCGTTGCTGCCGTTAAGCGTGGGTATCGTGCGCTATAAAAAACTAAGCACGGCAATGAAGGTCTTCTTGCTTTTTTGCCTCTTGACGTGTTTAGAAATCGTCGCCGAATTCATTTTAAGCTATCGGGGCATTAACAACCTTTTTCTGGGAAATAGCTCGTTTCCTGTGGAGACTGCTTTCATTGCGGCGGTGTATGCCTTCGCGCTGGAAGGGAAAAAGGTAAGAGGGGTCATTATTACGTTGGGGGGAATTTTTCTCTTCATATGGACAGTGGATAAGATCTTCTTTGATCTCCCCGGTAGTATTAACGAAGAGATGGCAATCTTATCAAGGATCTTTATCATTGTTCTTTCCGTCATCGCTCTTCATACAACCGCGAGAAGGACGATGCTGGCTCTTACTGACGAGCCGTTATTTTGGCTGACCAGCGGCAATCTTCTCTACTCGGCCGGTATCGTGCTCTTGCTTGGGCTGAGCAATGAAATTGCAGCTATGGGCGTGTCGTACTTCATCGCTGCATGGAACATTAACTGGTCACTCGACATCATTGCGAATGTCATGTTTGCGAAAGGATTTCTTTGCAAAGTCACACCACGCACATAATCTGGATCATCAGTCTCGGCAGCTCCGTCGTCCTCATTTTTGCCCTGGCGTATATTGCGATCGTCGTGTCGAGCAGCCGCCGCGTGATCGATGCCCAACGTGCAAAAGTCGCAGAGGTGACAAAAAGCGCTGAGCGATACAAGGCTCTTTTCGACCACTCCCTCGCAGGGATGATGAAATTTTCTCCGGACCTCTGGAGGGTCAATGAAGCGAACGCATCTCTTCTTGCGATGTTCGGCTGCAGCTCGAACGAAGAAATGAACAAGTCCTTCTCCCAAATTGCTGGCCCGACGAGGGATTTTATTATACGAACCCTTGTTGATGCAGGCATCGTCTTGGGCTGTGAAATCAAATCGAAAAGGAAAGACGGGAGCGATATCTGGATATTATTTTCCGCTAAGCAAGTGCAGGGAGATTCTCTCGTCCACGGCGTCGTCATTGACATCACAAAGAGAAAAATGATAGAGGCAAAGGTTGCCGAGCAGGCAGCACTCCTTGATGAAACTCAGGACGCTATCATCGTTATGGGTGAAAACGGGAAGATCTCGTTTTGGAATCGGGGCGCGGAAGCCACGTATGGCTGGGATGCAGCCGAGGTCATCGGCACGTCGCTACCGAGCTTGCTCTACACCAGCGAAAAAGAAGAAACGTATCGTGTTGTTCTCGAACATGTCGTCATGCATAACGAGTGGAGCGGGGAAACCAAGCATCGAACAAGGGACGGGCGAGAGCTTCTTGTCGAAAGCCGGTGGCGCGTTGTGCAACATGCGAGCAACGGACATAAGACCATCCTCATCGTCAACACCGACATCACCGCAAAAAAACGCATGGAAGCCCAGTTCATCAAAACACAGAAGATGGAAAGCATTGCGTTGTTGACGGGAGGCATCGCGCACGACCTTCAGAATATCCTCGCACCGGTGGCGATGTCGATCGGCTTGTTGCGGGGGGAATTGAAAGACGAAACGACACTGACCGTGCTTCGTGCCGTCGAAGAGAGCGCGCAAAGCGGGCTTCAGCTGGTGAAGAACATCCTCACGTACGGAAAAGGGATCGCCGGCGATTATTCCGTGATCAATGTCGCCGACATTTTGCGCCAGGTACTCAGCATCGTCGAACGGAACATGTCTTCTTCCATCGTCGTTGACGAAGATATTCTCGACACGGCGTGGCTGGTACGCGGTGATGTCAGTCAGTTGAAGCAGGTGTTCCTCAATATTTTGGTCAACGCCCGCGACGCAATGCAATCCGGAGGCGTGTTGGGAATCAAAATTGAGGATTCGCTCCTCGACGAAGGAGACCGCGTGAATTACCCGGAGTCGCGGCCGGGCCGCTACGTTGCCGTGAGCATTTCGGATTCTGGAATGGGGATCGACGAAGAATATCTCGACCGGATCTTTGAACCTTTTTTTACGACAAAGGAAGGCGGAGAAGGGACCGGCCTCGGACTCTCGATCGTCCTCGGCATCGTGAAAAGCCATAATGGGTTTATTACTGTAGATAGTATTGTGGGTCGGGGCACAACCTTTAGAGTGTATCTTCCGCATCTTGGAGAAGCCGAAATATAAGATGTTTTCTCTGGACGGGAGGGCACGGGGAGATCGCGTATGGAACAATCGGAACGTCCTGAAAAGGACAAGATTTCGGTCTGGATCGTCGACGATAACAAAAATTTCTGCCTCGTCCTCGCCGCAAATTTAAATAAAAGCCCGACCGCTGTCTGCCAAAAATACTCCCATTCGTGCAGATCGTTTCTTCGCGAGCTCGAGTCGGAAAGTTCTCCGCCGGATGTTATCCTCCTCGATATTAAAATGCCGGTGATGAACGGCCTCGATGCAATTGTGCCGATCAAAAAACTTTCCCCCGGTTCATCTATCATTATGCTCACCTCGTACGACCTTGATGAAAATATCAGGACCGCAATGACGCGGGGCGCCTCAGGGTACTTGCTTAAAACGTCGTCGCC
>DATJXA010000172.1:0-3332 GCA_035500675.1 Bacteroidota bacterium | reverse complement strand
TTGAAACACGACTCCGATATGTTTCCTTACTTCGGACGCTTCCTCCACGACATTGTAACCACAGACAGAAGCGAGTCCGCTTGTCGGTCGCAAGGACGTGGAGAGAATCTTGAACATCGTCGTTTTTCCGCCCCCGTTTGGTCCAAGAAACCCAAAAACCTCTCCTTTTTTGATCTGGAGCGACACATCATGTAAAGCCGGTTGGCCGGAGTAATCGTGAGAAATGCCTGAGATGTTTATGATAGGATCCGTCATTGAGGGCCGATGAAAGAAGTTTACTCAATATAGCAAAAAGCCGAACACTCTACAATTATCGTGGAACACGAGGGCGTTTCGGGTCGATCTAAAAATAGAGATAAAAAATCGTGGAGGCCAAAAAAACAAATCAGATTTTATCGACCGCCATAAGGAGAAAAAGAGAAGGCAGATACACAAGCGAGGCAAAAAAGAGGCGACGAGCAAGCTGATTGGCTCGCACGTGCTGATCTGTGTGCTTCGTGAAAAATGTTGCGGCGAACATAATGCCAAAGCCCAAGAAAACAACCCCTGCCACAAGCGCTCCAAAAAAATATGTTGTCGAGGCGATCCCCGTTACAGAAGGGATCAAGCTGATCGGTATCAGCGCAGCGCAGTTCGCAAGAATATGCCGTGAAGTTCTCGTTCCTGTCTCATCGACAACAGTCAGCATTTTGTACCCGGCCCTGGCATAGTCTTTTTTATAAAGCCACGCGAGGGAAAAAAAATGAGGCATCTGCCATAAAAAAAGAATAGCGAAAAACAATAATGGTTCGAACGTAATTTCGCCGCGCGCAGCAACCCATCCCATCACCGGCGGTAATGCTCCCGGAATTCCTCCAACTGTTGTCGCAACGGGCGAAATCCTTTTAAGGGGGGTATACAAAAATAAATAGGAACTAAGAATCGCGACGCCGAGAAACCCGGTGAGCCCGTTAACAAAAAATTCTAACTCGAGAACGCCTAGGATGGAAACGATAATGCCGAAAAGAAGCGCGGAATAAGGGGAAAGTCTTCCTGCGGGAAGCGGGCGTTTCTCCGTCCTCTTCATCAAGCGATCGTAATCACGCTCGATATACTGATTTAACGCACCAGCGCCGCCGCCGAGTAAGGTGGTCCCAAGAGCGAGATTAGCGAGTAGCCAGAAATCGGAACCGACCCACGTTCCTGTGTGCGCCATGTAGAATGAACACAAAGCCGTAAGAACGGAGAGCGACGTGAGCTCCGGTTTCATCAACTCAACGTAATCCGTAATAGTCCTTAACAGCGGACGTGAGTACGGAAGCGCAGAACGAACTGCTTCGGCGTCGCCGTTCATGCCAGAGCCCTCTCTGTTGAATACACAAAGGAAAATCTTTTCAATTCGATTCTGTATAGTCGCGCAATGCGGAGCGTAAGTAACACCAATGTCACAAGGAGTAAAGCGCCGACGGCAACGTGGGCGGTTGCGACCGCAACTGCTTTCTGAGTGAGGACGGTATACGCCCCGAGAGTTATCTGCAGAGCGATCAAGCCGGACAGAACGTAGCCGACTCGTCTTATGTACGCTGGGAGCGAAGACGACCGAGCAAGCTTCACGATGAGACCAATCGAAACCCCAGTTACAACCAACGCCCATGCGCGATGGAGCATGTGAATGAGAATTTGGCCGGATGTTACCGGACCATCGGCAAACAGACGAAGGTTGGAGTCGATCAATTGTTGGTTATAATGCGCAATTGCATCCGGGGAAAGAGAAGGAATTAGCTGACCATAGGCGAGCGGAAAGTCGGGAACAGCAAGACCAGAACCCGTATGCCTCATGAGCGCGCCGAGGATGAGCTGAACATAAACTGCGGCGGCGGCGGCGAGCGATAAACGGAAAACTGTACGATCGTTATCCATTGGCCGCTGAGCAGCGCGTTCAATCCACCACTTCGAAGTGAACAATGCAATCGAAGAAACAATGGCAAAAAAAGTCTGCGCCAGCGTTGCGTGAGCGACCGAAATTGGCGTCGGTAAAAGAAGCACGACGGTCAAGCCCCCTAAGAGACCTTGAGTTATGACTGTTCCAAGCGCAGTGATCCCCAAAATTTTTACCCAGCGACGCTCTTCTTTTCTCCAAAGCCAGACCGTAAGGATCAGCGTCAGCAATCCGACGAAAGAGGCAATCATTCTGTGCCCGTGCTCGTACAATATTCCTCCCACCATCGGGGGCATGAGTTGGCCGTACGAAAGAGGCCAATCGGGAACCGCGAGACTTGAGCCGGTGCTGGTGACCAACCCGCCTGCAATGATCAGAAAAAAAGTACAGACCGCGCAGAAGACGCTGAAACGATGAAGGGCCTTATGATGCGTTACGCTGGCAGACATAGGAAATTACGGTGCAACAGTTGTCGAATCGGGAGACTGGGGTAATTGAGATATCTGGTCGGCCATCCATGCATCATAGGCCTCTTTGGTGTCAACGCTAAGATATCCTCTCATGCGATAATGTCCGAGGCCGCAGAGCTGCGCACACGCGATCTCGGTCGTGACGTTCGGAGCGGCAAGGACTTCCGTAAAGCCCGCATCCGTAAGGGGTTTCACGAGGTCCGATGTAAAGAGGTCGCCCTTTTTGAGGATCACGGAACTGTCTTTTGCGATGAAGTCCCGAATTGCGATACGATTGAATAGTTCCGGCGAGGTGGCGTCGCCATTCAGCTTGAAGGGTTCGGCCATTTCGGCAACGAGCTGGTCCGTCGTTTTCACCGGAGTGAACCAGAGCGGAATGACCTCGCCCGGGATTGCATCCTGCTTGACGCGCATCGTCGGGATGTTGAAGCTATGGATAACGTCTTTCGTCGACAATCGGATGATGACCGGTTTGCCGACGGGAATATGGAGCTGGTTGATCGTCGTGATATCGTCCTTTGCATACGGGTCGGTACGGTCAAGCCCCAGAGGATTATCGTCGGAGATCAACGCAATGCTCGTACGTCCGAACACTCCGTCTTTGCCGGGATAATGAACATTCCAGGCAAATTGCTCCGCAACGACTCTGATCACCGTTGCGTCCTTTTCTGCCGGGAAATTGGTGACGCGTTTTGCCCACAAAGGAACTGCGAAGCCGATCAACAGAACGGCCTCGAACAGCGCTACGCCGATCTCAAGATAACTGGAAATGTGGCTCTTCACGCCTTGATAATCGGCAGTCGGGTTTCTTTTTTTGCGAAAACGGATAAGGGTGTAAATAAAAAAAGATCCCCAGCCCACAAACAGGATCAACATCAGCCAATGAATGGCGAACAGCATGTTGTCGATAGCGGGTCCCTGCGCGGAACCATCGACGGGAAGAG
>DATJXA010000171.1:0-53446 GCA_035500675.1 Bacteroidota bacterium | reverse complement strand
GCGCCAATGGGAATTTTTTTTTCAATATGAATGCTCGCTCCCTGCTTTGTCCCCGTCTCGGCGCGTAGAAGTTCGACGGCTTTCCAACACAGGTTGCGTTCGTCCAATGGCATCGGTTCCCCGGCGCCGGAGATCGAGATCGCATTGCCGTGCGGCTCTATGGTCAGACTATCGAAGAGATTGATGCGGTGGAATATCGTTTCAATGTTATGGAAATTGTCGGGCCGTTTTTCGAGAACATGAAGGCCAAGATTGATTTTCGCATAGGCTTTGATACGCATAAGGCAAGATACGAGGAGATTCGTGAAGTTTCAACAGCACCGCCCGGGCCTGCCGCGAACGATATTGAGAATCGAGACCGCAGTTGCTATATTCGATTGAAACAGTTCAAAATCATTTATATTCTTAAAGGCTTATGAATACGCGAGAAGCGGTTGTTCGACTTGTGAAAGATCTCACCTTCGTCGGGAAGGCCGGATCCAATCACTGGATCCCGGTCGATTCATCCCATAAAGGAAACGTGCCCGGAGCGACCTCGCCGATGGAACTCGTTTTGATAGCGCTCGGCTCATGCACCGGCAGCGATGTCGCCATTATCCTCGAGAAAAAAAGAGCGCACATGACGGAATTTGAGATAACGATCAAAGCAGAGAGAGCAACGCAAGACCCGAAAGTGTATACTTCCATCCACCTTGAATATATTGTCACGGGCATCAAGATGCGCGAAACGGACGTCGCGCACGCGATCGATCTCTCAATGACGAAATATTGTTCCGTGAGCGCGATGCTGAAGAAATCGGTCGATGTGACGTATTCTTTTAGGATCCTCGAAGCGGGGAGTGCAACAGGGTAAATCAGGCGGGCAGATTAATATCGCGCAGCTTGATGATCTCTTTTTCGATGCCGCGAATATTAGCGTCGAGCGCGTTGATGAGCGTCCGGTCGGACGGGTTCAACTTTTGCCGTGAAATAATGTCCGCGCTGATCTTAATTGCGGCGAGAGGGTTATTGAATTCGTGGCAGATCGTCACCACGAGCTCTTTGATAGCTTCATTCCGTTTTTGTCCAAGGATCTTATCCTTTTCCACCTGAGCGATCTTTCTTTTCAGCTGAACTCTGTTCAAGACGTTCACGATCGCGCGCGGGAGGACGGACTCTACGATCTCATCTTTGACGAGGAAATCTTCAACGCCAAGTTTCATCGCCTCGACTGCGAGCTGAAAATCTTTTCCCGAAGCGATGACGACGAGGGGGACATCGATCTTGAGGGCGCGGATCTCTCTTGCGACTTCCAATGCTGTCATCTCGCTCAAGGCATAGTCGACAAGAACGACGTCGATCGCCGGATCCTTTTTCAGTCGCTCGATCCCTCCGATGCCGGTCTTTTCCCACGTGATCTTGAAATTATTTCCCTGGAATTTTTTGAGATGGGCGGAGGCGGTCTTTGCGTAAGAAATGTCGTTATCAATCAGCAATACGTGGATCGGGGGCTCGGTCATCCTTTGCTTTCCTGTCGTTATCGTCCCGGACAAAGTACGACAACTTTCTGTTTTAAGCAACAGAATGGCCATTTTTTCAACTTTCTTGTTGATTTTGACGAACTGATTGTCTATAATTTACAGCCGAAAAGTGCGAATATCATTAGGAGTTCCAATGGCTGAAAAAAACAGCATTCTTGTTGTTGATGACGAAGATGCTTTGCGAACAGTATTAAGCAGTGAACTTGAGAGTGAAGGTTATAGCGTAGCGACGGCAGGTGACGGTGATGAAGCGATATCAGTTTTGCAGGGAAAATCTTTCGACCTCGTTCTTCTCGATATTAAGATGCCGCGTGTTGACGGCTTCGAAGTGTTGCGGTTCATCAAGGAACGTTATCCGGCAACCAAAGTCATCATGCTGACCGGCTTCGCAGATTTGAAGAACGCCATCGAATCCAAGAAATTGGGCGCCGAAGATTTCGTCAGTAAGCCGTACGATTTGGTCGATCTGCTCACGACCATTGAAAGAGTTCTCACCAGCGAATAATTCCCGCCTGCCGTCGCCTCACCCTTTGCCTCTGGCATTGTCATGGCTCGCACGTACAACATCCTTATAGTCGACGACGAACAAAGCGTCGTGTTTCTTCTCAAAGAAGAGCTCGCGGAGATGGACAAGTACGACGTCGCGGCCGCGTATGACGGCGTTGAGGCGATCAATCTGCTTCAATCCCGCCCCTTCGATGTTGTGCTGCTCGACGTCAAGATGCCTCGCGTCGGAGGGATCGAGGTCCTTAAATATATTCGCGAACAGCACCCCACGACCATCGTCATCATGCTGACGAATTTTGCGGACGTGAAGACGGCCATCGAGACGATGAAACTGGGCGCGTATGATTTTGTCAGCAAACCGTACGAGCGGGAAGAACTTCTCGCTACCATCGACCGTGCGTTGGAGCTCCGCCGCCTTACGATCGACAACAAGCTCATGGAGTACGAGCTCAACCGTCAAGGATTAGGCCGTGAGTTCATCGGGAAAAGTCCTTCGATTGAATCGCTCATCAGAACCGCCACGAAGATCGCCGAGAGTACAGCCATCGTGCAGATTCAGGGACCGAGCGGCACCGGTAAAGAACTTATCGCTCACCTCATTCATACTTCGAGTCCCAGAAAAAACCGGCCTTTCGTTATCGTCAATTGCGCCTCAATTCCGGACGCATTGTTGGAGAGCGAACTCTTTGGACATGAAAAGGGAGCGTTCACGAATGCGTATGCGATGAAACAGGGGCTCGTTGAAGTTGCAAACGGAGGGACGCTCTTCCTCGACGAGGTTGGCGATATCAGTCCGATGATTCAGCCGAAGCTGCTCCGTTTTCTCGAAACAGGAGAGTTTCGGAGAGTCGGCGGAACGAACGCAATGAAAGTCGACGTGCGCATCGTCTCGGCGACCAACAAAGACCTTCAAAAGGAAGTTGAGGCCGGCAGGTTCAGGGAAGACCTGCTCTACCGGCTTAATGTTGTGACCCTTCGTATCCCGCCGCTGAAAGACCGCAAAGAGGACATTCCGCTTCTCATCGAATATTTTTTAAGCCGAAAGTCGAAAGGCAAAGCGCAGAAGAAACTCAACGATGACGCATTCCAGCTCCTCGTGAATTACGATTGGCCGGGCAACGTGCGAGAGATGGAGCATGTGATCGAGGGGGCGAGCATTCTGTCGCACGGCGAAATCATTACTGCAAAAGACCTTACGCTGACCGCCTCGAACGCGATGCAAAACACGAGCCCCGCTCCTGTGCCGTTGAACGAGGGGAAAATTCTGTCTCTCGAAGCGATGGAGAAAATGCAGATCGAGCATGCGTTAAAGAAGAACAATTTTAACCGCTCTAAAACGGCCGAAGTTCTCGGCATCACCCCCAAGACGCTGTACCTCAAGATCAAGCGCTACAACATCGACACTCCCTCCAAGGAATAGCATCCCCGAAATACCAGCATTTGGCCTGCAACTTTTTTTGCCTTCTTTCGAATACAAGAGAGAGCCGAAATCACACTATCAAAAAGAGGAGGTCTTGTATGAAGAAGGGTCTGACAATCCGGAAATTGTTGGCGGTCGTGACGGCGTCCGTAGTGCTGTTCACTACCGGTGTCGCTTCACAGCCGGCGAATGCGAAATATAGTTCCGTTGATTGGGAAAAGGCGGAAGCAAACTATATTGTAGCGCTGGCATCTCAAAACATTGGTATCCAGCAAAGCGCGGCAAGCTTTATCGCCGAATACCAGCTCAAAGGGGCCGTCGAGCCCCTCATTAAAGTGTTGAGATCCGATAAGGTCGAACAAGTGAGAATGTCCGCAGCATTAGCATTGATTTCGCTCGACGACACCCGGGCCCGCGCGGCAGTTGAAGACGCTGCGTTGTATGACGGGAGCGACAAAGTAGCAAAGTTCTGCGAGTCGCTGCTCAACGCAACACCCAAACGGTTTAGCGCGTTGGAATAATTTTTTCGCACCTCTCATCTTCTCGCCACAAAAGCCAGAGCCTTACGTCGAGTCTGAATTGAGTAAAGCTCTGGCTCTCTCTTTTTTAACGATCGTCTCCTTCGTCCTCGGCAGTGCCTCAGTTTGAAAATGAACCGGACACTCGAACCTCTTGGCCAGTTCAATGTGATGGCTTTTAACGGACTTAAAGAGAAAAGTGTCCGGTTCATTTCTGCATTAGTCAAACTGATACACTACCTCGTCCTCCGGTCGATTGACTTTCGTCCCTTTTTTTTGTAATTTTTCCAAAATTTTTAATGTAAGCTGCTCACGCGTAAGAGCAAATTTGTTGTCCCCCGCTCACTATGCCGAAATTCCAGGCTGTAGATTATTACAACACTGAATCTCTGTTAAGCGAAGATGAAATTCTGGTGCGCGATACCGTTCGAAAGTTTGTCGATGGTCAGATCATTCCTGTCATCGAGAAGCACAATAGGGAGGGATCGTTCCCGCTTCATGTCGTGAAACAGATGGCCGGGCTGGGACTTTTTGGACCGACCTTTCCCGCGACGTATGGATGTGCTGGGTTGAACAACGTCGCGTACGGACTGATCATGCAGGAGTTGGAAAGAGGCGACAGCGGAGTCAGGAGCTTTGCGTCAGTGCAAAGCAGTCTTGTCATGTATCCTATCTTCACGTTTGGGTCGGAAGAGCAGAAGAATTTTTGGCTGCCGCTTCTCGCCAAAGGAGAAAAGGTCGGTTGTTTTGGTTTGACCGAACCAGATTTTGGGTCTAACCCTGCCGGAATGATGACGCGCGCCGAAAAAAAAGGGGATGGATTTTTGCTCAACGGGACAAAAATGTGGATCACGAACGGCACCATAGCGGACGTCGCGGTCGTCTGGGCAAAGTGTGATGGAGAGATCAAAGGATTTCTAGTAGAGAAGGGGACGAAGGGGTTTGAGGCTCCAGAGATGAAGGGCAAGCACTCTTTGCGTGCATCGGTCACTTCGGAGCTTATCTTCCAGGATTGCTTTGTCCCTCAGAAAAACCTTCTGGCGAAAACCGGCGGGTTGAAATCTCCCCTCATGTGTCTCAACCAGGCACGGTACGGCATTGCATGGGGTGCGCTTGGCGCGGCAATGGCCTGCTACGACGCCGCGCTGCAGTACTCGCTCTCGAGGATACAATTCGACAAGCCGATCGCCTCGTTTCAAATGACTCAGGAGAAACTCGTCTCCATGCTGACCGAGATCACGAAGGGACAGCTGATGTGTCTTCAGCTTGGACGGCTGAAAGATCGACACAAAGAGACGTTTACCCAGATTTCAATGGCAAAAAGAAACAACGTTTATCATGCCCTTGAAATAGCCCGGACCGCACGCGAGATTTTAGGCGCGAACGGGATCCTCGACGAATATCCGGTCATGCGGCACGCGGCAAATCTTGAGTCCGTGAAAACATACGAAGGCACTCATGAAATGCATACGCTCATGATCGGTGAAGATATCACCGGCATTCCGGCATTCAATTGAACGGAGAATAAGTTCGCGGAGATTGTTATCAGAAGGATGCTCTATGCATCCTTCGTTGTTTATACCAGACGAGGTAAAGGTCATACATGAAATCGAAAAAGATCATCGGCGATGCAATAACATACGACGACGTTCTGCTCGTGCCCGGAAGATCGTCCGTCCTTCCGCGCGATGTCGACGTCTCGACGAAGCTCACGCGGACGATCCGCCTTAACGTTCCACTTATCTCCGCCGCGATGGACACCGTCACGGAGTCCGAAATGGCCATCGCGCTCGCGCGTGAAGGTGGGATCGGCATCATCCATAAAAACATGACCATTGCGAAGCAGGCGGAAGAAGTCGACAAAGTGAAGAGGTCGGAAAGCGGAATGATCCTGGACCCAATCACTCTGACGGCCGACAAAACGGTCGGCGATGTTCTCGACCTTATGGCTAAGTTCAGTATCTCCGGCATCCCTATTGTGCAGGATGAGAAACTTGTCGGGATCCTCACGAACCGAGATCTCCGTTTTCAGCCGAACAGGAAACTCAAAGTCGCAGAAGTGATGACGTCGGAGCATCTTGTTACCGCTCCCGTCGGAACGACGCTGGAAGAGGCGGAGGTCATTCTCCAGAAGCACAAGATCGAAAAGCTTCCCGTTGTCGACCGGAACGGCAAGTTGCGGGGACTCATTACGTTCAAAGACATCCAGAAGAAAAAAAGATTCCCGAATGCATGCAAGGATAAACACGGTCGATTACGAGTCGGTGCTGCGGTCGGCGTCACTGCCGATACGATGGAGAGGGTCGATGCACTGCTAAAGTCCGGAGTCGATGTCGTGGTCATCGATACCGCGCACGGCCATTCCGAAGGCGTCCTCGGAATGATCAAGCGCGTCAAGACGAAGTTCCCCATGGCCGAGATCATTGCCGGCAATGTCGGCACGGCTCAGGCGGCGCGGGATATCATAAAGGCTGGAGCGGATGCGGTCAAAGTAGGAATCGGTCCGGGTTCAATTTGCACGACACGCGTTGTCGCGGGCGTCGGCGTCCCACAGGTCACGGCGATCATGGAGTGTGTTGCGGAGGCGAGAAAATTCAACGTGCCCGTCATCGCAGACGGCGGCGTGAAACAAACCGGGGACATCGCAAAAGCGATAGCGGCCGGAGCCGACTCGGTCATGATCGGCGGCCTTTTTGCGGGACTGCAGGAAAGTCCCGGAGAAAAAATTCTCTATGAAGGCCGCACGTACAAAGTCTACCGCGGGATGGGTTCGCTCGGGGCGATGAAGGAAGGGAGCAGAGACAGATATTTTCAGGATGTTGAAGACGATCTGCAGAAATTGGTCCCCGAGGGGATCGAAGGGCGCGTTCCGTTCAAGGGCGAATTGAGCGCTACGGTCTATCAAATGGTCGGAGGCCTGCGCGCCGCCATGGGATATTGCGGCGCCCCGTCGGTCGCCGAGATGCAGAAGAAAGCTCAATTCGTACGCATGAGCGACGCCGGCTTGCGCGAGAGCCATCCGCACGACATCAACATCACGAAAGAAGCGCCGAATTATCACATCTGAGTTGAACCGTTGATGTTTGATTATAGAGAGAGAATTCGATCGCTTCGCGTCATGCTGCTCGACAAGGAGTTTGACGCATTCTTTACATCGTTTCCCCCTCATTTACGATACCTGCTCGGTTTCTCCGGCTCGACGGGCGCTTGCATCGTCACGGATTCCAAAGTATTTTTTTTGAGCGATTTCCGTTACAAGGAGCAAGCGCGGAGCGAAGTCGCGTGTTCCCGGAGCCTCATCACAAGCGGCAATCTTATCGAGATGGCGGCAGAGGAAGGCCTTCTGACCGGATGCAGGCGCGTAGCGATTGAAAAAGAGCATCTGCCGCTGTTCCAATTTCTTGAACTCAGGTCGAATTTTCCGAAAGCTCGGTTTATCCCGACGACGGAATTTGTTGAATCGTTTGCTGCGGTAAAAACCGAGGCAGAGCTTGCACTGATTAGAAAAGCCGCGATGATCACCGATGCCGCATACGCGGATGTCCTTAAGATGATCAAGCCCGGCGTTACGGAGCTCGATATTTCAGCAGAAATTTCTTATCTCCACAAAAGATTAGGGGCGGAAAAAGATTCGTTTGAGCCCATCGTTGTGAGCGGTTCGCGAGGATCGCTCCCGCACGGGAGACCATCCTCAAAAAAAATTAAAGCCGGTGAGATGATCACCGTCGATATGGGATGTTTCTACAAAGGATATTGCAGCGACCTGACGCGAACGGTCGTAGTAGGGAAGCCGCCGTCGGGGGCGCGGGAGGTCTACCGGGTTGTTCTCGACGCGCAGCAAAAAGCGATCGAGTCGGCGAAAGACGGTGTTGCAGCGAAAGACCTTGACGGAGTTGCCAGGAAGTACATCCGGTCGCAAGGGTATGGAAAATTTTTCGGACATGGGCTTGGCCATGGTATCGGTCTGCAAATCCATGAATTTCCGCGCGTTTCGGCAAAGAGCGCGCACCGGTTGCAAAGTGGAAACGTCATTACCGTAGAGCCCGGAATTTATATTCCGGGAAAGTACGGCGTGAGAATCGAAGACGATATTGTACTCCGGAACGGCGCATGCGAGATCTTGACGAAGGCGCCGAAAATGTCGAGCGGGTTCGCGAGTTGACCGGCATATTCATCATGAGCACAAGCAGAGCGTAATCATTTTTATGCGAAAAGTCCTCGTCATTGCTTACTATTTTCCGCCCATGGGTCTCAGCGGAGTACAGCGCACGTTGAAATTTGTAAAGTATTTCCCAAAGTTTGAATGGATGCCGACGGTGCTTACGGTAACTTCGACCGGATATTTTGCAAAAGATGAATCGCTGTTGAAAGAGATCGTCCCCCTCGGCATCAAGGTCGTTCGCACAAATTCTTTCGACCCGAACCGCCTTTTCAGGAAGCAGGAAGTCGTGAAGATGCCCGCGGAGCGGACGCGCAAATTCCTCAGCCGCGTGAGCGATTCGATCTTTATTCCGGACAACAAGATCGGGTGGAAACATCCCGCGTTGAAAAAAGCATCGGAGCTTCTCCGCAAAGAAAAATTCGACGCCATCTTCGCGACAGCCCCTCCGCAAACAGATTTCCTTGTCGGGAAAGCGTTGAAGGAAAAATTTCATCTCCCTCTCATGATCGACTACCGCGACGCGTGGGTCGACTACCCGTTCAAGTTTTATCCGACCCCTCTTCATCGGTATGCCAATTACCGGCTGGAGAAAAGCATTCTCCATGTCGCCGACGCGGTCATCGTCGCGAGCCGCAAAACGAAGGAACTTCTCCTGCGGAGGTATAAAGCCCTCACGTACAACGACGTCCAAATCATTTCCCAGGGCTTTGACCCTGAAGATATGGCGATAAGCAGTCAAGCAAAACTTCCGCGGATCGAGAAGCTGCGCATTACGTATTCGGGCGTGTTCTATGAAGACCGCACGCCGGAGTATTTTCTCGAAGCCCTCCACCTCGTCTACAAAAACAACGCAAAATTGCGGGGACGCATCGAGGCGTGTTTCATCGGCGCGTTTCGCGAGGAGCATAAGAAGATCATCAGCCGGCTCGGCCTCCAGAACTCCGTCAACATTCTCGGTTACCTCGACCATGCCGAATGTGTCCGCTACCTCCTTGCATCGGACGTCTTGTGGGTGATGATGGGGGACGATAAAAGCTCGCCGGGGAAAATTTTCGAATACATCGGCGCGAAGAAAAAGATCCTCGGCTGCGTTCCCGAGGGGATGATGCGTTCGATCATCGAAGAGGCAAACGGTATTTGTGTCGGCCCACGCGATGTGCCCAAGATTGCCGAGGCGATCGTCTCCCTCTACGAACAGTACGAAAGACGGCAGCTTCGCGGGCCGCGACCGGAAATCGTTGAGAAGTATAACCGCGTGACCCTCGCGGGCGAGGTCGCAAAAACGCTTTCTGCACTCACGGATTGAACGATGAATATCCTCGTTATCGGTTCCGGCGGACGCGAGCATGCTCTCGTGTGGAAACTGAAACATAGTCCGAAGCTTTCAAAGATCTATGCCGCTCCTGGTAATGCGGGGATTGCAGAGCTCGCGGAGACGGTGCCGATCGGCGCCGATAATGTCGAGGAGCTGTATCAATTTGCGAAGAAGAGCAAAATTGACCTCACCGTTGTCGGTCCCGAAATTCCGCTTGTGAAAGGGATCGTCGACCTGTTCGAAAAGAACGGCATGCGTATTTTCGGGCCGACAAAGTATGCAGCCCAATTGGAAGGGAGCAAAGTTTTTGCAAAGAATTTTTTGCAGCGGCATCATATCCCCACGGCGGCGTTTGTCACTTTTGAACGCTCGCAACATGCGGCCGCGCAGGATTATCTACTCAGTCATTCCGCTCCGGTCGTCTTGAAAGCGGACGGCCTTGCCGCCGGCAAAGGAGCCGTTGTGTGTCAAACGACCGGCGATGCGCTGAACGTGCTGGATGAGTTCTTTCAAAAAAACACCCTCGGGGAAGCGGGACGGACAGTTGTCGTCGAAGAATTTATGAGCGGCGAGGAGGCGTCTGTATTTGTCCTCAGTGACGGAAAAGATTACAAAATTCTCCCGGCAGCTCAGGACCACAAACAGATATTCGACGGGGACAAAGGCAAGAATACGGGCGGGATGGGGGCGTACGCCCCCGCGCCGGTCGTGACAGCACCGCTTTTAAAGCGGATCGAAAAAGAAATCATCAGGCCAACGCTCGATGGCATGCGTGCCGACGGGAAGCCGTATAAAGGATGCCTTTACGTCGGCTTGATGATCACTTCCGTCGGGCCAAAAGTTGTCGAGTTCAATTGCAGGTTCGGCGATCCGGAGGCGCAGGCGGTTCTCCCATTGATCGAGAGCGATCTTTTAGATGTGCTGTATGCAGCCGCAAGCGGGACGATAGGCTCGATCAAGCTTCGGCTTCACAAGGCGTCTGCCGTTTGCGTAGTGATGGCATCGAGAGGATATCCGGACGCGTATGAAACGGGAAAAAAGATCACGGGGCTCGAGCTGTTTCGAGCGGAAGACGGCCTCGTGGTCTTCCATGCGGGAACGAAACGGGAAAATGGCAGGCTCCTCACTTCGGGGGGAAGAGTGCTTGGAGTGACAGCCGTCGGTTATGGCGACGACCTCGCCGGAACGATCAACGCAGCCTACGGGGCAGTGAAACAGATCTCATTCGACGGTGCGTACTATCGAAGCGATATCGGCGTTAAGGGGCTGAAGAAACGTTAAAACAGTAAAATAGATCGCAGTTTGCACAAACGGTACAATCTTGGCGTACAACTAACGTAGAACCTCAAACGAAGAACTATGAACATCTTACTCACCGGCGGCGCAGGATTCATCGGTTCTAATATTGCCGATGCATATATCCAGGAAGATCATCGGGTCGTCATCGTCGACGATCTTTCGACCGGCCGCGTTGAAAACATCAACCCTCGGGCGCAGTTCCATAAAATTAATATTCAGGATGCGAAGCTCGAATCTGTGTTTCACGGGACGACATTCGATGTCATCAACCATCACGCGGCTCAAATGGACGTCAGGAAATCGGTTGCCGACCCTCAGTTCGACGCATCCATCAACATCATCGGCATGCTGAACCTGCTCGAGCTTGGAAAGAAATACAACGTGAAGAAAATAATCTTTTCCTCGACGGGGGGCGCGATCTACGGGGAGCAAGACTATTTTCCCGCCGATGAAAAGCATCCTCTCCGTCCGCTTTCTCCGTATGGGATCACAAAATTAGCCACGGAAAAATATCTTTTCTATTATCAGGCCATTTATGGGATCCAGCACGTCATTCTGCGCTACGCGAACATTTACGGGCCGCGGCAAAATCCGCACGGGGAAGCCGGCGTCGTGGCGATCTTTGCCGACAAAATGCTGAAGGGAGAACATCCTGTGATCAACGGCGATGGGAAGCAAACGCGGGATTATACTTTCGTTAGCGATGTCGTCCGCGCCAACGTTCTCGCGTTATCGCATCGGTCTTCGGATATTTTTAATATCGGGACGGGGATCGAGAACGACGTGAACACGCTTTTCCGCATCCTCAAAAGTTCGACGGGGTCGTCGTGCCCCGAGACTCATGGACCGGCAAAAATGGGCGAGCAGCTTCGCAGCGTTATCGACAACACCAAGGCGAAAAAGCTTCTTGGTTGGGAGCCGAAGGTGACGCTTCAGGAAGGACTCGAACGGACTGTCGAGTTTTTCCGGGCAGCGTCGAACAAGAAATGATTTGCATCCCGCTTCAAGGGACTGAGAGACGTAATGGAATCGGATCACCTCATAGAGATGGTAGTGAAAGGAGACCGGAGGGCAATCGCCCGGGCAATTTCTCTTGTGGAGAACGGGAGCCCGGGAGCGGAAGAGATTCTTTCGGGACTCTTTCGTCACACCGGTAAGGCGTACCGGATCGGGATCACGGGCCCTCCCGGTGCGGGTAAAAGTACGATAACGAGCAAGCTCGCTCAGTGGTATCGAAAACAGGGGTTGAAGATCGGTATCATCGCGGTCGATCCGACAAGCCCTTTCACGGGCGGAGCGATGTTAGGCGACCGTGTGCGGATGTCCGAGATCGAACTTGATGACGGAATTTTCATCCGCAGTATGGCATCGCGGGGAAGTCTGGGCGGATTAAGCCGGAAGACCCGCGAAGCCGCCGATATACTCGACGCCGGCGGCGCGGACCGGATTTTACTCGAGACGGTCGGCGTCGGACAGTCGGAACTCGACATCGCGGGAGCGGCAGATACAACGTTGGTCGTTCTCGTGCCGGAATCGGGCGACGGAATTCAAGCGATGAAAGCCGGCCTGATGGAAATTGCCGACGTCTTCATCCTCAACAAAGCCGACAGGCCCGGGGCTGACCAGGCGGTTCAATCACTCCTCATGGTTCTCGGCTTTCGCGCCCACGACGAAACCAGTTGGCTCCCCCCCGTGTTGAAAAGTGTGGCGAGCGAAGGGAAGGGCGTTGCGGAGATCGGCGAAGCGGTGGCACGCCATCAAATGCACATGGAAAAGCAGGGAGGGTTGCTGCGTCGAAGGGGAGAACGGATGAGGCAGAGGATCGAAGAGATGGTGGAGGATCGGTTAAAGATAGAATTTTGGGACGAAAGCAGAAAACGCAGGCTGTCGGATGAGCTTGACGCGGTGATGAAATTTCAGCGGACTCCATACCAGGTTGCAAAAGAATTGACTGACGCCTTCGGGGGGTCACGCAAGAACGTCACACCGCAATAATTTTCCTTTCTTTCAACGCTCGTATTATTACGTTTCGGTCCTTATGCGCCGCGTTGCCCGCTGGAGCATCTTCATTGCAACTCTTTTTTTGATCGAGTCTCGCCTGTTTGCCCAGACGGAAGCTGAACATTCGACGGATGAAGTCGCCGCGAATGACTCGCTGTGTCATTGGACGTACGATCCCGATGATTCTTCCCGGTTTCATCTTTCGGATTTCCTTCCGCCGTTGCTGAAGGATGAGAGTTTGCTTCAACGCTATATCCGCGACCCGCGCTTTCAACGATTACGGATGGCCTGCGGGGATACGATGGCGGTCGACGCGATCTTTGCGACGGCATACGAAATTGCCGACGGGACAATGAGCCATGCGTTATTGATCGCGACCCTTGCAACGTTCGATCATTTCAGGCTCGGGCTTGAGATCCCTCTCCTCGGCACGCTCAATCTTCCCTTAACGCTTGAACCGCGGTCGACGTTCAACAGGCGGTACACTCATTTGCCTCGCCGGATCCTCCCCGACAGCGCAGGAAGAAAAAGACAAGACCGGGATAAAATGCAGCATTTCTTCGGCTCCGCATATCTCACGTATATTTTTAATTCAAAGATAATTGCGGGGGCTGTAGGGAATTTTGTAGAGTGGGGAGAACCCCGCTTTGTCGTCGGGGGAGATTACGATGAGAGAGATAAATATGCGAATCGTCTCGGTCAGGAATTCGGCATCCGCCTTCTCGAAGGAGAAGAGGTGTTGCCTTCCGATGTGCTGTGGGGGAAGAAGAAATAAAAATCGAGGGCTCTTTGTTCCGACGGCGAGACTCCGAGCCCTCAACGCCTGTTAGCGGACGATCCTAAAGTTGAAATTCGGATGTTGGAATGTTACCATCAGCCGAACCCACATCGGCAGGATCATTTCCATTCCCCTTGCGCCGGTGATATCGCCAAGGTCGATCACCGTTTTCCATCCGAACCAACTTTCTAAAATCTCCGACACTTTCGATTTTGCCCCGGCGTCGTTTCCGCAC
The DNA here is from genome assembly GCA_035500675.1 of Bacteroidota bacterium. Lineage (GTDB taxonomy): Bacteria > Bacteroidota > Ignavibacteria > UBA10030 > UBA8401 > JAGVPT01. The sequence continues at coordinate 39,691 of DATJXA010000171.1, read as the reverse complement.
ATGAACATATCGTGGTCTCCGGCAATCAACGCAGGGTTCACCATGATGTTACAGTTCGTCGTATTGAGTGTCTTCACCACTTTGACCTGCGGAAATTCCCGCTGGATCTGTTCCCCCAAGGAATCGGTGTTGCAGACGGAAAGCGAAGGGGGCATCCCTTTGGAAAAGTCGAGAGGGTTGGAAATATCGGCCAGAATTTTTCCGTTCAGATTGGCTGCACCGGCCAATTTTAATGCAGCGAGGGAAGCCATCCCTGAGGTGCAATTGAAAAGAATCTCGCCGAAGGCTGCCGCGTCGGCGAACGTTCCTTGAGAGGCGTTGCCACCGTTTGCTTTTACCCATGCGGCGGCTTTATCGTTACTCGCGGATCTCGACCCCATTTTGACGCTGTGGCCGAGCTTCACTAATTTTGTGCCTATCGCGTTTCCGACCATTCCCGTTCCGAGGACACCAATATTCATGATCGCTCCTATAAAGTGAAATAATAGATTGAGGTTAAGATCGAGATCAAGGTATAAAAAAAGCCGCGATGTTTCGTGATGTTCTTCAACTCATGCCGGCTGTTTGCTACTTGGGTAACGCAATCAAAGGTCGAGCAGTTCCCGTATTGAGCCGAATGATAGATACGGAAAAACTCACATGTTTCTATTTCAGAACGATCTTGCGTGTGTCGACTGTGTATGCAGCAAAATAGCCGAGCGAGCCGCTGCTGATGTTACTGTTGGGGTTTGCAGGGGCGAGGGATGTTGCCGCCTGGTCGGATGAGAGGATGTCCGCGAGCGTGTTGAAGTAATCGTACGATGCTTTGTCGATGGAAAGAAGTTCTATGGTTATCGTATCTCCCGCCGAAACATTTCTCCCCGCTCTGATCCGCTCCTGCATTTCGTTCCCGTTCGTCAGTTTATCGGTATAGAGACGATAACGTTTTCCGTCGATCGAATCTGCGGAAATGGGCGCGCTTGAACTTGCATTGATACGATAGTAGTTCCCCTCTTCGGGAGGGTCTTTAAAGGTCACATAAATATCGTACCCCGGTTCTCCACGATCCGCCGGCCGTGACAATGCGTAAATGGTATCAATGAATACCTTTGTCGGCATGGAGGATGAAGCGGAGTAGGATTGGCCCTCAGCCTCGACTTCGAGCGAATATGTTCTGTCGGGCAGGCCTTGCAGCCGCGACGATTGATATGTTCCGGGAACCGTTTCCTTTAACGTATCAGACTGACCGAAATTGTCTGTCAGAACAACGAGAGCGTTGGAGATCGTTGGAAAGACAAGCGCCGGCTCGAAATAATTCCCGGTTTTCGACAACTTCACTATGTACGGTCCGGGTTGATCGTTGACGTTCGCCTCTATTACGGTGTGCGGGTTGGCTTTATTGAGATCGATCGAGACGACTTGCTGGCAACCATCAAAGAAAAATAGAGCGAAGAGCGCTCCGCAAATTGCTGCTCGACGGAAAGTTAGAACTGAAAGATGTTTCACGGCAGACCTCAAGATAGATCAAAAAGTGAAATTGTACGTCACCGAAGGAATGATCGGGAAGAACGTCGTTTGCACCGCCTGCGTTTGATTCGGATCGTTAGGATCCCTTCGGAAGTAAATTGCATAAGGGTTCATCCGGTTGTAGGCATTGTAGACCGAGAAATCTAAATTCGATTTTGGGCCGAGGGTCCATGTCGCCGAAAGGTCGAGGCGATGATACGCGGGCATTCGGTAGCCGTTCCGTTCAGTGTAATAGGGGACGAGCCGTACGTCTTCGAGGATGTAGTTGCCGCTCGGAAATGTGACCGCGTTGCCTGTATTATAGACCCATGTTGCCGAAAATGTCCACTTGGGACTGTACTGGTAGATCGCAACAATAGAGATGTCATGCGTCCGGTCCTGTCGAGCGGGGAAGGGCGCTCCATTGTTGATGTCCGCGAACTGTTCTTCCGTCCGTGACAACGTGTATCCGATCCAGCCCGTCAGCGGCCCGTATTTTTTCCGCAAAAGAAATTCGGCTCCGTAACTCCATCCACGGCCGTAACTGAGGAGCGCCTCGACGTCCGGGTTGAACTGAAGGTCCGCGCCGTTTTTGTAGTCGATCACGTTCTGCATGTTCTTATAGTAGAGTTCGAGCGAGGCCTCTAACGCGTTGTCGTTAAAATTTCTGAAATACCCGACGGCGACCTGGTCGGCGTACTGCGGTTTCACGTTGTTGCTGCTCGGTACCCACAGATCGCTTGGGTTTGAGGTCACCGAGTTCGAGAGAAGATGCAGGTACTGCGACGTGCGCGTGTACGATGCCTTCACCGAGCTTGTTTCGTCAAGAAGATAATTTGCCGAGATACGTGGCTCGAGTCCCGTGTAGGTTTTGATGACCTGGCCCGTACCGTAAGAAGTTGTCGTGAGGACATCTCCGTTCTCATCGTACGTTTTCACCTGGCCAGGACCGTAGAGGCTGAACCAGGAAAACCGCAGGCCGTAGTCGAGCTTGAACCCTGTGAGAACTTCGATTTCATGAGCGACATACGCAGCATTCTCCAATGCATACCGGTCTGGAATCGTGATGCCGTTGAACGTACTTCCCGCCGTTGCAGTGACGGTCCCGGGCAGGAAGGTATGATAGATCGAGTTGATACCGAACTTCACGTTGCTCTGCGCATCAACGAAATATTGAAAGTCAGTCTTGAAGTTTGCATCCTGGATCCCCGACGTGATCGTGAATTGACTCGTTCCCGAAGTCACGTTGTTGCTGTATTCATAGTTGCTGTAGATGAGCGATGTATTCGAGAAGAGATGTTCCGCGAAGATGTGATTCCACCGCAGTGTCGCCGTTTCGTTCCCCCAGTTGAACCCGAAGAGGTTCGGATACGCGAAATTGTCCCTACCGAAATACCCTGAAATGTACACGCGGTCCTGCATTCCGAGCGTGTAGTTGGCTTTTGCGTTGAGGTCGTAGAAATACAGGCTGGCTCTGTTGATCGTCGTGTCGCTTGAGAGACGCAAAAACAAGTCCGCATATGTCCGCCGCGCAGAAATATCGAAGGAGCCCTCGTCTTTTACGATCGGGCCTCCGACGGTCAGTCGTGATGCAAGAAGGCCGATGCCTCCCGACCCGTCGTATTCTTTCATGTTCCCGTCGTTTGTCCGGATGTCGACCACAGATGAAAGACGCCCTCCGTACTCGGCCGGAATTCCCCCCGTCATCACCTTGACGTCTTTGACCGCGTCGGAGTTAAACACCGACAGGAAGCCGAGGAGATGCGAAGAATTGTAGACCGTCGCTTCATCCAGCATAATGAGGTTCTGGTCGATTCCGCCCCCGCGAGCGTAAAAACCGGTGCTTCCTTCTCCGGCCCCTTCGATGCCTGGGAGCAATTGAATCGTCTTCAAAACATCCTTTTCGCCGAGAAGCACCGGGATCGTACTGATCTCGTGCACCTCAAGGTTGTTTGAGCTCATCTCCGTCGACGTAACGTTTTTATTGGACCGTTCTCCCGTAACGACGACTTCGTTGATCTTGACGAGTTCGGGCGACAGATTGAAATTTAACGTCAGTTCTTTATCGAGGAAAATTGTGTCGACCGATGCATGGTATCCGATGAATTGAACCGAAAGAACGTGGCGCCCTTCGGGAATTGTCAGGGAGTAAAATCCGTAGGCATTCGACGATACTCCGACAGTCTTCAAATCCTTGACCAGGACAGAAGCTCCGATGAGAATCTCGCCCGTTGCGGCGTCCCTGATCGTTCCGCTGAATGAATACGACCGCTGTGCCACGGAAGGCGTTGAGAAGATGATATTGAGCAGAAACAATGCTGTAATGGAAGACGGAAAAAAGAAACGACTGTCCATAGTACGGAACTTTCCTAACACGGATTTAGCCCGTTTACGGCGGTCTGTTCTTTTCATTCTTCTCGGATGCTTAAAATTTAAGAAGTGCGTTGCGATACAATGCACCCTGTTCCGTTTGGCATTAACAACAACTACCGTACGTAGATAGTGTCGAAAAGGTTTTGGTAAACAAAGAAAGGGCAAAACAAAGACGCAATATCTTTAAAATTCCCGTTGAAAAATTCAACTCACGTTAACCTACTGTATCAAGACGGGCTATTCTGCGGCTCCTTTGCTTTTGGGGAAGTGTGCTGTGGCTGAGAATAAATGGGCCTTGTTTGTTAGACAATCTCTGCGTTCGGTTTATTCCCGCGTTTCATCGCTAACTAAAATATTAACGCTTCGACCGTTTTCGGTATACTTCGTACATCATCAAAGCTCCCGCGACGGAGACGTTCAACGAATCAAACGATCGCGCCATCGGGATCGAAACGAGGAAATCGCATTTTTCCTTTACCAATCGGCGGATGCCTTTTCCTTCGTTGCCGACAACGATTGCGATGGGCATCGTATAGTCGACCTCCGCGAAACTCTTCTGAGCGTTTGCATCCGCTCCGACGACCCAGACTCCGCTTTTCTTGAGTTCCTCGATTGCTGAGACAATGTTCGTGACTTTGGCGACAGGAAAATGAGCGCTCGCTCCGGCTGAGGTCTTTGCGACGGTTTCATTGACAGGGGAGGCGTTATGTTTCGGGAGGATTCCCCCGTGCACGCCGAGGCAGAACGCCGTGCGGATGAGAGCTCCTAGATTGTGCGGGTCTTCGATCTCATCGAAGATCAGAAGAAATGGTTTTTCGCCGCTCGACGAAGCAATGGAGAGGATTTCGTCGACCTCTGTGTACTCCTTCACGCCCGTAATTGCGATGACCCCCTGAGAATGAACATCGCTGCTCAGTTTGTCGAACACGTGACGGTCGGCGTCGGTGCACAGGATATTTCGTTGTCGCGCAAGCCGGCGAATCGCATCGATCGGCTCACCATGAGTACCACGGAGGATATATATTTTCTCGATGAGGGTCCCGGCATTGAGGGCTTCGATGACAGGCTTGCGTCCGGCGATAATATTCATGGCGCCTGCTGAGTCTGTTTCTTCTTAAGCGATTTTTCGATCCCCCAGCCGGCGAAGAACACGACGAGGCCGATGATGAGAAGGTATAGCTCCAGCCACATACTTCCCATCATGCCATCGATGAGGCCGATCATCAAACATGCGATGCCTATCGCTTCAAACGTTTTGGCAATTATTTTCATGAAGCCGCTCCCGGTTCGTGAATCTCGTTCAACCGTTCGAGCAACTGCCTTTCCGAAACGCGGTACTGAAAAGCGAACTCTCCGTTGATGAGGATCACCGGTACCCGCTCGCTGTATGTTGCGTAATCCGCGTCGCCGATTTCGAGCTTTCGTTCATCGAGCGTAAAGAACATTCGTTCACGGGCTTTCAGCAGCACTTCTTTAGCGGCCTCGCAGAGATGGCAATCCTTTTTTGACACGAGCGTAACCGTTCTCATGACGCCGGCTTTTTTTCTCCCGTATCGATCAACCGTAAACCGATAATGCCCATAATGATAAGCGGAATGGAAATCAATTGCGCCTCAGAGAGCCCGAACAATAATCGTGGATTGATCCTTATGAACTCGATCGCAAGCCGTTCCGAGCCGGCTGCGATAAGGTACCACATGAACATTCTTCCGGTCCCGGTGATCTTTGCTCTGTTTCTCCACAGGAAATAGAAGATGATCGAGCAGATGATGAATTCATAGATTGGGGTCGGCTGACACAGCGTGGTGTCCGGGACGATGCCGTGAGGAAATTTCGATGTCACCTCGGGGAAGCCTCTGAAGGCGAGAGAGGGGGGATACGTTCCTTTGGAATAATCCGCTCCCCACGGCAGCGTTGTCGGGAACCCGTAGTCGCCGTCGCCGGAAAGATGACAGCCAATGCGCGCGATACCGTACGCCCAGAGCAGACCAGGGGCAGTCGCATCGGCGATTGTCAGGAAGTGTAATTTCTTTTTCTTCGCATAAATGTAAATGAGCAACGTCGCGAGGGCGAACCCGCCATACCAGGTAAGGCCTCCGGGAGAAAACGCCATCCCGAATGGATCTGCGACAAAGAAGGACCAATTCTCGATGAGGTAAAGAATTTTCGAACCGGCGACTCCTCCAAACAGAGCAAGGAAGGTCACTGCGCTTCCAATTTCCGGGTTCAGTTTTTTTCGCTTGAGCTCGCTCGTGAGCAGGAGGCTTGCGATAATGAACGAGATGCCGAGCATCAGGCCGTAACTGTAGACCGTAAACGGACCGATTTGAAATAGCTTTGGATACATTATTTTCTTCTTGTCTTTGGCCCGAGGAGCGATGGCCTCTTCACGTCGGGCTTACGATGAGGGATTTCCATTTCTTGCGGCCGCATTTTTTCGAACAATGTCTCGGACGTGTAGACGGAGACAAAAGGTTTTCCTTCGAAATCCTTCACGGAGATTCCGGACGCAAGAATTTTCAGGGTGAATTGGTTCGTCTCGCCGTCGATCTTTTTGAGCGTGAAAGATAACGAACTTTTAAGATCGAAGTAGACTTTTCGGAATTGCGCCCCGCCGAATGACGGCATGAGCAGCTCGGGAGCCCGCAGGCCGTGCAACATCCATTCAAGCCGGCCTTCGCTCCGGGTCTCCTCGACGACCACTTCGTAGCGAAAATTACTGAATTGCTTTACTGTCTCAACGAGAAAGGCCGTACCGGTTTTTTTTAGCGTTTCGTCGAACGTCGGCTGGATCAGCATCCGATATTCGATCCCTCTATATTTTTTCTTTGCCATCAAGGCTGCCTTTTGGAGAACCATTGCGCAAGGCCGGCGAGATCAACCTCATGCGTTTTTCCGGAGTTCATTTCCTTTAGACTCACCGTGCCGGATGTCAGTTCCTGCTGGCCGACGACCGCAACGAAGAGAGCTTTCTGACGGTCTGCGTCCCGCATTTGCGCTTTAAGGCTTCGCGAGAGGAAGTCCGCTTCCACCGCAAGACCCGCAGCGCGTAACTCCATAGTTTTGGACATCACCCAATCGCGGGACGCTTCTTCTGCGGCAGCAAGATACAAGAGCGGCGCGACCGGGTTCACTGGCTCTATCCCCTTCTTTTCCAGCACCATGAGAAGACGTTCAAACCCAGCGGCGAACCCGACGCCCGGCGTGGCCTTCCCTCCGAGCTCTTGAGCGAGAAGATCGTATCGGCCGCCGCCGGCGAGGGCATCCTGAGAGCCAAGATCATTGCTCGTCAGTTCGAACGCGGTCTTTGTATAATAGTCGAGTCCGCGCACAAGCCGCCCGTCAATCTCGAAAGGGAGCTGAAACAGGTTCAGGCATTTTTTTAGTTTTTCAAAATGGTCGGCACACTCCGGGCAAAGATAGTCCATGATCATCGGCATGTGCGCCGTCAATGCACGGTCGTTTTCGTCTTTCGAATCGAGCACCCTCATCGGATTTTCTTCTATCCTGCGTTGGCTGTCCGGCGATAACTTCGACGCGATCTTTTTCAACTCGGCACGCAAGACCTCCTTGTAATGAGGGCGGCATTTCTCGCATCCGACCGAATTGATCTTCAAGACAAACTGGTTGATCGAGAGTTCTCGATAAATTTGCACGGTCAACGCGATGATCTCTGCGTCCGTTTCCGGCTGGGCCGAGCCGATTGCTTCTGCGCCGAATTGATGGAACTGCCTCAGCCTTCCGGCTTGCGGACGCTCCTGTCTGAACATCGGGCCAAGATAATACACTTTGACAAGCGGCAACGATTCTCCGAGATTGTGCTGAAGGTAGGCGCGGATGACCGATGCGGTTCCCTCTGGTCTGAGTGTGAGACTCTCTTCGCTCCGGTCGGTGAAGGTATACATTTCCTTTCCCACAATATCGGTCAACGCGCCGATGCTGCGAGAGAAGAGAGCGGTCTGTTCAAAAAGAGGGGTGCGGATTTCTTTGTAGTTGAACCAGTGAAAAACCCTTCGCACCGCGGCTTCGACAAATTGCCATTGCTCGGTGTCTCCCGGAAGAATATCTTTTGTGCCGCGAATAGATTTAAACGTCACATGTTCACCGTGCAATAGCTTCGACAAGCGTTGAGCAAGAAATTCCCCGCGGGCGATGCTCCGTTCTTGGACAAGGTCGGGTTTGATCGTAAAGGCTGAGGTTTCGTGAAACGGGCAGGTCTGCGGAAAAAGCGCTTAACGGACGTATGGTCTGAAGACTAAAAATGGCGATCTCAATCGGATCAATTGTCGAAATAGGTCGCTTCTTCGGCGCGAAAAATGTCGAGCACTTCCTTCGGCGACGATGCGGACAGGAGTTTTTTTCTGAACTCTTCTTTATTCATTAAGCGGGAGATGCGGCTGAGCAGCTTAATGTGCGGACCTACCATGCTGTCTTTGCCGACAAGAAGGAAGACCAGTCGCACGGGCTGCTCGTCGAGCGATTGATAGTCGATCGGCTCGGCTGTAATGGCAAATGCCGCAACGATGTCCGAGACGGCGTCGGTTTTACCGTGGGGGATCGCGAAACCGTTGCCAACGCCGGTCGACATTATTTTTTCCCGCTCGAAAATTGCCTCTTTGACCTTCTCTTTGTCGATCACTTTTTTTGAGGTGCCGACAATATCGATCATCTCAGAAATGATTTCGTCTTTCGTATTGCCTGCAAGCTGAGTCTTTACCAACGATTCGTCGAGGATGTCGCTAATTTTCATGTCCGGAACAATCTCCTAATTCGTCAAACGTGCCTGCTAATATACGCTTTTGAGTTTGAAATGTAAAGAGAAGGGAGATACCGGCAGTGGGTTACTTTTGACGATCGATCGCAAACCTTCCGAAGGTTTTCTATCTAAAATGAGCAAATGCCAAAGCTTTTTCAATGTTCAATCAAAAAACCTTCGGAAGGTTTCTGGAAGACCGAGATGCTGCATTGTTCCAGAAGGAGCTTTGTCATTGGACGGTAGCATCACCAACAGAACCCTTTTTATTCACCCGCATCCCTCCAGCTGAGGATCTTTGTTTCATACAGCGAAAGAAGGGACGACGCTGTTTCTTTTGCCGTCGATTCGGCGTTGATGTGGAACAGCGGCTTTGCCTTATCCGGCCACATGAGGACGGAGGTGGATGCCGAATCGTTATCGAAGAAAACTTTTATCCCGTCGACAAGGACGCGCTGCATTCCTTCCGTATCGTGCATCATGTGGCGCATGACTTTCCCTTTTCGTTCCCACGGACAATGGATACTGCGCTTCAGGAGGTGAAGCCGCGGGACTTCCTTGTCGAGCACGCCAAACCGCTTGCCCGCGAGCGCCATCATTTCCAGAATTTTGGCGACGCTGTACATCCCGTCGCTCGCAAACAGGAAATCAGGGAAAATAAAACCGCCCTTTGTTCCGCCGATAAACTGGACGTCTTTCGTCGATGTGGCCTCCATGAGGGCGAGATGACTGTCTCGCGTCTTGACCGTTTCCACGCCCATCCCCTTCGTAATAAGGTCGACCTCGGCGGAAGCCGTGATCGGCACGGCGATCTTTCGTACGCCGGGGTTGGCAGTAAGGAATAGGTGCGTCACGAGGGTCAACAGCCGGTCGTTTTGAATGAAATTTCCCTTTTCGTCGACGACAAAGATTTTCTCGCCTCCCGCATCGATCAAAAATCCGACATCGTAGCCGAGCGATGTGACGATGTGCGAGAGCTGCACGACGGCGGAATCGAATTCCGCTTTGTCTCTCGTCAACCGCTTGCGGTCGAGGTACGCGTTCAATGCAAGGACCTGGCACTGGAGCGATCCGAGAATGTTCGGAAAGATCGTCGATGCAATGCCGTTGGAATAGTCGACGACAAGCTTGAACTTCGCCTGCGAGATCGCATCCGTGTTGATTGTCGAGAGAAAATGCTCGACGTAACTTTCTTGCGCTCGTTCGGGAAACCCAATACCGCCGACGCTGTTGTATCCCGCACGGGGAAAATCTTCCCCAAAGAAAAGCCGTTCAACAGATTTTGTCTTATTGGAGGGCAGATCCTTGCCGTTGTGGTCGAAGAAAATAATGTCGGTGAGATTTTTATCGAACGGAGATTTCCGCACGTGGATCCCGCCGGCGTCTTTTCCGCTGCGAAGCTCGTGCCGGAGGATCGGGATCGACGTTGCGCGAAGGTCGCCCGTGTCCACTCCGGCGGACATCAGGCCGCACATGAAGGAACGGTTGATCATCCGGGAAACATTGTCGGAGTCGCGGCTCGTCAGGACGGTTTTTCCCTTCCCGACGAAAGCGCCGAAGGCCGCGCCAAGCTTCGCGCCGAACTCGGGGTTCATTTCAATATTGGAGAGGCCCGTGATGCGTGAATCGCTGAACAGTTCTCGGAGCCATTTATCTTCCCACACGAGACTGCGCGTCAGGATCGCCCCTTCCTCGACGACTTTTTCAGGCCAGAGTTTGATGTTAGAGGCGAGCCTGCTCTGTTTACCGATCGTGCATTTGTCGCCGACGAACACATTGTCGTCGACGCGAGCATGTTCTCCGATATCCGATTGGTGCCCCAACACGCACGACGAGAGTTCGGCAAACCGTCCGACCTTGCTTTTAGACCAGACGATCGAATTGCGGATCACCGCGCCGTCCTCGACAATGCAATCGTCGCCGATGACCGAGCGAATGAGGGTGACGTCCCTGCCGATCGTACAATTTTTTCCGATGAGGACCGTCCCTTGCATTTTCTCCGGCGGCGTGAGGGTCCTTGAGTTCTCCCCCATGGTGCAATTCCCAACTTTCTTTCCCTCGAACTGCACGTTCACTTGTCCGTCGAGCGCGTCAAAGTGGGCCTCTTGGTACTCGTTGAGGTTCCCGATATCGCGCCAATAGCCGTCGGAGATGTAAGCGAACAATCCGGCATCGCGCTCGAGAAGCAGCGGGAAAAGATTTTTGCTGAAATCGAACTCTTCCTGGAAGGGGATGAGCTGAAGCATCTCGGGCTCGATAATGTAAATGCCCGTATTGATCGTGTCGCTGAAGACCTCTCCCCACGACGGTTTTTCGAGGAAGCGCGTCACTTTGCCCTCGGCGTTCGACATCACTACGCCGAATTGAAGCGGGTTCTTCGCATGAGTAAGGACGAGCGTCGCCTTCGCCTTTTTCTTTTCGTGGAACGCTATTGCTTTAGAGAGGTCGAAGTCCGTCAGCACGTCGCCGCTGATGATGATGAATCGCTCGTCGAGAAAATCGGCCGCGTTGCGTACGCTTCCTGCCGTGCCGTAGTCCGCTTCGGCTTTGCGGTATTGCATCTTGACGCCAAACTCCGCCCCGTCTTTAAAAAAAGAAGTGATGATCTCCGGCTGGTAAAACAGCGTCGACACGATATCGGTGATGCCGTGACTCTTCAACAGACCGACGATGTGTTGCATCATCGGTTTGTTCATGACGGGAACCATTGGTTTCGGAATGTTACAGGTAAGGGGTCTCAGCCTCGTCCCAAATCCGCCGGACATGATGACAGCTTTCATAGGAAGGTGTACCTTCTGAAGAAGCGTAAGACAAGTATTATTATAGCCATAGTACAAAAAAAAAGACACGCCATCAACTTGACAGCACATGCGGATATGTTGATCTTCGCCTAATTTCCTTGACTTTCCGCCTATAATTGAATAAATTTAACTCCTCTACGCGATTTCTGTTATTACAAGGACTCAGAATGCCGCAAAAGCTGCAGAGAATCGCCTTTCAGAATGTTTTTTCCAGACTGTCACTTCATGAGGGCGTAGTTGCGGGCATCGGAGTCCTTCTGTTTTTTTTAGGATTATGGTCGGGCACGCTGCTCACGAAACTCTTTAGTTTTGCGATCACAGGAGTTGCGGGTTTCTATCTCTTCGACTCGATCCGCGAGAAAATGCAGGGAGAGAATGAAGGTGGACACGACGACGATCATGAAGAGTCTTCCGGATTAGTTTCGGAGCAAAGCGTCATGGAAGCTCCACCCTCCGACGAACAGGAGGAGGAGAAGATCGACTGGGAAAAGGCTTTCGTCCCGGAACGTACCGAGCCTGAAAAGGAAGAGGAGCCGCAACACGAAGTTCGTTTTGACGAGCCCGCGGAACGCCCTCAACAAGCCATGACGTTCTCTCCGTCGGATTTTGTCGACGACGAACAATCGTCATCGGCCGGAGGACACGGCGAACCGAAAAACGAATTTAATTCTCTTCTTCAAAAGGTGCTGGCGGTTGTGAAGGAAGTGATGTTTGCGCACACCGTCTCGTTTTATTGGGTGAACCGCGAAGCGCAGCAGCTTGTTCTCGAGGGGAAGCTGACCGACAGCGGATCGTTCTCCACAGCGCGGAAAATATCTATCGCGAACGATATTGTCAGCCAGGTAGCGATTTCCGGTAAGCCGGAAGTGGTGACCAACATCGCCTCGAACGCCGAGAGGGATATCGTACCGTATTATACGAGTCTTCAGGAAATAAAATCGTTTGTCAGCGTTCCGGTGTTTTATCCTCGTGCAGGCGATCATCAGCTGCCGGTCGCCGTCCTTGCAGTCGACAGTACGGCTGACGATGCGTACGGGCAGGAATCGATCTTGCTCCTGGCGAAATTCACGAAGATGCTCTCCGCCGTCCTCAAGAGTTCGACTGAAAAGTATGACCTCTTAAGCGAGAGCGATATTCTTAAGACCGAAAACCGGTTCCGGCTCAAAGCGTTCGAAGGAGCGGAGGTGTCGGATATCGGCAACGCCCTTGCCGAAGAAGCGTCTTCACTGGTCCCGTGGGACGCGATGACACTCACGTTGTTCGACGAAGGTCAAAAGCAATGGGTTGTCGCAAACGTCCGCACGCGTCATAACCATCGGTATGTCGTCGCAAAACAAGTGTTAGATTTCCACGCGAGCATCGTCGGAAAAACGATCAAGAACAACGCGGTGCAAGACATCGCTGACTTATCAAAGACGAACGAGCCAAGGTTCCTCCTTAACGAAGCGTCGCTCGGCATCGCGCGCGTCGGTTCGTTCGCCGCGATCCCGGTTTCGTCGGCGAACAAATGTTACGGTGCTCTGACGTTGGAGTGCAGAGAAAAGAATGCGTACGGCGCGAAGGAGATCGCTTCGGTGTCCAACCTCGCCTCGGTCGCCGGCATCGCTCTCGAGCTCCACGAGGCAAACGAGATTATTAAGGAGTTCGTCGTTGTTGATGAAAGCACGGGGGCCGTCTCCAAAAAATATTTGCTCCAACGGCTCGCCGAAGAGCTTCAGCGTGCCGACGACGACGGCGTGGATGTTTCGTTCTTGCTCTTTTCGTTGTCGTCCCTTGCCGACATTACGGGACGATACGGAAAAGCGGGGGCGGATGCGGCAGTCGCAAGAGTTGCATCGATTCTTCGCTCGAGTGTGCGTTCGTACGACACGATCGGACGTTACGATCAATCAATGTTCGGCGTTATCCTGGTGAAAACTCCCTCGAAGGACGCTTATCTATGGGCGGAAAAACTCCGGTCGGCTATCGCCAGTTCCGTCGTGACTTTTGAACAAAAGACATTCTCGGTTTCGGCGACGGTGGGTATTTGCGGAGCGACGGAAGGAATGACCGCAGAGGAGTGCGTTGGCAATGCAGGCCAAGTTCTCGAGAAGGCGAAAGAAGCGGGGGGGAATATCGTCCGCGTATTTTAAAACGTTCGACGTTCATGTTGTAACAGACTTAATTCAATTAAAACCATCAAGAGGAGTTTATGGCAAAGCAGCAAGATTTTGCGGAAAAAGTAAAGAAAGCTGGAGCTGAGAAAGGGACCAAATGTCCGAAGTGCGGCGCTTTAAAGGTGCCGACCGAGTACATCCATTCGGTGAAGACCGAAACGGGTTCTTATCGTTTCAACCGCTCGTTAGTGCAAATCTGTAAGTGCAACGAAAAGGAAGTCTACGCATAATTGAATCCGTCCGGCAAAATTGTTTTCATCGTTTTGGACAGCGTCGGTATCGGTGAAGCGCCGGACGCCGCAGCATACGGAGACGTGGGAGCAAACACTCTTGGGAACACTGCAAAGGCAGTAGGCGGACTCCGCGTTCCCGCGTTGCAAAAGCTCGGGCTCGGGAACATCGCTTCGATCGAAGGAGTCTCACCTGTAGAGAGGCCGGAGGGTTGTTACGGGAAGATGCAGGAAGTTTCCAAAGGGAAAGACAGCACGACCGGTCATTGGGAAATGGCAGGTATCATCGTCGAAAAAGATTTTCCGTATTATCCGAAAGGATTCCCGCCGGCGTTGATCGCAAAATTCGAATCGGCGACGGGAGTGCGCGGTGTGCTGGGCAACAGGCCGGCTTCGGGAACGCAGATCATCGAAGAATTTGGGAACGAGCATGTGCGGACAGGATATCCGATCGTTTACACGTCGGGCGATTCGGTTTTTCAAATAGCGGCGCATGAAGAAGTGATTCCGCTGCGCGAGTTATATCGGATATGCCAGGTTGCGCGGGACGAAGTGTTGGTCGGAGAACATGCGGTCGGCAGAGTCATCGCGAGACCGTTCATCGGGAAGAATGGAAAGTTTACGCGAACAACGAACCGGAGAGATTTTTCCTTGCAGGCACCCGGCACGACGATCCTCGACGTCCTTTCCAAGAATGGCATCCCGACAATCGCTATCGGAAAGATCGACGATCTCTTCTCTGGACGCGGGCTTAAGGAAAAGATCCATACGCATTCGAACGAAGAGGGAATCGAGGAAATTGTCAAGCGGTCTTCTGCAACTGACCGCGGTTTCATCATGACGAACCTCGTCGACTTCGACATGCTTTACGGACATCGCCAGGACCCAAAAGGGATGGCAGCGGCGATCGAATTTTTTGATGACCGCCTGCCGCGCATACTCGAGACGCTCATCGGCGACGACCTTCTGTTCATCACCGCCGACCACGGAAACGACCCCACAGATCAGAGCACCGATCATTCCCGGGAATACGTTCCTCTCCTCACGTATTCCAAAAAAGGGAAAAAAGGAGTGAACCTCGGCGTACGCAAGACATTCGCCGATGCGGGTAAAACGGTGGCTCAGTACTTCGGCGTTGACGATCCCGCTCTCGCAGGGACAAGTTTTCTCAATGTAGTTTTTTGACCGGAGCATGGAACACGCCAAACATAGCGTTGAATTTGAAGCCGAGGTCGATGAAGAGGGAAAGATCCATTTTTCCCGCCTGGTCGCAGACGACCTTCGATTGCGTCATGGAGCGAAGGTTACGGTGAGAATCGTCGGCGGGGTCCTCTCCAAAGAACTGACGGCGAGGGACGTCTCCGACGACGAAATAGAACGGATAGGGAAGATACAATTTGAAGAGAGGGAGCAGGTCGTCAAATTCTTGAGTGCCGAGGGATTGCTCACGGCCGACGCCGGCTTCAAGAAGCGATTGAAAAGGTTCTCGGCGTGAGTACTCGGAAAATTGTTATTGATACCGGCATCATCCTCGAACATCTCGTTCACGATGATGGGCCTTCGATACTCCGGAGCGCGATGAACGAATATTTTTGTTATACGACGGCGTTCAACGCCATCGAGGTGTTTGCGCTTGCGCGGAGCGAGAGGGAAATTCAGGCGATGGACGACGCGATGAGCGCAATGAAGGTGTTAGGCCTTAATTCAAAGAGCGCAAAAACCGTCGGCGCGATTTTTTCGCGGCAGCAAGCGGCCGGTCGAAACGCGTTGTGCCTCCTCATTGCCGGCGTGTGCAAGGAAAGCAAACTGCCCATTGTGACGATGAATCCCAAACGATTCTCGGGCATCAAAGGATTACAGGTCATCCCGGTGCGGGAACTCGCGATCGGCCATCGAACCGTACGGTCGGTTTCTCACTCATAAGCTCCGAAAGGTACGCCATGATTCTCGGAAAAGTTGTCGGAACCGTGTGGGCTACACGAAAAGACGAAGCACTCGTCGGCGCCTCCCTGCAAATTGTCCGGCATGTCGGCCTCGATTATACGCTGAAAGATTCGTTCGTCGTCGCCGTCGACACGGTCCAGGCGGGGGTCGGCGACGTCGTTCTGGTCGCCTCCGGAAGTTCGGCGCGCCAAACGGCGGCGACGAAAAATAAGCCCGTGGACGCCGTTATCATGGCGGTAGTGGATAAGCTCGACGTTACCGAGCGCTGAACGCGCATCAAACGGAGATCGACGATGTTCCTTGCAAAAGTGATCGGAACGATTTGGGCGACAAGAAAGGACGAGCATCTCAAAAGCTTTAAGCTCCAGTTCATTCAGCCCATCGACGCGGAACGAAAAAAAGCCGGATCCCCGATCGTTGCTGTGGATACTGTGGGAGCGGGAACGGGAGAAACGGTGTTCTATATAACAGCAGCCGAAGCGGTTATTCCTCTTCCGGTTGATATGGCCCCTGTCGATGCAAGCATCGTCGGCATCGTCGACAGGATCGACGTCAAGAAAATACAATGACTATTGAGGTGATGGTAGAATGGTAAAGATTACAAAACAGTATACAAACCGCGAAAGCCAGTCGCTCGACAAGTATCTGCAGGAGATCGGAAAGGTCGACTTGCTCACGCCCGAGCAGGAGATCGACCTTGCACAACGCATCAAGAAGGGGGATCAAAAATCTCTCGAGAAGCTGACGAAGGCGAACCTCCGGTTTGTCGTAAGCGTTGCGAAGCAGTACCAGAATCAAGGGTTGTCGCTCGGCGATCTCATCAATGAAGGGAACCTCGGGCTTATCAAGGCGGCGAAACGTTTCGACGAGACGCGCGGATTCAAGTTCATTTCTTATGCGGTGTGGTGGATCCGCCAGTCCATCCTTCAAGCGCTTGCAGAGCAGTCGAGGATCGTACGGCTTCCGCTCAACCGCGTCGGGGCGCTCAATAAGATCGGCAAGGCGTTCAGCAGTCTCGAACAGGAATTCGAAAGAGAGCCGAGCGCAAGCGAGCTCGCCGAAGAGCTCGACATGTCGTTGTTTGAAGTGGCCGACACCCTCAAGATCTCGGGACGGCATTTGTCGATGGATGCCCCGTTTGCACAAGGGGAAGACAACCGTTTACTGGACGTCATTCAGGATGAACGCCAGCCGGCGCCCGACAGCATCCTCATGGATGAATCTCTCAAGGAAGAAGTGCAACGGGCGCTCGCGACGCTGAGCGATCGCGAAGCGGAGGTCATCCGGCTGTACTTCGGGTTGCAGCGCGAACATTCGTTGACGCTGGAGGAGATCGGAGAAAAATTCAACCTTACGCGCGAGCGGGTGCGGCAGATCAAAGAAAAGGCGATCCGCAGGCTCCGCCACGCATCGAGAAGCAAGAACCTCCGAGCCTATTTGGGATAGAAGGGACCACGCAAGACGAGAATGTCCAAAAAAGGCTCCTTGTGCGAGGAGCTTTTTTGTTGTGGAGAGAAGGCCAATATTGCAAATGAGCGTGAATCGCGTACATTGATACGGAAATGAAAGGTCTCTTCTTTGTTCTCTTTTGTCTCATCGTCGCAGGATGCGGATCATCCTCGCCGAGGTTTGTCAGCAGAGAGGCAACGAAGGGGAGCGAACAACATGAGAAAAAGAATACCGGGCCGCGTTTTACATCTAAGCATGTCGAAGAGGAAATAAAAGAAGACGACCGAAAGGTCGACGTGAACCAAGTGGTCGTTCGCTTTTCAAGCGCGCGCCCCGCTCCATCGAAAAGTCCGGAAACATCTCCCACGGTCCGCAACGCTCCTCCTGAACGGAGCAGCACCGGGACGCCGGGCAAGATCGACGACCAAAAGATGATGGACGTGATCCTCAGTTACCTCGGGACGCCGTATGTGTGGGGAGGGGACTCTAAATCGGGGATCGACTGTTCGGCTTTCACCAATGCGGTGTACGATCAATCTATCAACGTTCAATTACCCCGAACGACGGCGGATCAAGTGAAACTGGGAAAGCCGATATCCCGCGATGAATTGAAATTCGGGGACTTAATGTTCTTTAACACCACCGGCACAAACCCCTCACACGTCGGTATCTATATCGGGGACGATCTCTTTGCTCATGCAAGCGAAGCTTTCGGCGTGACAATTTCATCTATCGAAAGCTCGTACTATAAAAAAAGGTACACAGAGGCGAGAAGGATCGTCGAGTAAGGGTTTGAAGGGAGGGAATAGGGTATTGGGTTATAAGTTTTACGTTATAGGTTCTACGTTATAAGTTCTGCGTCTTACGTGATACGACTCATAACTTACAACCTACAACGTACAACGTATAACGTCCAACGAACACGCAACGCATCACGCATAACGGAAATGGCAACGCTACCTATCTACGTCTACGGAAACGAAGTTCTGAAGAAGAAGGCCAAGCCCGTCAAAGAAATTTCTAACGGGATGATCCAACTCATTCAGGATATGTTCGACACGATGCGGGAGTCCGGAGGGATCGGTCTGGCCGCGAACCAGGTGGGCGTGCTTGACCGTATCATTGTCATCGATATCTCCGACATGGAAGAATACAAAGATACAAAGCCGATGACGTTGATCAATCCGGAGATCGTTGATGAACAGGGGGAATGGGAACTGGAAGAAGGATGTCTCAGTCTGCCCGAAATTCGCGACGTCATCCCGCGCGCGGAAAAGATAACGGTAAAATTTCAGGATCCAAATTTGCGGGAACAGAAGATTGAAGCCGCCGGCATGCTCGGCCGTGTTCTTCAGCACGAGATCGACCATGTGAACGGCGTTCTCATCACCGACCATCTCAGCGGGACGAAGCGCGCGCTTCTCAGGAGCAAGCTGAAGAAGATCTCAAAGGGGGATTTCGAGCGGAAGTACGAAGTGGTATTGCCTCCCGGTGAAAAGCAAAAAAAGAAAAAATGAATATCGTCTTCATGGGGACGCCGGAATTCGCCGTTCCGAGTCTCGAGATCCTTCTCAAGAATAACTTCCATGTCGGCGTTGTCGTCACTGCGCCGGACAAACCGCGGGGGAGAGGCCAGCAAGTGTCGTTCACCCCGGTAAAAGATTCGGCTCTCAAACATTCCCTCCCGATTTTGCAGCCGGATTCGCTCAGCGACCCGGCCTTCATTGCTTCACTCAGATCGTATAACCCTTCCCTCATTGTGGTCGTCGCATTCCGCATTCTTCCCGTCGAGGTGTTTGCGCTTCCTCCGATGGGGACATTTAATTTGCACGCGTCGCTTCTTCCGAAATACCGCGGCGCCGCTCCGATCAACTGGGCGATCATCAACGGCGAGAAAGAATCGGGGGTAACGACCTTTTATTTAAAAGAAAAAGTCGACACGGGAGATGTCATTCTTCAGGCCCGAGTTGCAATTCCCGGAACGATGACGGCGGGCGAGCTTCACGATACGCTCTCCGAGGTCGGCGCAGAGATCGTTTTGCAAACCGTGCGCCTCATCGAAATGGGAAAAACGGCGCCCCATCCTCAAGACCAGGCCCGGTCAACCCCCGCTCCGAAAATCTTCAAGAATGATTGCAGGATCGACTGGAAGAAGCCCGCAGGGGTCGTTCACAATTTTATCCGGGGGCTTTCACCGTCGCCAACGGCGTGGACGATGCATCGGGGGACGCTCTTGAAGGTCTATAAAAGTATAGAATCGGAAATCGAAGATCGGAAATTGGCGCCGGGGTATGTTGTCGTTGAGGGGTCGAAACTCCTTATTACAACGGGCAACGGCAGCGTCGCTATCTTGGAAATTCAGCAGGAGGGGAAAAGAAGAATGACGGCTGAAGAATTCTTGAGGGGATATAAGATCGTCTCGGGAGATGTCGTCGAGTAGCCCGCTATTTACCGGCCGCGTATTTTCTCACATCGACCTTTTCCATCGTCATCATTGCGCCGCAATTTGCTTTTTCGATATAGGCGTCGATTTCAGGGATCAACGCCTCTACTTTTTCGCTTGTGTCGACAATTTCAATGAGGATGGGAAGATCCTCTGAAAGTTCGAGGATCGAGGATTTATGGATGCGGCTATGCGCGCCGAACCCTTCGACTCCGCGCAACACCGTCGCTCCTGCCAGACCCCTAGAGCGCGCCAGGTGAACGATCGCCTCGAACAACTGCTGTCCTTCATAACGATCCCCTTCCCCCAAAAATATTCTCAAAAGTTTTCCTTCGCCTGAAAGTTTCATCGCACCCTTTCTAGAAAAGTTTGGCCGCTATCGATCCCATCCACGCAGCCGAAACGCAAAAACACATACTGCCGAAAGCGTTGATCAATCCAAGATTGAAGTTGCCCCCGCGGAATAATTCGATCGTCTCATAGCTGAATGTTGAGAATGTTGTGAATCCGCCCAACACGCCGACCGTCAGCAATAACCGTAAATTCGGGTGGACGAGCCATCGCTCTTCGAACATCATCATCAAAAAACCGATCGTAAAGCACCCGAGGATATTAACGACCATCGTTCCATACGGAAACCGGTCCCCTACTATTTTATAGATAAGGCCGGACATGCCATAACGGCACATGCTCCCGATAAACCCGCCGAGTCCCACGAAAAAGTATTTTTCCATCAATATTGTACGCTTTTGAGGTCAAGATACGCAATCGGGTTCCATGATGCAACGTAGTTTGGGGAGTTTTTCTACGAGGGTTGATAACACATCTGGTAGTGTCTCAGTTTGAAAATGAACCGGACACTCGAACCTTTTGGCCAGTTCAATGTGAAGGCTTCTGACGGACTTAAAGAGAAAAGTGTCCGGTTCATTTCTGCATTAGTCAAACTGAGCCAGCACCACACATCTGAGTTGATTGCATCAGTTTTCAAAAAGATTTATATTAACTTACTAACAAGTATTTAAAGGTCTGCTACAGGTCCAACGCCTTTTCGATGATTTCATTATGGAATTTATGATGTGGGCAACGCGCACTATTCACGTATTTTCCGCGGTTGTCTGGCTAGGCGGCCTTCTGTATATGGGCGGCATTCTTTACCCGGTATTTCAGCATGAAAAACAGACCGGCTCAGAGCATTATGTGCATATCGAACGGCGTTTCATCGGATTTGTCTGGATGTGTGTATGGACGACGGCAATCACTGGGATATTCTTGATCCTTTTTAGCAACAAGTTCGTTTTAGGCCAGTACCGATCAGAGTGGGACTACCTGCTCCTCCTCAAGGTTTGCATCTATGTGATCATGGTAGGAGTAGCGGTTTCTGGGACTGGAATCGTGAAACGGATGGAAGCGATCTTGGCCTCGGCGGGCCCCGAAGAAAGGGATAGTCGTCTTACTGTGCAGCATCGGAAGATACTCGCAAGGCGTCGGACCAACCTTGCGCTCGGCATCATCCTCCTTCTAATTTCTACAAGACTGGCAAGTCATTGATGGGAAAAATCATCGCCATAGCGAATCAAAAAGGAGGAGTGGGGAAGACCACGACCGCAGTGAACCTTGCCGCATCGATCTCAGCCGCTGAACACGAAACCCTTCTTATCGACACCGACCCTCAGGCGAACGCGACGAGCGGGGTCGGTGTGGAAAGCAAGACGCTCGACAAGACGATGTACGAAGTGCTCATCGGAGACATTGCCGCCCCCGACGCCGTTATGAAGACGTCGATGCCTTATCTCTCCCTCCTTCCTTCTCACATTAACCTTGTCGGCGCCGAAATTGAAATGGTCAACGTCTCTCAGCGCGAGAAGAAAATGCGGGAAGCGCTCGCGTCGATCCGCTCTTCGTATGAGTACGTCATCATCGATTGCCCGCCTTCGTTGGGGTTGATCACCCTTAACGCTCTTACCGCCGCGGATGCCGTTTTGATTCCAGTCCAATGCGAGTATTACGCGCTCGAAGGACTCGGACAGCTTTTGAACACTATCACGATGGTCAAAAAGAACCTCAACCCGCCTCTCGAAATAGAGGGCGTGTTGATGACGATGTTCGACTCTCGGTTGAGGCTTTCGAACCAGATCGTTGAAGAGGTAAAGAAATATTTCGGCGAGCGGGTGTTCTCCACCGTGATCTCGCGTAACGTGAGATTGAGTGAGGCGCCGAGCTTCGGAAAACCGATCCTTTTGTACGACGCGCTTTCTGCGGGAACACGAAACTATATCGACCTTGCACAGGAGGTGCTGAAACGCAATCAACGAAACGCCGCCATTGCCGCGACCTCCGCAGCGGCGCCTTTTGTTCCTCCGCTTCAAGCCAACGTTGTGCCCCTGCCGCCCCAGTCGGAAGTTTCTGGGCGGACTTCATCACCATCGTAAAGTTGAATTCCGAACTATGGCCGAAAGTCACAAGACGAAATCCGTGCTGGGAAAAGGACTGAACGCTCTCATTCCGCGCGTGCCTGTCCAGGAGCAGCCCGTTTCCCCCGCGGCGCTTCCCGCCGACCACGGCGAAGACAACGTCATCGTCGCTGTGGAGTTGACGAGAATTCGTCCGAACCCGTACCAGCCTCGCCGCGATTTTGACACCGCCGCGCTGGATGAATTGACCCGTTCTATCGTTGAAAAAGGCGTCATTCAACCGATCACCGTGAGACGAATGGCGGACGGTGGGTACGAATTGATTTCGGGCGAACGGAGGGTCAGGGCGTCTCAGGAAGCGGGGCTCAAGAACATCCCCGCGTACATCATCAAAGTTTCCTCCGACGAAGAGATGCTCGAGCTCGCGCTCGTCGAGAACCTCCAGCGGGAACATCTCAACCCGGTCGAGATCGCGACATCGTATGAGCGTCTCATCGAGGAATGCCGGCTCACGCAGGAAGAAGTGGCGCAAAAGATCGGAAAAGACCGAACGACCGTGACGAATTTTCTCCGCCTGCTTCGCCTTCCCGAACCGATACAAGCCTCTCTCCGGAAAAATGAAATTTCGATGGGACACGCGCGCGCCCTTATCGCATTGCCGGACGAGAAAACGCAGTTCCGATTGCACGATAAGATCGTGAAGCAAGGATTATCGGTGCGCAACGTCGAGAACCTTGCAAAAGAATTCGGAAAAAAAAGCGGCAAACGAAATCATTCTTCTTCAACGGCGCGATCCGACGGGAGTTTTCAGTCCATCGAGACACGACTGCGACAATCCCTTGGGACAAAAGTGACAGTACGTAAACAGCAGGGGGGCGGAGGGGAAATTGTCATCGAATATTACAATGCCGGCGACCTCGACCGTTTGCTCGAGTTGCTGGAAAAATAGACTCACAGTCATCGACCGCGTTTTGTTCGCGCGGAAGAATCGACCGAGGGAACAATCATGAAGACAATTATCAAGACAGAAAAAGCTCCGGCGCCTATCGGTCCGTACAATCAAGCCGTTGCAGTACAAGGCCAGCTTCTCTTCACGGCAGGGCAAATTGCTCTCAACCCGACGACGGGCGAAGTGGTCGGCACAACGGCCGCCGAGCAAACAAAACAAATTTGTGAAAACATCAAAGCCATCCTCACCGCCAGTCACTCCGATTTTGCCCACGTCGTAAAAACGACGGTCTTCCTAAAAAGCATGAACGATTTCTCCGCGATGAACGAGGTCTATGGAAAATATTTTGGCGAAGCTTCACCCGCGCGCAGCACCATCGAAGTTGCGCGATTGCCGAAAGATGTGTTGGTGGAAATCGAAGTCGTTGCCGTGATTTATTAGACGCCCATTTCGCGCCGGGAACTTCCCCATACTTGGAATCCATTTGAAACCCTTCTTTTTAAGTCTCCTCTGGTTGTGCATCGGATGCTCTGCGCGCGCTCAAGAACTCGAACATCATGAGCAGCCGATTCCGACGCCCCTCCGGATCGTCTCCCTTCCCGATTCCGTGCGTCGCACGTTCAATGAAGACTCTCTTGTCATGCAATCGTTGTCTAATCCGGACACTGTGCTTCGTCCCGGAAAATCGACCACAATTGCGTTATGCGCATCCATGATCCTCCCGGGGGCGGGACAAATTTACAATGAGTCGTATTGGAAAGCGCCCGTCATTTGGGGTCTCGAATATTATTTCTTTTCAGTCTATAAAAACCAAGACAATCTTTACAAACAGAATCGTGCTCTGTACGAAAATGCGCTGGACAGCGTCGCTGCGGGCAACGATCAGTTCCAAACGATGGCCGGATACTATAAGGGGCTCAGGGACTTCTACAGAAACCAGCGGGATACCTTCGGCTGGTATGTTGCCATCGCCTACATCGTCAATCTGCTCGACGCCTATGTCGACGCCTCTCTCTATAATTTCGAAGTAAGTCCCAATCTGCAGCCGACGAACTCAATTCAGGCTACAGTGCACATTCATTTTTAACCATAGATAACTGCTGTCCGTTAACACAATCATTGACACCGATGCTTTTAGGAGATATCACATGATACGCAAACAAGATGCACTGGATTATCATTCGATGGGAAGAAGGGGAAAGATAGAAGTCGTTTCATCAAAATCATGCACGACGCAGCGGGACCTCTCGCTTGCGTACACACCGGGCGTCGCAGAACCGTGCCGTGAGATCGCTGCGCATCCGGAAGACGTCTATACCTATACGGCGAAGGGAAACCTCGTCGCCGTTGTGTCGAACGGCACGGCCGTGCTTGGGCTGGGCGATATCGGCCCGCTTGCCGGGAAGCCTGTTATGGAAGGGAAGGGCGTTCTCTTCAAGCGATTTGCCGACATCGACGTTTTCGATATCGAGCTCAACGCGCGCGCGCCGGAAGATGTCATTAAAGCCGTACAAATGCTCGAGCCGACGTTCGGCGGGATCAACCTCGAAGACATTAAAGCGCCGGAATGTTTTGCGATCGAAGAGGCGTTGAAAAAAGTGATGAACATCCCCGTCTTTCATGACGATCAGCACGGAACCGCGATCATCAGCGGAGCGGCCCTCATCAACGCTCTGGAAGTGGTCCGGAAAAAGGTCGGGGACGTGAAAGTTGTCTTTACCGGAGCGGGCGCGGCGGGCATCGCATGTGCGCGGCTCTATGAAAAACTTGGCGTCAAGCGGAAGAACATCCTTTTCGTCGATACAAAAGGAGTTATCTTCAAAGGCCGTACCGATGGGATGAATGAATACAAAGCCTACTTCGCGGCGGAAACTGAGGCGCGCACACTCGCCGATGCGATGAAAGGAGCAGACGTCTTCTGCGGGGTATCGGGCAAAGGGATTGTGACGAAGGAAATGGTGAAGTCGATGGCCGATAGACCGATCGTCTTCGCGCTGGCAAACCCGGATCCGGAGATTACCTACGAAGACGCGTTGAGCGTCCGCGACGATATTATCATGGCGACGGGACGGTCCGACTATCCGAATCAGGTCAACAATGTGCTCGGCTTTCCGTTCATTTTCCGTGGAGCGTTGGATGTACGGGCGACGGCCATCAACGATGAAATGAAAATCGCGGCGTCGCAGGCTCTTGCGAAGCTCGCGAAGGAAGACGTTCCCGATTCTGTCATGCGTGTGTACGGAGGCAAAAAGATAGAATTCGGGAACGAGTACATTATCCCCAAGCCGTTCGACCCACGTGTCTTATTGTGGGAGACGGTTGCCGTCGCGAAAGCGGCGATGGATACGGGAGTGGCTCGCAATCCGATTCCGGACATCGAAGCGTACAAAGACAGTCTCGAAGCGCGGCTTGGCAAGACGCGGGAGATCATGCGCTTCTTTATCCACAAGGCACAGCGTGCGCCGAAACGTATCGTGTTCCCCGAAGGGCAGGAGGAAAAGATCCTGCGCGCGGCAAACATCATCGTCGAAGAGAAAATTGCGACGCCAATTCTTCTCGGAAGCAGAACGCTGATCCATGAAAAAATCGAGGAGTTGGGACTCGACCTTCCCAACGTTGAGATCATCAACCCCGGCAAATCGCCGAAGTTCGAAGAATACGTCTCCTCATACTACGAGTTGAGGAAGCGGAAAGGCGTCACGCCATTCGTTGCCCGGCGTCATATGAAGACCCATAACGTTTTCGGGATGATGATGGTAAGAAACGGCGACGGCGACGGGCTCATCTCCGGTTTGACACAGCATTATCCGGACACGGTGCGTCCGGCGTTGCAGATCATCGGAACGGAAGACGGCGTGCGTAGGATCGCCGGGTTGTATATGCTTGTTTTTAAAAATCAAACACTCTTCATCGCCGATGCGACGGTCAATATCGAGCCGACGGCAGAAGACCTCGCGGAGATTGCAATTCTCACTGCGGAACGGGTCAAGCGCATCGATGTGGTGCCGCGGGTGGCCATGCTTTCGTTCAGCAATTTTGGAAGCACGCAGCATCCATTGACGGAGAAGGTGAGACGCGCGACGGAGCTCATCAGGCAGCGCGCGCCTCAGCTTGTCGTCGATGGAGAGATGATGGCGGACACGGCGATGAGTTCGGAAATCCTCAACGAGCTCTATCCATTCAGCACATTGAAAGAGCCGGCCAACATTTTGATCTGTCCCGATCTCACCTCTGCCAATATTGCGTACAAACTTCTCTCTAAAGTTGGCGGCGCGTCGGCAATCGGGCCGATTCTTATCGGCATACGGAAGCCGGTGTATCTGCTTACTCCAGGTGTCGAAGTGACCGACATAGTCAATATCACTGCGATGGCTGTCTTCGCTTCGCAGCACGGCAAATCGTGATGCTATTCTTCGGAATGTTGCGGCGTTATGCTATTGGAAAGAACTTGTCATCCCATTGACAAGTTCTTTCGCACGTTCAATCGAGCGACTGTGAATCTTTTCTTTGCCATAGTTGTTTTGATGCCGGCCTCATCGGGGTATCCTATAGAGCGGTTAAACCCCGTAACTGATTTTGTGTCAAATGACTACAAAGATTTAACGAAAACCTTTTAAAGAGTGGAGACAATGAAAAGCAGGATAGTGTTGATTGTCGTTCTCGCAGTCGCAATCGTCGGCGCGGGCGGATTTTATTACTTTTCAAGCGGTTCAACTCCCGACGTGAACTATCGGTTCGAGAAGGTCTCGCGCGGGGACATAGCGGTCACCGTCACAGCGACCGGAACACTTAGCGCCGATACAACGGTGGAGGTAGGAACACAGGTATCCGGCACCATCTCTAAGCTGTACGTTGATTTTAACAGCAAGGTGAAGAAAAACCAGATCGTCGCACTTATCGATCCGACGTTTTTACAATCGTCCGTCGAAGACGCACAAGCAAACTTGCAGCGAGCGAAAGCGCAGACGAATGAATCGAAACGAGCGTTCGACCGTACGAAAACCTTGATGGCAAAGAGCCTTGCATCGCAAGCCGACTACGATGCGGCGATCACGACATACGAGTCCAATGTCGCTGCGCAGAAACAGGCCCAGTCGGAGCTCGACCGTGCGATCATCAACCTGAAATATGCAACGATCAGAGCGCCGATCGACGGCGTCGTAATTTCGCGCGCTGTGGACGTCGGGCAGACGGTTGCGGCAAGTTTTTCGGCGCCGGTGCTTTTTACGATCGCAAACGACCTCTCTAAAATGCAGGTGCAGGCCGACGTTGACGAAGCCGATATCGGCAAGGTGAAAGTCGGCCAGGAAGTGACGTTCACTGTCGATGCATACGCCGAACAGACGTTTCACGGCGTGGTCTCCCAAATTCGTTTGGCGCCTGTCACTGTTCAGAACGTTGTGAATTATACTGTGATCATCGATGTGCCAAACCCGGACTTGAAGCTTATGCCCGGGATGACGGCGACCGTAACTATTCTCGTGGCGAAAAAAGACGGAGTGTTAAAGGTCCCGACGATCGCACTCAGGTTCCAACCGCCGCAGGATCTTGTCGAAGTGAAGAACGATTCTACCTCCGGGTCTGATGATTCGGCGAGGGCAGAAAGGAGACGCCGGTTTATGGAACGCGCACAAGGAGGGGCAGCAGGCGGCGAACACTTTAGCGGCATGCCGAGCGTGACGCGACTTTGGGTGTTGACGAAAGAGAAAAAATTGACCCCAATTTTTGTCCGGCCGGGAATGATGGATGCCACCTTCACGGAAATTCTCAAGGGAAAAGTTGAAGAGGGTCAGGAAGTGGTGGTGGGAATAACTGGCCAGAGACCAAATTCTGGCCCCGCTCCGTTTGGCGGCGGCAGGATGAGGTTTTAACATGACAGGCAATGACTCTCTCATCCATGTCGACCACGTCGTCAAAACGTATGCGATGGGCGACGTAGAAGTGCACGCGTTACGCGGCGTTTCGTTCTCCGTGGACAGGGGCGAATTCGTTGCGATTATGGGCGCATCCGGTTCGGGGAAATCTACTTTTATGAATATCATCGGCTGCCTCGACGTTCCGACCAAAGGCGAGTACTTTCTGGACGGAGTCAACGTCGGACAACTCAACCGGGATCAGCTCGCAGGGATCCGGAACGAAAAGATCGGATTTGTGTTCCAGGGGTTTAATCTGCTCTCCAGGACTTCGGCATTAGAAAATGTCGAACTCCCCATGTTCTACCGCACGGTGTCGAACAAAATCAGACAAGAAAAAGCGATGGAGGCGCTCCGGATCGTCGGACTCGGTGAGCGCTACGAGCACATGCCGAACCAGCTTTCGGGGGGTCAACAGCAGCGCGTCGCAATCGCCCGCGCGCTCGTCAACGACCCGTCGATCATTCTTGCCGACGAGCCGACCGGGAACCTGGACAGTAAGACGAGCGTGGAAGTGATGGAAATTTTTCAACAGCTGAACGACCACGGTATTACGATCATGCTCGTCACGCACGAACCGGACATCGCGGAATATGCGAAGCGCAACGTTGTGTTCAAAGACGGAAGAGTCAAAAAAGATTATGCAGTTACAAAGCGCCGCATTGCCTCCGAGCAGTTGAAGTTAATGCCGGTCTCCGTCGATGATGAAGAGGAGCAGGCCGCATGAATTTTTTCAACATCATGAAAGTGTCGATGCGCTCTTTGGGGCGCAACAAGCTCCGTTCATTTCTTACGATGCTCGGTATCATTATCGGCGTCGGCGCTGTGATAGCCATGATGGCCGTAGGCGAAGGCGCACAATACAATATCCAGCAGCAGATCGCCTCGTTGGGAACGAATGTCCTCCTTATTTTCCCGGGTTCAACGAATCAAGGGGGCGTCCGCACGGGAACCGGCTCTGCAACATCGATGACCGCCGATGACCTCACCGCAATTCAGACGCAGTGTCCATCTGTACAAATGGCGGCTCCGGTCATCGGGACGGGGGCGCAACTAGTGTACGGCCAGCAAAACTGGGGAACGCGTGTCATCGGTTCGAACCCTGAATATTTTGACATCCGAAGCTGGCCGTTATCGAGCGGACAGCCTTTTACCGAAGCCGACGTACGGAGTGCGACGAAAGTCTGTGTGTTGGGCCAAACTGTTGTCGACAACCTCTTCAAGGGATCCGACCCTATCGGCGCCATCATCAGGGTAAAGAATATGCCCTTTAAAGTGGTCGGCGTGTTGTCGCCGAAAGGTCAATCGGCTCAAGGACAGGATCAGGACGATGTGTTGATCGCGCCGTACACGACAGTTCAGAAAAAAATGATGGGCGTAACATACCTTGGCATTATCATGGTTTCCGCCGTGAGCCAGGACGCGATGGATGACGCACAAAGTCAGATCACCGACCTGCTCCGCGTGCGCCACAAAATCCAGCCGTGGGAGGATAACGATTTTACCGTGCGGAGCCAGACTGAAATAGCGAACGCTGCGTCGGCGACGACCAAAGTCCTCACGATTCTCCTCGCATCGATCGCGTCGATCTCGCTGCTTGTCGGCGGCATCGGCATCATGAACATCATGCTCGTGTCCGTGACGGAAAGGACGAGAGAGATCGGCATCCGTATGTCCATCGGGGCGCGGGGCAAAGATATCCTGTTCCAATTTCTCGTCGAGGCAATTGTTTTGAGCATGGCGGGAGGTACCATCGGGGTGATCATCGGCGTGGGGAGCTCGAACCTCATTTCAAAACTTGCCGGATGGCCGACAGTAGTCTCGCCAACCTCGGTCGGACTTGCGTTTCTTTTTGCCGCGGCGGTGGGGATATTTTTCGGTTTCTATCCTGCCCGCAAGGCGGCGATGCTCAACCCTATCGACGCGCTTCGTTACGAGTAATTCGAATGTGTCCAACTGGGCCCGTTTTCAAAGAACGTGTGCTTGCCATGGGAATTCACCGTGTGCTTTTTGTCTCTTGACATCTTTGAGAAAAAGATTACATTGAGCGTGAAACCGAATGGCGCCTCCGAACACACATAGCCCCAATCAAAACGAACTGTTGCGGTCTTACGTCCTCGAACGCGACCATCTCCGCTGTCAATGGCCGGGATGCGGCGCAACGACGACTCCCGAAGTCTTGTTCATCATGGAGAACGGCGCCAACGAGGAAAACGGCCATCGCTATCAGAACGGTGTGACGTTGTGCAGAAAACATCTGGATACCGTCATGATGCACGAGAAAACTTTTGCGCCGCTTATTTACGACCTCATCCAACTCGTCGAATTTGAAAACGATCTTAGCATTACCGAACGTACAGTGAAAGGTATTCTTGGCGAAGGATGAGGCGCTCATTTTGTCCTACAATGCCTTTCTTGATAAAGAAAAACTTATTGAGTATAATGATCCTGACCACACGGTCAGGATTTTTTTTCGTAATCTCCCGGAGCATTGAATGCATATATCGATGGTGCTTGAAGCAAACCACCCTTCTTTAAGCTTTGAGTTTTTTCCGCCGAAAAATGAGGAAGCGGCAACTACGCTGTTCAATTCCATTAAGGACCTGACGCCGTTGAGGCCTTCGTACGTCAGCGTAACGTACGGTGCGGGCGGGTCGACGAGACAGCTTACGCAGGACCTCGTGATGAAACTTCAGACGGAGACTGACCTGACGATCGTCTCGCATCTTACTTGCGTCCGTTCGACAAAATCGGAAATCGCAGACATCCTCGAAAAATATCGGGCGAGCGGCATCGAAAATATCATGGCGTTGAGAGGAGACCCCCCGCGGGGGTCGGAGAAGTTTGTCCCGATAGAGAGCGGATTTTCTCATGCCGGGGAGCTGGTGGCCTTTATTAAAGAAAAATTCCCTTCGATGGGGGTCGGCGTCGCAGGTTTTCCGGAGGGCCATCCCGATACGCCGAACCGGCTGAAAGAAATGGAGTACCTGAAAATGAAGGTGGACGAAGGGGCCGATTTCGTCTGCACGCAGCTTTTCTTCGACAACAACGATTTCTACGATTTTTGTGAGCGCGCAGAGCTTGCGGGAATACATGTGCCGATCGTCGCCGGTATTATGCCTGTCACGTCGCGAAAAGGATTGGGACGGATGGCCGACCTTGCCTTAGGTGCGCACTTTCCCGCAAAGCTTCTGAGAGCGCTCTCGCGCGCCGAGGACGACGAGTACGTCGAGAAAGTGGGAATCCACTGGGCGACAGAGCAGGTGAGAGATCTCATCGATCAGAATGTACGAGGGGTTCATTTCTATACACTCAATAAGTCCAAGGCAACACTAAAGATCTACGAAACACTCGGCGTGAGAAATTCTGAAAGCTTTAAAGCCCCGATCACCGGGTTGAGCGCGTTCAAATAACAAACCCGGGCGATTCGTCGCAATGGAGTCACCTCAAGACCTCGCCGGCGCAAGGGCGGGCGGGGAAAGAATGAGTATTGTCCATGATCCCTCCTGAAGTTGAATCTCTCGTTGAAACATTTATTGAGGTATGCCGAAGGATTGAATCGAAAGGATTCGTTACCGCGACCGACGGCAACGTGAGCGCACGTCTGCCAAACGGCAATATTCTCTCAACGCCCGCTGCGATGAATAAAGGATTTGTTCAAGCGGGCGACCTTGTCGAGGTGACCCCGTCGGGGGCTGTTGTCGCCGGAAAGCGTAAGCCGTCGTCGGAGTTGGATATGCATTTGTTCATTTATGAAACACGGCCCGATGTAAAGGCCGTCGTTCATTGTCATCCGGTCTATGCGACCGCATTTGCCGCGGCAAGAATTCCGCTTGCCGAATGCGTTTTTCCGGAAGTCATTGTTGGACTCGGAGCCATCCCTCTCGCGCAATACGCCACGCCGTCGACAAAAGAGGTGCGTCATTCCATCGAGCCGTTCGTCCCATCTGCGGATGCCATCCTCCTTGCCAACCACGGCGTCGTCACATACGGCGGCGATCTTTGGGATGCGTACTTCAAGATGGAGAAAGTCGAACACGCCGCTCATATTCAATTTGCAGCGCGCATGCTCGGCGGTGAAAAAATTCTGTCCGCCGACGACATTGCGAAACTCAGACGCATTTCGGCTGCGAGTTACGGGAAGGATTTCTCTGCAAAGCCGGCATGCGAGCCGGCACCTCCGTCCGCTGATATGCCGATGACGGAAGAAGAGCTTCGGTCGATCATAGGAGAAGTGAGGCGGCGGTTGGGTCGTACCGTTCAATAAAGCATCGCATAAACCATGGATAAGAAAATTCGCGTAGGGGTCCTTCTCGGAGGACGGTCGGTTGAACACGAGGTGTCGCTGGTGTCAGCGGCGTCTGTCATCAACGGTCTCGACAAGGAAAAATACGACGTATTCCCGATCGGCATCACCTCCGACGGACGCTGGCTCAGCTCCGTTGAAGCTGTTTCTTTACTGAAGAAAAAATCGTCGATCGAAAAACTCCCGGAACATCTCATCCTCCCCGACCCGCGGAAACAAGGGCTGGTCGACATTTCGAATTCGGGCGCGGATGCCGTTCAACAGATCGATGTCGTCTTTCCGGTCCTTCACGGGACGTTCGGAGAAGACGGAACGGTCCAAGGCCTCCTCGAATTGGCCGATGTCCCGTACGTCGGAGCCGGGGTCCTCGGTTCCGCTGTCGGCATGGACAAGGTCATCCAAAAACAAGTGCTTGAATGTAACAAGATCCGCGTGGCTCAGGGGATCTCATTCTCGATCGCCGAATATGAACAGGACGGGCGGAAGATCGAGGAGAGGATAGAGCAAGAACTGGATTACCCTTGTTTCGTGAAGCCGTCGAATACGGGTTCCAGCATCGGCATCAGTAAAGCCCACGACCGGAAGGAATTGACTGAAGCCATTGCCCTCGCCGCGCACTACGACCGGAAGTTGCTCGTCGAGAAATCGATCGAAAAGGCGCGTGAGCTCGAGTGCGCCGTCATCGGGAACGATAAACCCATGGCATCCGTTCTTGGCGAGATCGTTCCGTCAAACGAGTTTTACGACTACGACGCCAAGTATGTGGATGGGAAGTCGGAAGCTCTCATTCCCGCCGATCTGCCGAAATGGGCCGTGAGAAAAATTCAATACATCGCGTGCAAGGCGTTCAAGATCCTCGACTGTTCGGGGATGGCGCGCGTGGATTTCCTCGTGCAAGGCAACGGGTCAAAGATCTATCTTAACGAAATTAATACAATCCCCGGTTTCACTTCCATAAGCATGTTTCCCAAACTGTGGGAAGCGTCGGGGTTGTCGTATCCCGACCTTCTCGATAAACTGATCCAGCTGGCGTTCGAGCGGCATGAAGCAAAGTCGAAATTAGAGCGAACCTACCGACCGAAGAACGATTGGTATAAAGGATAATGAAGAGCGCGCGGACGGGCTTCGCACGTATCGTTTCCGCCGAATAGAACGCCTCCTTATATTCAGTCGGCTCTTTCCAACAACGTAATCATCTCAACGTCATTCGTTCCGGGGAACATATCAAAAGGGATCGCGCGCTTTATCGAATAACCCGAGTTCTTCCATCGATTCAACTCCGACGGCATCAAATCGATGTTGCAAAAAATGTGCACGACGCGTTCCACGTTTCGTCCCGCGATCAATTCAATGACCCCGGGCTTTGTGCCGTTGCGCGGCGGATCCAGGATGACTTTTGTCATCCCATGATGTGAAGCAATAATCGGTTCGAGCGCTTCGTCGTTTATGTCTCCGCGTAAGAAATTGCAATTGCCGACCTTCAAACGACTCGCATTACTTTTTGCGTCTTCGACGGCGTCGGCGGATATTTCCACGCCCGTTACCGTCCTTACAAATTGTGCCGACAACAAAGAAAAAAGCCCGTATCCGCAATAAAGGTCGAGAAGGCGGTCGCCCGGTTTGAAGGCGCACAACTCTATGATCGTGCCGATAAACAGATCAAGGATAGACAGGTTGGTTTGAGTAAAAGAGAGGGGCGAGAACAGAAATTTCACTCCGAAAATTTTTTGAAAAATTTCGCTTTTCCCGTGCACTTTCTGATACCGCTGCTTTTCATGCCGCCCGACCTTCGGCAGATAATACCCCGACTGTTTTTCGTCGATAGCAAAATGGATGCCGATAATGCCTTTGACGGAGGCCGTAAGGTGTTTCGAAAGACGATTGACGAATTGTCGCATGCTGGGCGTGACCCCTGCAATATTGAAAATGACCGTGAACTCGTCGTACGAACCCTTGACGACGATATAATTGAAAGCTTCCGTAAACTCCTTCGATTCTCTTCTGTTAAGAAACTCCCCGATGCATCGATAGATGCGGGCGTGAACGTCCGGCTCTATCATGCAACGATCCACGGGCATCGGACTCAGGCCTCCCGATTTATCTTCGCTTCCGATGAGTCCGAGCAATACATTTTTCCGTGAAGAAAAAACTCTCCGCTTGCTCACGACTCTGTAATTTCTTCCAAGGGGAGAAGCGATAAGCGGGTCGAGGCGGGCGTCAATCGAATGTGTATTCCAGAATTCCCGAAGGGCGGCGTTCTTGGCCTTTAGTTCGGCTTCATAGTCGATCTTGTGAGCAGCGCAAAGCGAGCATTTCACGCCCGAAAGCGACTGACATTCTCCCGTCGTTAATTTACGGTTTGGCAGCAATCCAACCCCTTTCGAGAAGATGGTCTCAAACAAAAGGGCTGAGGGCTGTGTATCCTTCTCGCGCATAGGCCCAAAAGTAGGGAATAGCCATTCTAGAATCAATCGGCTTTTACGCAGCGCGGCCTTGGTTGTGTCGCATTTTGGATGCCCGCCAGGAGCATGCGGGCATGACGGTGCGCGGGTTGCGTCATTCCCGAACGTTTTTGTCGGGAATCCAAAGGTCTAACGAATTAAAATAATCAATATGGGTCATCATCGCGGCCTTTTCACTCTTTCAAATGATGACAAATCTTCATACATTTCTGATGAATGAGCGCGGACGTTTTCAAAAAAATCAGAAACCTCGTCGACGTACGCAAGTTATTCTCCACCCTGCGGACGAACAAGAAGCTCAGCCTCGCCCTTATCGCAGTATTCCTCGTTTTCCTCTACGCGTTGTTCAACAACCAAGGGATCATTCAGCGGGTCAAACTCGAAAGGGAAAAGAAGGAAATGCTGTTGAAAATTCAACAAGCGCAGGAAGAGCAAAAGCAGCTTCAGGAACAATCGAAGGCCCTTGACGGCGACAAGAAGGCAGTTGAAAAAGTCGCCCGTGAAAAGTACGGGATGATTCGACAAGGCGAGAAAGTATATCGGGTGGCGCCGAAGAAATAAAAAGCCGTTTGTTCAGACATTCTTTTCTGAAATGGAATTGTTCGAATATCAAAAGCCTCAGCAGAAAGCGAACATTCATGCCCCTCTCGCGGAGCGTGTTCGCCCGAAAACCCTCGCGGAATTTGTGGGGCAAGAGCATTTGCTCGGGGAGGGGAAGCCGCTGCGGCTGATGATCGAAAACGACGAGCTTCGCTCAATCATTTTATGGGGGCCGCCGGGGACGGGGAAGACCACCCTCGCACGACTCGTTGCCAATCACACGAACGCAGAATTCTTTTCATTGAACGCCGTCGCCGCAGGGGTGAAAGATGTTCGTGACGTCATTGCGAAGGCGGAAACGTTTCAAAAGCAATTGGGGAAAAAAACTGTCCTCTTTATCGACGAGATCCACCGATTCAGCAAATCGCAACAAGACGCGCTCCTTCATTCGGTTGAAGATGGCGTCGTTACGCTCATTGGCGCTACGACGGAAAATCCTTCGTTCGAAGTGATCTCGCCGCTTCTTTCGCGCGCCCGTGTGTACGTGCTTGAATCGCTCGGAAAGTCCGACCTCGAAAAAATTCTCGCGCATGCTCTCGCTACCGATACGGTGGTCTCTGCGGGAAAAGTAGAACTCGACGATAAGGATTTTCTCTTTTTGCTTTCGGGCGGCGACGCGCGGATGATGCTGAATGGTTTGGAAAGCGCATTTTATTTTGTCAAACCGGATGCACACGGAATCAGGAAAATTTCAAAGCAAACGATCGAAGATGCGTTTCAACGGAAATATACCGTCTACGACAAAAAAGGCGAGCAGCATTATGATACGATTTCCGCCTTTATCAAAAGCATGCGGGGATGCGATCCGGACGGGGCGATCTATTGGATGGCGAGGATGCTCGACGGCGGTGAAGACCCTAAATTTATAGCGCGGAGGATGATCGTGCTGGCTTCCGAAGATATCGGCAACGCGGACCCATTTGCGTCGGTCATGGCGACGAACGCTTTCACAGCGGTCGATTATGTGGGAATGCCGGAGGCGCGCATCATTCTCTCCCAGGCTGTGGCGTATCTCGCGTCGGCGCCGAAGAGCAACGCAGCGTATCGAGCGATCTCGGAGGCGATGGACGACGTTCATAATCTCCCGAACCTCCCCGTTCCGCTCCATCTCCGCAATGCCCCGACCAGACTCATGAAAGAATTGAATTACGGAGACGACTATAAGTACGGGCACAATTTTCAGAATAATTTTGTGGAGCAGCAATACCTTCCGGATAATCTTAAGGATAAAATCTATTACCGTCCCAGCGAAAACGGCAAAGAAAAATCCATCAAAGAGAGATTGGAAGGATGGTGGAAGAAGAAAAGAAACAGTAAACAGTGAACAGTAAGCAGTGAACAGTAAACATTAAACAGTAAACAATTACTAATTACCAATGTCTGTTTCCCAATCTGAGAATATTCTTAACCACGAACGAAGAACGACGAACGAAGAACCACGAACCAAAAACGAAGAACCACGAACTAAGAACGAGGAACTACACACCGCATGTCTCGAACACATTACGCCGTCGGAGTAGATTTCGGCGGAACGACTATTAAAACAGGGCTCGTTACATCGTCGGGCGAGATCGTCGCGCAATCGACATTTCCAACAAACGGAGAAGAGGGGCCCAAGTCGGTTTTGTCTCAAATGAGAAAATCGATCGCCGAGGTGTTAGGCGACATCAAAAGAAATTCGATTCGGGGGATCGGCATAGGCTCCCCGGGTATCATCGATCAGGCGCGAGGTATTGTGATGAACCCGCCGAACATTCGCGGCTGGAAGAAGGTCCCGCTTGCGAGTGAAATAAAGAAAACATTCAATCTCAAAGTAAAAGTCGAAAACGACGCCAATGTCGCCGCGATCGCGGAATCAAAATTCGGCGCGGGGAGACGCTATCCAAATTTTCTTTTCGTCATTTGGGGTACAGGAGTTGGCGGAGGCAGTATCCTTGACGGAAAAATTTATCGTGGTCCGTCGGGCGGAGCCGGCGAAATAGGGCATGTCTCGATCGACTACAACGGACGCCAATGCAACTGCGGCGCACAGGGTTGCGTAGAAGCATATATTGGCCAGCGCTATCTTTCTCAACGGGCTGCTGCGGAGTTGAAACATCACCCCGATTCAAAAATTTTAAAGCTTGTGGGAGGGGACATTTCAAAAGTGGAGCCCGTGTTCATCTCACGCGCCGCGCTCGAAGGCGATCAACTTGCCCGAGATCTTTTCACCGAAGCGGGGATGCAGCTGGGCGTTGCGCTTGCCTCGGTGCTCAACACCATCGACTTTCGAGTTGTCATCATCGGCGGAGGCATCTCGGGTGCCGGAGATTTCGTCTTCGATGCCATCAGAACGTCGCTCCGTTCCCGCGTCATGATACCGATGCGCAAAGATATTAAAGTGATCCCCGCAAAGCTCGGCAATGCAGCGGGTATGCTCGGGGCCGCGGGTCTTGTCCTGTAGAGCGAGCCTTCAACATTTGAAGAGTGCGCGATTGAGTGGCTATTAGAAATCAAACGAAAAATTCCGTCGAGAGACTCAGCCTGCATTCTTGCCTTCCACATCCCATGCTCTTCCGGTCTTCAGTTGCCGTCGCCGCATTTCTCCTGTTGAGCTCATGCACCGCTTTCTGCCTCGTTTCCGATTCGACCTCGACAGCGAAAGCAGACACCGTTGCGCGGCAGGATAGCACGAAGAAAAAGCCGAGCGGCATCGACACGAGCGTTGTATACACATCTGCGGATTCAATTGTCTACTCTTATCCGAACCGTCTGATGCACATGTATGGCAAGGGAGACGTTAAGTACCGCACGCTGGCCCTCAAAGCCGAGCGGATCGATGTGAACTGGAACGATAATAACCTCGAAGCATACGGCGTTATCGACTCTTCGCAGGTCGGGAAAACCGATTCGCTCAAGCGGCTCTACAAAGGCACACCCGTGATGGTCGACGGAGGGGAAACTTACGAAGGATGGAAGATCGGGTATAATTTCAAATCGCAGAAAGGGCGCATCTCTCTCGGCGAAACGGAAATGGACCAGGGCTATTACCACGGCCAGCAGATCAAGAAGATCGATAAGGATATGCTCTTCGTCGCCAACGGAATTTACACGACGTGCGATTTGTCGGATCCTCATTATTATTTTTACAGTCCTCGAATGAGAGTAACGATCAAGGATAAAATAGTCGCCGAGCCGATCTACCTTTATGTGGCCGATGTTCCCGTATTCGTTCTTCCATTCGGAGTATTCCCGAGCCAGGGCGGGCGCCACTCGGGCATTATCGCTCCGGCCTACGGCGACGACGCGAACCGGGGAAAATTCATCAGCCATCTCGGCTACTACAGCGCCATCAGCGATTACACGGACCTAGCACTCGGCGGCGATTGGTACACCGAGGGCGGATGGAGGGCGTATTCGAATTTTCGTTATGCGAAGAGGTACGATTTTACCGGTTCATTGACGGGAGAGTATTCGCGCATTCTTGTCGGCGAGCCGAAGGACGCCAATTATACAAATCAGACGAGCTATCGCGCCAACCTTACGCACAATGAAACGTTCGACCCTACAACGAGCCTCGACGTCAATTTTACTTTTGCGAGCAATAATTCGTACCAGACGAGCAACAACTATAACGACTACCTCCAGCAGGAGATCTACTCCAACGCCACGCTGAGCAAGTCGTGGGAGGGGACGAACAACAGCATGAGCGTCAACATCTCGCGCCGCCAGGAACTTGTGGATCACAGTATTGACGCTACGGTACCGACGTTCAATTTTTCCCACTCACAAAGTTATCCTTTCAGGAGGACGGAAAAATCCCGCGGACTTAGCGGTGGTTCGGAAACGGATTATGCGTGGTACGAGCTCATCGGTCTCAGCTACAATGGCCAGTTCATGAACAAGGAGAGCAAAACGGCGACGACCGACTCGATCACGTATCCCGACGGGTTCGTGCATTTCGATCGTCAGGGAGTATCTCACAGCTTTACGCTTAATGCATCTCCGAAAGCGGGATATTTTACCGTCGCGCCGTACTTCGACTACAACGAGCGGTGGTACGACAAAAGCGTGACTGTGGACAGCGTCAACCGGGCGACGAACGTGCCGACGTTTCGCGATGTCGATGGACTCAACGCGGTCCGGTTCTTCAACATGGGCGTTTCCGCGTCGACGAAACTGTACGGCATGTTTCAGCCTCCGATTCCCGGCATTGCGGGTTTCCGACACACACTCACGCCGAGCATCTCGTACAACTATCAGCCTGATTTTTCAAAATCGCAATTCGGCTACTATGGCAGATACCGCGACACGCTCGGCAATGAGATCTCGTACGACCGGTTTCAAAAAGAGATTTACGGCGGGGCGCCGTCCGGAGAATCGCAATCGATCGGCCTCAACGTGGGCAACCTTTTTGAAATGAAGACCGAGGCAAAA
>DATJXA010000170.1:0-14010 GCA_035500675.1 Bacteroidota bacterium | reverse complement strand
GAGGGATGGGCATGATGTCGAGCAGCAGGCGCACAGGATGCATTTTGCAGACTCGAACAACTTCTCCGCGTCTTCGTTGCTTTGCAGCCGCTCCGTCTCGGGAGGGTTGGTTTTGGTGATAAGATACGGTTTCACCAACTCGTATTTTTTATAGAAATCTGTCAGGTCGACGACGAGGTCTTTGATGACCGGCATCGACGGCAGCGGCTCGAGGGTCACGACCTTCGTATAGTCGAGGTCCTTCAGCAAAATGGAACACGCAAGCCGGTTCCGGCCGTTAATACGCATGCCGTCCGACCCGCAGATGCCGTGGGCGCACGACCGGCGGTAGGTCAGTGTGCCGTCCATTGTCCCCTTGATCTTCTCAAGAACGTCCAAGACTCTCCATGTCACATCGACGTCATCGACGACGTACTCTTTGTAGTTTGGAGTCGTATCAGTCTCGGGGTTGTATTTCTGGATACGAAAAGTGACTTGCATCGCGTTGTTCCTTACCTTTGAAAATGTTGAGCGTTAAACGCATCCACGAAGCGTCCGATGCTCCTGGATTTTAATATACTCGTTCCTTCGGTTGAAACTTTGTAACGACGACCGGTTTGTACGAGATCTTCGGCTTTCCGTTGTTATAGTGGATGAACGTATGCTTCAGCCATTTTTTGTCGTCGCGTTTCGGGAAATCCTCGCGCGCATGAGCGCCGCGGCTCTCTTGGCGGTTCAACGCCGACACGGCGATGGTCTCTGCTGTGCCGAGTAAATTTCTTAATTCGATCGCTTCCATGAGCTCGGTGTTGAACTTCTTCCCATGATCGGCGATCGAGATCTTCTTGTAGCGGCTTCTGAGTTCGTGGATCTCGCCGACGAGTTCTTTCATCATTTTCGCCTCGCGATAGATTGAGCATTTATCCATCATCTTTTCCTGCATTGCAAGCCTGATCTGCGACGCGTTTTCACTCCCCTTGCTCGCGAAAATTTCTTCCACCACTTCGCGCGTCTTCGCTGTCGGGTCTTTCGGAAGGGGAGTGTGGTCGGCTTCCTTAAGGTATTGGGCGATAGCTTTTCCTCCGCGTCTCCCGAAAACGATGATGTCGAGAAGTGAATTTGTTCCCAATCTGTTTGCACCGTGGACCGATACGCATGCACATTCTCCAGCTGCGTAGAATCCCGGCACGACTTTGCTCTTTGCGTTGAGTAACACCCTCGCGTTGCTATCGGTGGGAATTCCTCCCATCGCGTAATGAGCCGTTGGCTGGATCGGGATCGGCTCTTTCAACGGCTCGACGCCAAGATACGTTCTCGCGAATCCGGTGATCTCGGGAATTTTCTCCCGGATGGTCTCTTCGCCGAGTCCTGTGAGATCGAGGTTGACGTAAAATGTGCCGTCGCTTCCTTTGATCCCGCGTCCTTCTTTAATTTCGGTATAGATCGCGCGTGAGACCATATCGCGGGGGGCAAGGTCTTTCACGGTCGGAGCATAGCGCTCCATAAATCGTTCTCCTGCATTATTGCGGAGGATACCGCCTTCGCCGCGAGCTGCTTCCGAAATAAGGATGCCGAGTTTCCAGAGGCCGGTGGGGTGGAACTGGAAAAATTCCATATCCTCAAGCGGAATTTCATTCTCGTAAGCGATGTTGCATCCGTCTCCGGTGCCGATCAAAGCGTTCGATGTGATGCGGAATGCCCGTCCGTATCCGCCGGTAGCGAACATCACCGCTCTCGCATGGAAAGTGTGAATCTCGCCGGTGCCGATCTCGAGTGCGACAACGCCGCAGCAGACGCCTTTCTCCATGATGAGGTCGGTGACGAAAAATTCGTTGTAGAAATGGACCCCTTGCCTAATACAGTTCTCGAACAGCGTATGCAGCATCACGTGGCCGGTCCTGTCGGCGGAGTAACATGCTCGCCGCACAGCGACTCGTTTTGAATTCGGGTCGTCGGGGTTCTCGGGACGCGTGTGTCCTCCGAATCTTCTCTGGGCAATTTTTCCCTCCGGTGTGCGCGAAAAAGGCAGGCCCATGTGCTCGAGCTCGATGATCGCACGGACAGCGTCTTTACACATGATCTCTATCGCATCCTGGTCGCCGAGATAGTCGCTCCCTTTCACGGTATCGAACATGTGCCATTCCCATGAATCCTCCTCTTCGTTTGCGAGGGCGGCACAAACGCCCCCCTGCGCCGTTCCGGTATGCGAACGCGAAGGGTACACTTTTGACAATACCGCGCAACTATAACCCTGCGGGATTTCCAGAGCAGCGCGTAATCCAGCGCCGCCCGCGCCGACGATGACGACATCAAACGTATGAACCATTGAAAACTCCAGAGAAAAATTCGTGTCTAATGAATACTGCTAACAAGATTCCTTACTTCCTTAGAAAGAGAGAATGGTCGCGACGCCTAAGGCACCGAACCCTACGCCTGCCATGCAGAGAATCCCGAGAATCGTCCAGCTGAGCCAGGCCGGCATGCGAAAGTCGCGGAAGATATTCCATGTGCCCGAAAGGCCGTGATATAAGCCGATAACGACGAATGAAATCTGCAGCGCTTTGTAGAGAGGGTTTTGCATCCGCGCAAGGACGGCGTCGTACGTGTGCCCCGAATCGAGATGATAGTGCATGAGAATATAATGTCCAATCGTCACGACGAACAGCACAACACCCGTCACGCGCTGAAGGTACCATGACAACGCGCCGGAGCCTCGCGAACCGTAGTATTTAGATGACATAGTCGTAAGTCCTTTGACCGAAGAGTTTCATCACCGCACGGACGCGACGGCGTGGGCGGTGTCTTGAGTGAACATGATGTATCCCATTCCGAAAAAGAGAATGAGCCCGATGATGACGACGGCGTAGTATAATTTTTTATGATAACGGGCTCCCTCGGCGAGGTCCACCAACACGATGCGAATGCCGTTGAGCGCATGGAACAACACAAACGCAAAGAGCAGCCATTCAAGAAAAAGGAACAGCGGGGTGCGGAAAAGGACCATCTCAGAATCGAACGCGGCTTTTCCTTTTTGAAGAGACATCAACGCAAAGATGTGCACCATGATGTATGCAGTGAGGACAAGGCCTGTGATCCGGTGAAGAACCCATGCCCAGCTGCCGGAGAATTTGTGGTATGTAAGGAGGACTTTCGCCCATCCGCGGGAGGGGTAGTTGCTCGACATTCGACGTAAACTCCTATGCAAAGCGGGGATATGTTGAACTGACCGCCGGCCATTTAAACGATGACATGCCGGCACAAAACTCAAACCGGTGTAATGTAGGAAACAATAGACAAAATCTCAACTTCATTCGAGTGTGAAAACGCTCAGCCAGAGATCGCGTTTCATTTCAACGGTTTTTCCGTGTCTCCAGTATAACTGTCGACAAAAGATTCGTACTCCATCGGGGTCTTGAAAAAAGTATCTCGCAGATCAAAATCCGCGAACAACCGCGGCCTCAGGCCGATCCATTCAAGATAGTCTGAGAATTCCCAATCTCGAAGAGAGGAGACAAAAGGCATAGCGATAGGATTTCGGTGAATATATCGAACAAGCTGAAGACAATACTTTTGGTTATCGACGTGCTTTACCTTCGCTTGTCCTTGAAACAGTGTTCCGGAGTGACCGTAACGCTTATTGAACGCTTGGGTATAAGCGTTGAATGTCGTCCTG
Organism: Bacteroidota bacterium; assembly: GCA_035500675.1. Taxonomy (GTDB): domain Bacteria; phylum Bacteroidota; class Ignavibacteria; order UBA10030; family UBA8401; genus JAGVPT01. The sequence continues at coordinate 10,358 of DATJXA010000170.1, read as the reverse complement.
AGAAATCCGCCGATATCGCCCTCTTCATTTTGACGGGCTATGAGATGGTAATGATTCGGCATCAGGCAATAGGCTGAGATAGAAATATTGTACCGAGTTCGGTATTTGGCAAATAGAGAGACAAGATAGGCGCAATTGGGCGATTCGACAAAGATTTGCTTCTTGTGGGCTCCCCGATTATAGACATGGTAATAGTGACCGTCTAAATATTTCATTGCCCCCCCGTGTAAGTAACCTTGTCAAGGTTATAAACCTTGACAAGGTTAGCGGTAACTTAATTCGCTAAAACGACGCTTTCCGAAATAAACTTCCTCACCGAAATAACGCTGCCGACGAACCCAAGCAACGTGCCGGCTGCAAGAACGACGGCGTAGAACGTCGGTTCGACGTAGAGGATCGACGCTAAATCTCCCCCGAATAGTTTCGACGTGTAATCAATCGCAAAGTAGATGAATCCCGAAGAGAATGTCCCTCCAACGACCCCCTGAATGATCCCCTCAACGACAAACGGAAGCCGAATAAACATTCGAGTTGCCCCGACCAGCTTCATCGTAGTGATGATCTTCCGCTTTGCGTAGATTGCAAGACGGATGGTGTTTGACACGAGGAAAATTGCTGTGATCAGAAGTGCGACGCCGGCCGCGAGACTCGCCATCGCAAAGATCTGGGCTCGCCGATCCAGAAGTTCCAAAAGGGTCTTCCGGTAAATAACGTCGTCGACGCCCGGCACGAGTTTCAATTGAGCGTACACGATTTTTGCGCTGTCCGAATTCTTATAGCCTTGGTCGAGATAGATCTTGAACGAAGGGGGGAGGGGATTGAAGTCGAGAATGTTGTGAATGTCTTCGCCGTACTGCTGCTTAAAGATCTGCGCCGCCTGGTCTTTCGAGATGTATTTCACTTCCTTGATCCCGGGAATCGACAGGATCTTCTTCTCGATGATCGGCGACGTCTCCTCAGTGACCGGCTCTTCGAGGAACGCTTCCATCTCCACCCGGTTGCGGAACGATTCGACGATCTGGTTTGCATTGCGGAACACGATCGTAAAAAGGCCGAGGATGATGAGCGAGATCATGATCGTAAAAATAGAAATGATCATCGACAGCCTTGCGCGCTTGAACCCCGATATCCCTTCCTTAAGAATGTAGAAAATATTCATCGTTTTTATAGATGTACTAATGAAGGAAACGAGCGGACAATCTCTTATGGCTCAACAATTCGCCCGGTCTCGTACGAGCCGAGGTTTTTGTAGTTTGATGTCAGCTCCTGCAAATGATTCAATGCATTGATGCGCTCGGCTTCACCCGCGTCTCCCTCGATGTCGACGTAAAACAGATATTCCCACGGCGAACCGACGATCGGCCGCGACTCGATCTTCAATAGATTGATGTTCCGCAAAGCGAAAACGGAAAGGCATTTGAAGAGGGCGCCAGGGATGTTTTTTGTGGCGAAAATGAGCGACGTTTTCGCATGGCCCTTTGGTTTCGTGGCCGTCCGTTTAATGACGAGAAACCTTGTAAAATTTCTATGGTCGTTTTCAATACCAGACCGCAGGATCTTCAAGCCATAATCCGAGGCCGCCTGTGAGCTCGCGATCGCGGCGGCATCGTGTCGTTTGTTTTCAGAGATCATTTTTGCTGCGCCGGCGGTATCATAAAAAGGGTTCACCGATACTCCCTTCAACGAGCGTAAGAACTTTTCGCATTGACCGAGCGCTTGAGGGTGCGAGTAGATCGCCCGCACGTTCTTGATCGTCATGCCGGGCAGCGTGAGCAAATTCATTTTAATGCGGAGCTTGATTTCTCCCACGATGAAGACACGATACTTCCAGAGAAGGTCGAAGTTCTGATGGACGCTTCCATGGACTGAGTTCTCAATCGGGACCATCGCATACGCCGAACGCTTTTTTGCGACGTCCTCAAAAATCTCGTGGAACGTCTCGCGCGCAACCGGAGTACAGCTTTTCCCGAAATATGCGCGCGCGGCTTGCTCGCTGAACGCGCCCGGCTCGCCTTGGTATGAAACCCTCATCAACTTGAGAGAATTATGAATTTTGAATTAGGAATTATGAATTGCCGAATTTTAATAATTCGACTGATCGTCCCACCGAGCGATCCGCCACACATCTTTGCTGCTCGACCGCTCGAGTGTGAGACTCGCATATCCGTCGATGTTGACGATATCGGACGGCGAGAAAGTGACCGTCAAATTGAAATTTCTCGTCACGTTTATTTTAAGGTCTGTTGTGTCGCCGTTCATCGGGACAGTGTTGTTCCAGACGAGGTCGAGACGCTGCGCGTTTTGAAATAATCCGTTCGTCGTCCGCATGTCGTCGTCGCGTCCCCAGAACACGTCGACTCCTTTGTCATAGTCGCGGTAAACGAAAATAAAATCGGGCGCCAGCACTTGCCCGTAGATGGTCGTATCCTTGAAAAGATACGCTTGCTTGAAATTCTGAAAAATGCCGTCGATGGTCGTTTGATCGCCGAGGACAGAGCCGCTCCCGAGGTTTGCGTCGTTGAGGGCCGGCGCAAAGGGATTAAGGCAGCCGCTGAAGATGACGACGACCATACAACAATAGAGCGCGACCGATTTCATTGACTGAACTGCCCTTTCAAATCGCTCCAGCTCAGAGAATCCTGCCCGGGGGGAAAATCCTCCCAACGATAGATGACCCATGTCCCGGCATTCTTGTTTGGAATGAGAAAAAACCGGGCATGGCCTGTGTACGTCGTAGGCGAAATAAAAACAGAATAGTTCGCTTCATACAATGCAGAATCCGATTGGAACGGGGTCAGCACCGGCGGACCGGTGAATAGCACCTGCGGCGTAAAGTCGGCATTCACGCTCGCCATAGCTTTCCGGAAATAATTGCCTTCCGAGTCTTTCGTCCAATGAGAAAAAAATGTCGAGTAACTGGCGGCAGCTTTTTGTGTTGGAATGAACGCGTATTGCTTTCCGATCGATCCCGTATCGGAAAAAAGCTTTTCGTAATCGTTCACATTCTTATTGGCAAAGGAGAGCTGCAAATTGGACATAAGTACCTGCGGTGTGGTTGCAGGCGGATTCGCCGTATTTTCCTGATCGGGGGGTTGAGGGTCTCTCGTTTTGAGAAGATCGCACGACCCTGTCATCGCGGCCACAACGATGCACACCACGACCAATCGTTCAAAGCGCAATGCGTCCCTCCAGTGCACGCGAGAGCGTCGCTTCGTCGGCGAATTCCAGATCGCCTCCGATCGGAAGTCCCCGCGCGATGCGCGTAGTGTGAACGCCGAGGGGTTTCAAAAGCCGCGATAGATAGATCGTCGTCGTTTCGCCTTCGACGTTCGGGTTCATGGCAAGAATGATCTCGTCGATGTCGTCGTTAATTCTGCCGAGAAGCTCTTTCACTTTCAGGTCTTCCGGCCCGACGTTATCCAGAGGGGAGAGCGCGCCCCCGAGAACATGATACAATCCGTTGTATTCGTTCGTTTTCTCCAGCGCCATAACATCGTTCGGCTCTTCGACGACGCATATGGTGCGCCGGTTACGTTTCGGGCTCGAACAGATGAAGCACGGGTCGCTTTCGGTGATGTTGCTGCACACGGAACAGTATCTCACCTTGTCTTTGATGTTCACGAGCGCTTGGGCAAATTTCGCGACGTTTTCGCGCGGCATTTTAAGGACGAACAACGCGAGGCGCTGCGCCGTCTTTTTTCCGATGCCGGGGAGCTGAGCGAACTCCTCGACAAGCTGTTCGACCGATTCGGACGTGTAGCGCATCAGAAGCCGGGCAAGTTAAGTCCGGGAATGTTCGGAAGCATGCCGCTCGTCACTTTCGCCATTTCGGATTGCGCGAGTTTGTTAGAATCTTCAAGAGCTTTGTTCACCGCCGCAACGATAAGGTCTTCGAGCATTTCGCTTTCTTGCGGGTTGATGACTTCCTTTTCTATCGAGACTTTCAAGATCATTTGCTTGCCGTTGGCAGTGACCTTCACCATCCCGCCGCCGGATTCCGCCGCGACAGTTTTTCCTTCGAGATCAGTCTGCACCTTGGCGATCTTTTCCTGCATTTGCTGCATCTGTTTCAACATCCCTTGCATATTGCCTCCCAAACCCGGAATCCCTTTCATTGCTCATAGTTCCTTTCACTGTTCATTGCCGGCTCGCAGATCTACATCGTGAACTTTGTTCCCCTCAGTTGTCTTCATCCGAACATTTCTTGTTCGACTTCTTGGAATATAATATGCCCGATCGTGATATGCCCTTCCTGAATTCGCTGAGTGTCGTCGGAAGGGACGATGATGGATAGGTCGGCAAGTCCTTTTGATTTTCCGCCTCCTTTGCCAAGAAAAGCTATCGTCGCCATTTTCTTTTCCCGCGCTTTGATAAATGCATTGTTCACGCTCGCAGAATTCCCGCTCGTCGATATGCCGATGAGGACATCGCCTTCGTTGCCAAGAGCTTCGACCGATCGTGCGAATACCTGGTCGTATCCGAAATCGTTGGCTCCGGCCGTAAGGTTCGATGCATCGGTCGTGAGGGCGATCGCCGGCAGGCCGGGCCGCTTGATGTTCGGCGCAAGACGGACGACGAATTCGGTCGCGAGGTGCTGCGCGTCCGCCGCACTTCCCCCGTTCCCGCAAAGAAGGATCTTTTTCTTCCCGTTAAATGCACCGATGATGATGTCGATCGCCTTCGAGATGTCTGCGCTGCACTGCTCTGCGATCTTTATTTTTGTATCGGCGCTCGACTTCAACGAATCCTGGATAAAACTCTGACGGTAGACAAGTGTGAGAGGAAGATGGGGCATGAGGACGATGAAGAATTATGAATTAAGAATTATGAATTATGAGGAACGTTTGGCCCGAGAGTTGTCCTTTGCATGTCGACGATTATGAATGATGGATTGCATCTGCAAATTCGCGAACGAGACCATGCGAACCGTTATCCTCCAGAATATTGCCGGTGACGATGAATCGCGCGCCCGCCCGGACTTTCTTGTGCGCGTCCTCCGCAGAACGGATGCCGCCGCCGACAATGAGCGGGACGGTGCAATGTTGCGATACAGCAGCGACCATTTCTTCGGGAACAGACTGCTCCGCACCGCTGCCCGCTTCGAGGTAGAGAAACTTGAACCCAATATACTCCGCTGCGAGCGCGTGCGCGACGGCGATGTCGGGCTTATTCCGCGGAAGCGGCTTGGTGTTGCTCATGAATTCTGCGGAGGTCGTCTTTCCGGATTCGACGAGCATATACGCCGTAGAGATCGCCTCGAGCTTCATTTTCTTGATGATCGGAGCTGCGGTCACCTGACTGCCAATAATGTGTTCTGCATTGCGTCCGCTCAACAGCGATAAATAGAGGATCGCATCCGCTTCTTTCGAAACTTGCTGTACACTGCCGGGAAAAATCACTACCGGCACGTTTGTAGACTTCTTCATCGTTCTGATACATTCTTCGAACGTGTCCGCGAGGACAAGGCTTCCGCCCACGAGAAATCCGTCCACGCCCGCAGTCGTTGCATGCTCAACGAACTTTGCGAAGTTGTCTCCATCAATTTTATCGGGGTCGACAAGAATAAGATATGCCGCACCCTTGGCTTTAGAGGATGAAAGAAGAGTTTGATAGATGGACATTACTTGATAGCCGGTTTATAAGAATAAGGTTAAGGTGGAGGTTAAGATTAAGGTTAAGGCTAACGCTAAGATTAAGGTTAAGAAATATCCGCTTTGCGACTTAGCGTCATCGCGGTACAATTAAGTCAACACTCAACTTTTAACTTTACACTTTCTCCATCATCCCTTCGACCACTTCCTTGACGCTCCGGAGCGCTTCGTCCAGTTTTGAGACGTCTTTGCCTCCGGCCGTTGCAAGATGTGGTTTCCCACCGCCTCCTCCGCCCACGACTTTCGCGACCGCGCCCACTATTTTTCCTGCCTGCATATTTTTCGTCTTGATAAGATCGTCGCTCACAACACACACAAGCGCTACTTTATCGTCGATAACCGAAGCAAGGAGCCCCACGCCGCTTCCGATCTTCGACCTTAACGTGTCGCCGATCGATTTCAGTGCGTCCATGTCCCCGGCATTGACTTTTGAGGCGACTACTTTGAACCCATCGACCGCCGTGGCATTGAGAATAAGTCCCTCGATTTCCGACGCGGCCGATCTCAGGTTGTACTTCGCGAGTTCTTTTTCGAACGATTTCTTCTTTTCCGAAAGCATGAAAATATACTCCTCGAGTTTCCGGAAACGCACATGGAGATCCAAGAACTGCCGCGAGAATTCGTTAGCGGCGATCGAGACAGGAGGATCCGGAACTTGCTCGAGTTTACGAAGATCGACGTCGAGGTTGAGCGTATCTTCTTTGGACATCAAGGAAGAGCCGCTGCTCAAACGGGTGATCTCCTTTTGGATATCCTGAATTTCGTCGATCAGTTGATATCCATATTCGACCCGCTCTTTATACGATTTATTTTGGATCTTCAGATATTCCGCGGCAAAGCTGTGCGTGATCGCTTCGATGCGACGCACGCCGCTGGCGCTGCTCGATTCCGAGCGGATTTTGAAGTAGCCGATTTCGCCCGTGTTCTTTACGTGCGTTCCGCCGCAGAATTCTTTGCTGAATTCGCCGAACTGAACGACATTCACTTTATCCCCGTATTTATCCCCAAAGAACATAAGCGCCCCCATCTTCTGCGCTTCAGCAAATGGAATGTTCCGGTGATGCTGGAGCTGAATGTTCTCTTTGATCTTCTCGTTGACGATGTTCTCGATCTCCGCAATTTCTTCGTCCTTCACTTTTGCAAAGTGCGCGAAATCGAATCGGAGATGGTCCGGCGCAACGAGCGATCCGGCCTGATGCACGTGCGTGCCGAGCACCTGCCTCAAAGCGGAATGAACCAGATGGGTCGCCGTATGATTGCGCATGACGGAGACGCGGCGCGGTTTATCGACGATCGCAGTAACGCTCTTAGCTAACACGTCGCCGACTTCCTCGATTATTCTGTGCCCAAATATGTTGCCGTCCTTTTGTGTATCGACGACGTGGAGGATACCGTTGTCGTAGCGCAGCTCTCCCGTATCGCCAACCTGTCCTCCCGATTCGCCATAAAAGGGAGTTCTGTCGAGTTCAACATATCCTTGCGCAATGTCTATGATCTTCGCGGGCGACTCCAGAAGGTCGTATCCCAAAAATTCAGTCGGAGTATTGGTGCTTTCCCCATGCATAAATTTTAATACCGAAGGCACGCCGGTCATTTTCCCCGAATCCCGAGATCGGTCTTTCTGCTCTTCCATCAGTTTTGCAAAAAGAACGTCGTCGACAGTCAGCCCGCGCTCAGCGCCAAGCAGCTGAGTTAAATCCAACGGGAACCCAAACGTATCGTACAGTTTAAATGCATCTTCTCCGCCTATAGCTTTTGACTTAGAACTCAACGCTCTTCTCGCCGCGTCCTCAAAGATCTCCAGCCCCCGGTCGAGCGTCTGATTGAATCCTTCTTCTTCTCCTTTTATCACACGTTCGATATGTTTCTGATGCTCTTTGATCTCGGGGAAAACGTGCGACATCGTCGCGACAAGTGTGTCGACGAGTTTAAAAAGAAACGGTTCGTGGAAACCGAGATTCCTTCCGAAGCGCGCGGCACGTCGCAGAATTCTCCTCAGGACGTACCCTCGTCCCTCGTTTGAAGGGATCGCGCCATCTCCGATGGCAAACGTAAGTGCACGAATATGGTCTGCCACGACGCGTGTGGCGACATCGGTATCTGAGTTCGACCCGTACGGTTTTCCGGAGAGGGCGGAGATCCGTTGAATGATCGGCATGAAAACGTCGGAATCGTAATTCGAGGAAGGCTTGGCGAAATTGCTCTTCATCGCCTCCATCACCGCACACACGCGCTCGAAGCCCATGCCGGTGTCGACATGTTTCATCGGGAGGTTTTCGAGTTTTCCCCCGGGCAGCCGATTGTGTTGGATGAAGACAAGGTTCCAGATTTCGATGACGCTTGACGTCCCGGCATTCACCATCGCCGCTGTCGCGTTTCCTTCCGGAGTGAGGTCTATATGGATCTCCGAACATGGTCCGCATGGACCCGTTTCGCCCATCTCCCAGAAATTATCCTTTTCCCCGAAACGGAGAATGTGCGAAGGATTGATGTCCGTGACGCTTTTCCAAAGATTGAACGATTCGTCGTCGGACTGATAGACCGTTGCCCACAATCGTTTCTTCGGGAGTTTCCACACGACCGTCAATAATTCCCACGCCCAGGCGATCGCCTCCTTTTTGTAGTAGTCCCCGAACGACCAGTTGCCGAGCATCTCGAAGAACGTATGATGATACGTGTCGCGTCCTACTTCCTCGAGGTCGTTGTGCTTTCCGCTGACGCGGATGCATTTTTGCGTATCGGCAGCGCGCGTGTAGTCGCGCTTGCCGGTTCCCAGGAACACTTCTTTGAATTGATTCATCCCCGCGTTCGTAAAGAGGAGGGTCGGGTCGCCGTGAGGTATGACGGGCGCACTCGGAACGATACGATGATTCCTCGCGCTAAAAAAATCGAGGAACGATTGTCGGATTTCGCGGGATGTCATCTAATTCTACAGCTTCTTTTCCAATGATGCGTTGATTTTTTTCAGGAGCTCTTCCGTGCTTTTGTAATCTTCCTTCTCCTTTTTGCCTTCGTCGATCGCGATCTCAGCGTACTTTTTCGCGTTCTCAAGTTCGCCGTTCTTGAACAGCAATGCCGCGTACGTATCGAGAAGCATATACATCGGACTCTCGCTGATGGCTTCGCTCATCCATTTTGTCGCGCGGGCCACTACCGCTTTGTCCGGGCACGATGTGTACACGGTCCAGCTGTAATCGTTGACGGCATTCGGGTCCATCTTGGCGCTTGATTGCTTTGCGCTGTCGATGAGGTCGGCATACGACGTCCACCTGTTTGTGCCGACGTCGAACCTGAGCTTGTCGTTGAACTCTATTTCATTCGCAGGTTGGGACATATATTTTTCTGACGATGCGATGACCTTCGCGAGGGCCGTTTCGTCGTTTGCTTTGATAGCGCTCGTAAGGTCCGATGCCAGGAATGTGCTTACGGCGCTTTCGACGTCGTTAGATCCGTACATACCCTTCAGTTTATCGTAGTTCGCATAAATAAAATCCTTGTACTTGTCCGTCAATAAATAACTGAAATGGAACATGACCGACCATGGAACTTCTCCGAATAGATCGCTTTGAGTTGCCAGATAACCGACTACGGTGGCACTATCGGGTCTCACGCGAACCTCCTTTTTCCCGAAAGAGCGCTTGTAGAATTCTGGGAACCCCGGGTCGAGCTCATTGGAAATTCCGGTGAGATGATCTTGTTGAGCCGGGTCGAGCGCGCTGGCGAGTTTTTCGAGGAATTCTTTCGATTTGACGTAGCCGAGGATTCGGTAAACAAGCTTGCCATCGGGCGTGAAGATCAGGAATGTGGGATACCCATTCACCCGATACTTTTCAGACATCTTTAACCCAAACCCGGTTTCCATTTCATACCGTACCGGCACGAATTTTTCTTCCATGAACTTTGCGACAGTGGAATCCGCAAAAGTCTCCCGATCCATCACTTTGCACCAGATGCACCAATCCGTATACGCGTCTATGAAAACAAGCTTATGCTCCTTCTCCGCGATCGACTTCACCTCGCTCCACGAAGTGGTCGTATCTCTGAAATGGATCAATTCGCTCGCCGGCGCGTACGCCGACAAGACCAACATCGATACAATTAATTTGTAGCACATTCTTCTCATCGGAACCTCCGTTTGTTAAACTTCAATTTGTGTCATGAGTTCAATTTCTTCCAACACATGCGTGATTTCAAGGCATCGGTTTAACTCACCGGTGTAGACGCATGATTTTCCCGTGTTATGAACTTCCCATGTCAGAGCTTCCGCCTTTGCATGATCGCACCTGAGCGCCTTAATGAGCTGGTTGATCACCTCTTCAAAGGTATGCACCTCGTCATTGAACAAGATCGCCCGTGCGGGCTCTTTGATCTTTGTCTCATCGAGCAGGTCTTCCAGAACGTCGGATTCAGTCTGGGGTGCGTCGCTCATACTAGTGCTACGTGCAATAAATAATTTTGTATGTCAGCGCAAGGGCGCTAAGACCACAAAGAATATTGGCCTTGCTCATCCTTCCTGGCGTTCTTAGCGCCTTGCGGTTCCAAGACACAAGATGAATTGTGAGGAACGGCACTAGTTCTTTCTCAAATCGAAAAACTATCAAAAAGTAACGAAAAAACAGCTACCGTGCAAGGTAAAGGCTTGCAGGGAAGCCGCTGGATTCATATATTACAATAGAAACTTGCCACTTTACCCTATTTTGTCAAGGA
>DATJXA010000169.1:0-27828 GCA_035500675.1 Bacteroidota bacterium | reverse complement strand
TCCCATTGGCGCAGGACTCGGAGGCGGAAGCAGCGATGCTGCCGCAACTCTCCGGATGCTCCCATCGATATGGCAGACGACGATCGACCCATCGACCCTGGCACGCGTCGCGCTCGGCATCGGCTCGGACGTCCCTTTTTTTCTTCATCACAGAAGCGCTTACGCCGAAGGACGCGGGGAGAAGCTGAGCTTTGTGAACCTGACGCTCCCGTATTGGATCGTCGTCGTCACGCCGCGTATCCACGTTTCGACAGCATGGGCGTACTCGCAGCTAACCAGCAGCCGCAGAAACGGTCTCCATGCCGAAAAGTTCTACGACGACACAACTTGCACGGTAGCCGGTATAGCCGCGCTCATGAAGAATGATTTTGAGGAGGTCGTTCTGGCTAAGTATCCGGACATAGGGCACCTCAAGCAAGGGCTTCTTGACTGCGGTGCGTCGTACGCTCTTCTTTCGGGGAGCGGTTCTTCGGTCTTCGGTCTTTTCGAGGATGAACATCGTGCGTTAAAAGCGCGCGAGCGCTTCGTCGCAGCCCATACAGTTTCCCTCACCCCGCCTAATTTTATTCCCGAACTCTGATGCGTGTGTCGCTCCCCACTTCTGTTCGCAAATGGATCGGCCTTCTTGTTATCCTGAGCACGCACACAACCATTGCGAAATGTGAAAATCGTGACACTACCTCGGTAAATAATATGAGGCGAGATACGCTGGCTGGTCATTCGGACACTCTAACGACACGGCGCGATTCTCTTATCCGATTAAAGCCGATCCCGTTGATCGGAGCGCTCGAACCATATCACGATTCGACCGAATCGATCCTCGGGTCCGAGATCCCTTGGATCGAATACCGGTATCTCGGCGACATCCTGTGGACCAAACCCGGAATGTACATCCGCGACATGGGAAACGCGGGCCAGCGGAACGAGTTGACGATCGGCGGCGTCGATTGGCGCGGGATCGCTTTTCTCGTCGACGGAAGAAGTCAGAGCGATCCGATCACCGGAACGTTCGACATGATTCTTTTCCCGACGGACTATGCAGAGAGGGTCGAATTCATCACCGGGCCGCGGGCAATGCTCTACGGCATGAATTCAACCGGAGGGGCCATCAACGTCGTGACAAAAAGTTTCTACACGAATACGCCGTACTCGCGCCTTCGTTACAGCCAGGGAGTGGACGGCTATGCCCAGACTGACGCGCTCTTTTCACAGAACGTCCTACCGCGGTTCAATCTCATGTTCGGACTGACAAGGCATACGACCGGGGAATTGACGCTCAATCAAGATTATCGCTCGCGATTTCCGAATGCCGACCACGATCAGTGGACAACCCGCACAAAACTCAGGTACGATCTTTCGAATTCTTTCAATATCGTCTTCACTCACTTATACGATCAGACGGAAACAGGATTGTACGGCGGAGTCGATTATCAGAAGACGCCTGATGGCCAATATTTCGACGACTACGGAGCGGTGGTTTCGAATTACGACGCATACGAGAAGGTGTACAACCACCACCTGGACCTCACAGCAGCGGCGCACCTTTTTGGCGACACAACGCAGGTGTCCACCATAACGGCGTATTATTCAAATCAGCTGAGAGAGTATCGCAATGAAGAGCGAAACTCCATTGATTTTCCGTTCGACGGAAACTTTGTTCAAGCGGATCACCACAGTTCTACAGAAGGGCTGCTTTTACGGCATTCTATGGAAAGCAATTTCCAAAATTTTAGCTTCACGCTTCAATCGGAAGAAATTCGGGTGCTTTCCAGCCCCGATGTCGGATCGCTGAAAGAATTTAAGCAAAGCGCGAGCGCGAAGGAGGAGGTCCGTCTTTTGGACCCCTTCACTTTTGCGGTCTTCGGACGAATGGATCGCTATCGGGGAGAAAATATTCCGGGCATCGGGACTGACGCACAACTCTCATTGAATTCTTCCTTCACACTTTTCGGGGGGGCCTCAGTTTCTCGGCGCACTCCGACCTTGCAGGAGCTTTACTGGTCGAGCGATTCCTCAAATATCCCTACGCCGCGGTTATGGCTTAAGGATGAGCGCCATACGCTGTTTGAGGCGGGAGTAAGGTTTTCGATTCAAGACTTTATTTCCGGCACTATTTCAGTGACTCATCGAGTCATCAAAGATCCGATACTTATCGACACTGTCGTCCAAGACGAGAATTCACCCCTCTACTACAATCTGCAGTTTACACAGCCGCCGAGCCAGACGTACAACGGCGTGAACATTTCAATGAGCGCACACTACGACCACTACTTCGCTGAAGGAAACGCGACATACCTCAAACAGCCCGACTACTATCACGGCGGAGAAAAACTGACGCTGTTTCCGCAACTCTATCTTGACGGCTCGGTGTACTATAGAAATGTGCTCGTCAACGGACATCTTCAGCTTAAAATAGGATTCCGCGGCAGATATACTTCGGAGCAGACCGGCGAAGGCCCACTCGACGAGTCGGGGATCTACGTCCCGTATACTTTATTGAAATCGTTCGGCCCCAGCGAAACAGTCGATTTTTTTCTCATCGGAAAGATCGGAGATGCATATCTCCATTTCATTTGGGAGAACCTTTCGGGAAATCAATATATGCTGACCCCTTTTTATCCGATGTACGAACGTAATGTGCGCTTCGGCGTGTCGTGGGAATTCTGGAATTGACGGCAAAATGAAATCGAAAAGTATCATTACTATATTTGGCAGCTCAAGGCCCCGTGACGGAGACCCCGAATACAACGAGGCGCGCGTGCTCGGCGGGCTGCTCGCAACCGCCGGGTACGTGGTCTGCAACGGCGGCTATGGTGGAACGATGGGGGCGTCCGCTCGGGGAGCGAAGGAATCGGGCGGGAGAACAATCGGCGTCGTGAGCGAATATTTCAGTCTGGAGACGAATCGGTGGGTCGATAAAAAAATAGAAGTAAAATCACTCGTCGATCGGTTGATGGAACTGGTGTCTCTCGCCGACGGCTACATAGTCCTAAAGGGGGGAACCGGGACGCTTCTCGAGCTCGCGAGCGTCTGGGAATTTATGAACAAGAGCGTTATCGAAGAAAAGCCGATAGTCGTACTGGGGACTTTCTGGAACGGCGTCATCGATTCCTTGAAGCAAGAATTAGTATATGAAGGAAAAGAATCGTGCACGAAATATATCTCAGTTGCATCCTCTCCGCAGCATGCCGTTGAGCTTCTTCAGAAAAGCTTCTCAACACCGCTATCGTAAAGCCTCCGCGGTCGTATAAGCCGGTCGTTCTCTATGCCGCAGAGAACGACAAAGTTATACCGGACTGTTATGCCGGCTTCAATTCCCGAGGCACGATATTGACGAAAATCTTTTTCTCCAAGCGCAGAACCGTCAACGCCACAGTCTTACCGATAAAATCGCTCGTGAGGAGCCGGTGAAGATCGTCGATGCTTTCGACGCGATTCCCGTTCATTTCAACGATCACATCGCCCACAAGCAGGCCAGCATTGTCGGCCGAACCAGCGCGCTCGACATGCGCTACCATCACACCGCGCGAACCTTTCAGGACGTGTGCGCGAATTGCAACCCGCGAAATATCCAGCACCTGACCGGCTATTCCGAGATATGCGCGCGTCACCCTTCCATCCTTCATCAATTGAGCAGCGATGTTCTTGGCGGTGTTGATGGGAATTGAAAAACAAATGCCTTGCGCCCATGGGATCACCGCAGTATTGATGCCGATGACTTCCGAGCGTGAATTGACTAGCGGCCCTCCCGAATTCCCGGGATTCAGGGCTGCATCCGTTTGAATAACATTGTCGATCAGCCGGCCTTCCGCGATGCGCAGCGATCTGCCGAGAGCGCTTACGACTCCGGCTGTCACCGTCGCCTGAAACCCGAACGGATTCCCGAGAGCGATCACCAACTGACCGATTCGGATCGCCTGCGAATCTCCCAATGTTGCGGCGGGCAAATTTTGTCCGTTCACGCGCACAACGGCGAGGTCAGTAAACGGGTCATCGCCGATGAGTTCACCCTTCAACTCCCTTCCGTCCGCCAAAATCACGTTGATCGACGCGGCGTTGTGAATGACATGGCTGTTCGTAAGGACAAATCCATCCGGAGTGAAAATAACTCCGGAGCCGCTTCCGGAGATCGGCTGCGATTCGTTTTCGCCGGACCTTTTTCGCGGTCCAAAATTTCTGTGACGAGAGGAATGATGTGTTACGTCGATCTTTACGACCGAAGGCGACACGTTATCGACAACGCTTGTGACAGCAAGCGAATAAGCGTCAAGCAATCCTGCATCGTCCTTGGGCTGAGACTCTTTGCCAACGTTGCCGGGCAGTTCTGAATTTGCTGTCGAAATTGGAAGTATGTGCATCATGGAGTTCTCCTCGTAGTTCTTTTTTCCACAAACATTCTTTTTTTTCTCTTATTTCTTATCTCTTGCTTTTTCTCGCGCGATCTCAAATGAAAGTCTAAACAATACAACCGCCTTGTCAACATCTTCTTCCTTCCTGATCGGGAAGCTGATCCATCCGCTGTCGGGAAGGATATGATGCGGTTCGACTTTCTTTGCCGCGATCAATTCGTTCCGCACACTCATAGGAAACGGGATATCGGCCAACGAATTTCCATGAAGGTGGCCGATCTCCCGTTTCCCGAGGCGAAATTCTATTCCGCCGAATCTATGGGCCTGTGCTGAAACCCCTTCCCACTCCATCACTCTTTGACGAATTCTTTCTCCTGCGTCGGTAACATGCATCGTCAACGCTCAGGCTTTCGGTTGATCTTTCTCCGTGTGCGCATCTTCCGGCGACCATCCGCACCGGCGGCGCCATTCTTCCCTGAACTTATCGCGTTCTTCCGGAGCCATAGCGGAAAGTTTCTCTTCGAAGCGGTGTCTCCATCGGTCCCGGCGCCAGCCACCCGCATGCCTCCACGGGCCCCATCCGCGGAACAGAAGATGAGAGAGAAGCAATAATCCGAGCGCTTGCCAGAAGGTCAAGATCGGACCGTGAAAAAGATCCGGCACGAGGGCGTTCCATAACGCCATCACCAAAAATCCGAATGCCAGCAAACCGACTGCGATCAAGACCACGAATTTCGCGGCTTTCATAAACCACCAGGATTTCATGATAGAATATCCTCCTATAAGTTTTCAATTTCGTTGTAGAGTTCCTGCAACTGCTCGCGCAAGTACAACACCGCATAGCGTTTGCGAGACAGCAACGTGTTCATTGGTTCGCCGGTTATTTCGGCGATTTCTTTAAAGCTCCGGCCCTCCAGTTCATGCATCACAAAGACTTCGCGCTGTTCGTCGGGAAGGTCGTCGAGGGCCTCCGAAAGTTCAGACCATACCAACGAGCGAGCATAGACTCTGTCCGGATTTTGTCGCGGGTCGTACAGAATCTCTTCGAGGTTGAGCGGTGCGGACGGGTCGTCGGCATTCGTCGGAAGAGCTTCAGGCCGTCGCTTTCTATACCAATCGATGATCTTATTCCTCGCCACCGTAAAGAGCCAGGCGGTGAGTTTTTCGATCGGCTCCGCGACGTTGTAGCTGGCGACCAACTGGTAGAAAACATCCTGCAGAATGTCCTCTGCATCCGATTGGTTCCGCACCCTTTTGCGGATAAAATCGAGCAGCCGCTTTCGTTCCGACCGCACAGCACGGTCGAGCTCCACTGCGTTTTCCTTTGTTATTGTAAGGGCTTCTGCCACGGTGAGTCCTTGTTTATAGTCTTAGACGTTAAACAAGGAAAAATATTGTAATGTTCACTTCCGGCGGTAAAAGCGGGGTTATTCGACAGGAATGTCCCCAACTCCCCTCTGTTTCATCAGCGATTCTATGGCGTCGATTTCCCTTGGCGCCTCACCGGACAAGATCGTGTGGCCCGACGGTGTGATGAGAATATCGTCCTCAATACGCACGCCGATGTTAAAAAATTTCGGGTCGACACCGTCGGCTTTTTCGGGAATGTAGATGCCCGGCTCGATGGTGTAAACGATTCCCGGTTCCATGACGTCGGTATAGACATCATGAACGTCGAGGCCGACGGGATGTCCCAGACCGTGAGGATAAAACCTCCGCAGCGCTTGCTTGGTTTTTTCTTTGATGATGCCGAGCTTGAACAACCCCTCCTCCAACACAGAATCGGCAGTCGCGCTGACAGTACGCCAAGGCGATCCGGGCTTCATCAGAGCGATCGACGCATTCTGAGCGTCGAGCACGAGTTGATAGATCTCCCGCTGAGGTTCGCTGAACTTTCCATTCGCAGGATATGTCCGTGTCACGTCGCTCGCATAGTTGTGGTATTCGGCGCCGCAATCGGCAAGAACGATGTCTCCATCCCGGATCTGCCGTCGATTCGATTCGTAATGAAGGATGACGGAGTTTTCGGCAGAGCCCACAATACAAGGATACGCGTTGAACTCAGAGCCCATTTTTCTGAAAACGTATTCGTAGACTGCCTGCAGTTCGTACTCATGCATTCCCGGCTTGCATGACATCATCGCTTGTTTATGCGCGACTGCGCTGATATGCGCCGCCTTCGTCATCAATGCGATCTCGTCCGGCGACTTCACGATGCGAAATCTACGAACGATCGGCGTGGGGTCGTGGATCTGCCGGTCACTCCCCTTCGAGCGTTCGACGAAATCCCGGAAGAGTTCGGCGTTGTCCTCTGCCCCATCGACCTTTTCGGGCAAAGGAGCGACATAAAAGTCGCGCGTCGACGTATCGGCAAGCATCGACCGGAAGAAGCCGGAGGATCGTTCTATAGGAAGGGATTTCTGGACGCCGAGAATGCTCATCGCCCCTTGAGGGCCGAACCTCCGGCCGGTCCACTGTTCTATGCGGCTATCTCTCGATTGGACAAAAAGTATCTCCCGAACCGTGTCCATTTTTGACGAGTCATTTTCGCTCGGGAGAATGAACCCTTTCGACCGCATGACCAAAATCGCGTTTGGCTCGCCGAAGCCTGTGAGATAGTAGAAATTATCATCCTGACGAAACTGGTAATCCACATCGCCGTTGCGATTCTTTTCGGTCGATGAGAAAAAAACAGCGACAGCTTGGCCGCCGACTTCTTTCATGAACTTCTCTCTCCGTTCTTTATAGACCGATGGCGAAACTTGATCGGTATCGTAGACCAGATATTTCAGGTCTTGTGTAAAGGCCTTAGGAGAAAAAAGAAACGTGAGGAGTACAGGAAACAGGAGATAGATTTTCTTCATCTCAAAGACAAAGATTGTTATCGGATTCTCTTTTTCTGAGGGCGCTTTGTTCTGCGTGCAGGGGCGGATTTTGCCACGAGGTCGTAGGAATGGTCGATCATCCCGAAAACCTCGCGTGAAGAAAGACTGCCGTCGAGGATCACCGTGTTCCAATGTTTCTTGTTCATATGATAACCGGGCAATACCGCGTTATACCGTTCGCGCAATTCGACCGCTCGTTCAGGGTCGCATTTCAGGTTTATCGTAATAGGATGCTCGTTCGTGCCGACGATGATGAACATTTTCCCGTTGACTTTAAAAACAAGCGCGAATTCGTCAAACGGGAATTCTTCGGTGATCTTTCCCGCTTTCTTTAAACAATACGAACGGAGAGATTCAAGATCGACGGGCATCGAATGCAGGAAGTCTGTGCGGAGCTCTTAGAGTTTCGAAGATAAACAATTATCCTCCGCAAGGATCGCGCTGAGGTTTTTTACCGAAGAGAAAATGAATGTCGTCGCATGAAGCTGTTCACATTTGAGGCGCGAACGAGACGCCGAATGCGACCGACGTGACGTAATTCAGTTGAGTGGCGTTTTGGTTCAGCACATTTGGAAAGCCGTACATGTATCGGGCTTCTGCAAACCCGCTAAAGGAACGGTTGATGCCGATTTCAAGACCGGCGCGTGCAGAAGGCGCCAGCGTCCCGCCAAAGCCTTGGTTCATCTGCCATGTGACGGCTTCAATTCCCGCTGCAACATACGGACGGACTTTGCCTTCGGAGAAATAGAATACCGCATCGGTCCCCAAATATCCGAGCGCAAAGTTAAGATTAAATCGCGGCTGAGAGAATTGACTTTGGGAATACACATTCGACTGATACATGAATGGCGAGTATGAAGAAGAATAGTTCCATTCAGAGGAAGGAGTATTGTAGAGGACAACTCCCGCGTTGAATTCAAAACGGACCGGAGAGGTCTTGGAGAATAGCGCATGAAGGTCGATATCGAAGCCTTGGGCGGTCACGTTGTCGATTTTGAACCCGGCGACACCGGTCGTGATGCCGAATGCGTCGCGCCGGTTGACATCGTGCGATTCTCGTTCGCTCGCCGACATTTCAGAACGCGTCTGATCGTCCGGCATCGGGTATGAAACCTGCGAAAGCCCGACCGAACTTAATGCAAAGAAACAAACGCATGCAATCGTCTTCATGACAGCCACCTCCCTTTTATTCTCAACAGAAAGATACACAGCGGGAAGATTCTTGTCAAGCGCGGATTGGTAGTGGAACGTTTTGTTTCGTAGGAGGATACCATATTAAGATTCCCGATGGAAACATTCGGGAATGACGTATTTTTTTATCGTCATGCCCGCATGCTTTAGGCGGGCATCCAAAACGTACCACTACCCCGTGTTGCGAATGACACTGTATGAACTTTCCCTTCCACACTCAAATCGCATCTCCCCGCAATTCCCGGATGCGCTTTCGCGCTTCGGCCACATAGAGGGAGTTCGGGTATGTTGCAAGAAGGCTTTCATAAGCGTGGACGGCTTTTTCCTTATCCTTGAAGTCGTTCTGGAACAGCTCCGCAATGCCAAACTGTGCCTTGTCGCAGAGGATGCTCTTAGGATAATCGGTCAGGAGCTTGTTGTATGAGGCAAGCGCTTCGGGATACTGTCGTAATTTTTCAAGAAGCTCAGCCCTCTTGACGATCGCGTCCTCCGCCAACGGTGCATCGGCGTCGTTCGTGATGATCGAAGAAAGCACGGGGATGGCCTCCGACAATCTATTTTCTCTCTCCATGAGTGCAGCATAGGCAAAATCCTTCAGCGCTTCCGCATACCCGGCTTGATTTTCCTTGATGAAATGAAGAAGGACCAGCGCGTCGTTCGCTTCATCGTCGGATACCATTGCTGCAATCTGCGAAAGAGCCGAAGATGCGGTGTCGAACTTTCCCATGAAATAGTGAATCTCTGCAATATGGAACCGCGCTTCCGTTTTTTGGCCAGTAGAGGAAAACGAGGAAGCTTCAACATTCATGTAACGTTGAATGGCCTTGTCCAATTCTCCCTGAGCGACGTTGATCTCTCCGGCCGTCGCCATTAACGTCGGAACAAAAGGCCGGGCGACGGGGAGCGTACTCAGAGGGTCGAGAATTTTTTCCGCTGCGCCAAGGTCGAAGAATTGCTTGTAATAGATCAACCCTGCCCTGTAGAGGGCTTCTACGCTGATCTCCGAATACGGATACTCTTTTGCGAGCGAAATAAAGAGGGCAAGCGCGCTATGATACCCCGGCTGCGTTTCCGAAAGTGGGAGCGGCGGCGCCGAATGGATGAACGCGGAAGTATCGGCAGCCGCGCCCAATTCCTCCATCGTCTCAGCGTATCCGAATTTGGCGGCCGGCAACTGGGGCATTGCAGGATATTGTTTGATCGCAAACTGGTAGGCCTCGGCGGCAACCGTGTACGCCTTTTCTTGATATGCGCGCTGGGCGAACGCGACCATCTCGGCTCCGTTTGATTTGACTCCCGCATCGATCTTCTGTGCAACGACAAACGCTTTGTCGAATTGCTTCCCTTCCATATACAGCCACAGAAGCAACCGCGATAACGTCAGGTTATCATTATCGCGCGCGACCGCTTGTTCTACCGTCGTTGTCGCGGCGGCAAGGCCTTCTTTTTTCGATGTGAATCCCGCCAAACGGGATTCGATCATATCGATCTGATTTTGATTCAGCGAAAGCAGCGTGATGTACTCCTGAGTTGCCGCCGAATAATCCATGAGAAAGGAATACAGTGCTGCGAGTTCTCCTGCATAGAGCGACGGCGGACCGACCTCCTTTCTACCCCGCAGCAACGTCTCGATCGATTTATCGAAGAGCCGGTTATCGGACTGGACCGAGGCGACGATCGTGTATACGCCAATGCTTCTCGGCATGAGGGCGATCGTTGCATTCCAGACCGAATCGGCTGCAGCCTCTTTTCCTGCTTTGTAGTACAGACCGCCGAGGGACGCCATCACACTGACGTCCTGAGGTTCATACGTAAGACGCTTCCGGCTCAACGCAATTGCGGCATCGTAATTCTTCAGTTGTTCATAGCAACGTGAAAGGCCTTCGAAGTAGACGTAGTTTAGTGAATCGGCTTTGAGGAGTTCTTCATACAGCCGGCTTGCCCGGTCGTATTCGCCCGCTTGTTCGAAGCTCTGTGCCAAACGAAATCTATTTTGGGCGTCTTGAGCGATGGCAGGCGAACTTACGAACAGCGCCACAGTCGCTGCAATAAGAGCCAGAATTTTCATTTCGGGAAAAAATCGTTCTTGGAAAAAAGTAGGGTAAGAGACACGCATGAGATCAGCCCTTCGCACGATCCGCAACGCGTCGCGCTGACTTCAGTGTATTGACCATAAGCATGGCAATTGTCATCGGACCGACACCCCCAGGGACGGGAGTAATCGCTCCGGCGACTTCTTTCACATCATCGTAATCGACATCTCCTACGACACGGAATCCGGATTTTTTTGAACTATCGGGAATACGATTGATGCCGACGTCGATGACCACGGCGCCCGGTTTCACCATCGAGGCCTTGATCGCCTCCGCTTTACCGATCGCGGCAATAAGGATGTCGGCCTGCCGTGTGTACAGGCCAAGGTCGGCGGCGCCTGTATGGGCTACCGTGACGATCGCGTTGCACCACTCCTTTTTTTGAAGAAGAATATTTGCGATCGGTTTGCCGACGATGTTGCTGCGGCCCACAACGACGACATGCTTACCGGAAGGATTCGTTTCACTGCGGCGGAGCAATTCCCAGATTCCCGCCGGGGTGCACGGAAGGAAAGTTTCCGCGCCGATCATCATCCTTCCGATGCTGATGGGATGAAATCCATCGACATCTTTTTCGGGAGAGATCGCTTCGATAATATTTTGCTCATTGATGTGCCCTGGCAAAGGGAGCTGCACGAGAATCCCGTGGAGGCGTGAGTCCTTGTTAAAAGCGCGGATCATCTCTAAAAGCTCTCGCTCTGAAATCGACGCGGGCACCTGCTCGGTGACGGAATAGAACCCAAGCTCCTCGCACGCTTTCCCTTTGCTTTTTACGTACGACTGCGACGCGGGGTTCTCTCCCACTAAAATAAAGGCGAGTCCGGGAACGATCCCTTTCTCTGCCTTGAGTTGCTGTGACGAGGCACCGACCTCACGCCGGATATCGTCGGCAATTTTCTTTCCGTCAATGATAGCGGCTGCCATAGGATATGCGCTCTTAAAACTTCGGGAAGATGATCTGTTCTATCGCAACGGCTTTCCCCGTTTCAACTTCAACTTCGATCGCGACGGCGCAAAGATGCACGTCGTTCGTCGCCGTTTCGTATTTATGCGGCGTTTGTTTGAGAAAGCGCTGGACTGCCTGTTCCTTCTTCATTCCGATGACGGAATCGTACGGCCCGGACATTCCTACGTCCGTGATGTACGCCGTGCTCCGTGGCAGGATGCGCGCGTCCGCGGTCGGCGTATGCGTGTGAGTTCCTACGAGAGCGCTGACGCGCCCGTCGACGTACCAGCCCATAGCTATTTTTTCTGCAGTCGCTTCCGCATGAAAATCGATGATGGAGATTTTTGTCTGCTCATTGACCTTTGCGAGAGCCCAATCGACCGATTTGAATGGATCGTCGAGCGGCTGCATGTACGTTCTCCCTTGAACGTTGATGACGCCAATCTTCGCTTTCCCTTCCAGCTCGAAAACGACGAACCCGTTCCCGCCATTCTCGCGGGGATAATTGAGGGGGCGTAAAATATTTTTGTTTCCCCCGAGGACTTTGCGCGAATCCCACCTGTCCCACACGTGGTTGCCGGTGGTGATGACATGGACGCCAAGGTCGAATACCTTTTTCGCATCCTCTTCAGAAAGCCCCTTGCCGTCCGTAAGGTTCTCGCCGTTCGCAATGCAAAAGTCGACGCGATGTTTTTCAAAAAGACTCTTGAGGATCGTCGACGCCATCTCAAGCCCCGGCTTGCCGACGATGTCCCCGACGAATAACATATTGAGCGTTTTACTCACAAAAAGACCTTGGAACGATAAAAAAAATTACTGGGTTAGGGGAATATACAAAGAAATTCGGGGGAATGAAAAGAGGATCACGCCGTAAAACAGCACGGGACAAGATGCGATCTTGTCCCGTGGCTTGAACGCTCTTGCCGCTTTACGATGCCGGCTGGAAGTTCGCTACTTCTTGAACTATCGTCTCGACAATTTCGCTTTCTTTGACGCGCTTTATCATTTCGCCTTTGCGGTAGAGAATCGCAACTCCCTTGCCGGCTGCGATCCCGATGTCTGCTTCGCTCGCTTCGCCGGGACCGTTCACGACGCAGCCGAGGACGGCGATCTTCACCGGCTTCTTAACTCCCTGCAGGCGGTCTTCGAGCTGAGCCATAATTCCGAAAAGGTCCACTTCAAGCCGTCCGCATGTGGGACAAGCGATCAGTTCGATGTTGCGGGATGCGAGACCGAGAGAGCGAAGGATCTCCTTCCCAACTTCAACTTCCTTCACCGGGTCGTCGGTGAGCGAAACACGGATCGTATCTCCGATCCCTTCCGAAAGGAGCGTCCCGATGCCCACCGCGGATTTGATGGTTCCAACGCGCGTCAGGCCGGCTTCGGTAACGCCGAGATGCAGCGGAATGTCTGTCCGCGCCGCGACAAGCCGGTATGCTTCGATCATCAAACGCACGTCGGTCGACTTCACCGAGATGATAACGTCGTGAAAATCGAATTCGTCGCATATCTCGACGTGGCGCATAGCGCTTTCATAAAGAGCTTCCGCAGTAGGATAGCCGTGCTTTTCCAAAATATCTTCCTCGAGCGAGCCTGAATTGACGCCGATGCGGATGGGAATTCCCTTGTCCTTCGCCGAAGTCAACACTTCCCGGATGCGTTCTTTCGACCCGATATTGCCGGGGTTGATCCGTACTTTAGCGACTCCCGCCTGGATCGCCTTCAGCGCGAACACGTGATTGAAATGGATATCGGCAACGATCGGCACCGGCGACTGACGAACGATTGCGGCCATCGCTTCCGCCGCCTCTTTGTCGTTCACGGTGACGCGCACGATGTCGCACCCCTCGTCGGCAGCCGCGCGAATTTGTCCGACCGTTCCGGCAACGTCGTCCGTTTTTGTTTTCGTCATGGTTTGGACGGAGATCGGCGCGCCTCCGCCGACCTTCACCCCGCCGATGTTCACCTGGCGCGTTTTACGACGAACGCCGACTTTATAGTGGGCGTGCGGCGCTTCTTGTGTCTTCGGTTGCTCCAAAACTGGAAGGAGAGTCTCCATTCATCCTCTGTGTTTAATTCAGTTTCTTGCTTGCTTCGAACAGCATCTTTTTTTCATCGTCGCTCAGGCTTTGGTATCCCGCTTTGCTAATCTTGTCCAGGATCTCATCGATGCGCTGCTGGGTCACCTGCGCTTCTTCTTTTCGTTGATACTCTTTAATATCGTAGACCTGAGCCTCGCTCACATTTTCATAATTGCTGTTGGACCGGCGGGGCGCATTCCAGTTTCCAAATATATTCGTCGGAGTGCGCTGCGTCCTCTGCGGCAAGGAGAATCGGAAACCGTCCGCAAGGAGATAGATGAGCCCGACCACGGCTCCTCCCAGGTGAGCAAAGTGCGCGATACCGTCGGTGCTTCCTACGGAAACAAACTCGATGATCATATAGAGAATGACAAAATACTTCGCCTTCAAAGGGACAAAGAAATAAATGAAGATCAGACGGTCGGGGAACAACAAACCGTACGCGAGGAGCACGCCGTAGATCGCGCCGGACGCTCCTATCGTCGGACCGATGGTTGTGAACAGAGGTGCAATAAGAATGTTCGACAGCCCGGCGCCCACGCCGCAGATGAGATAGTACGTCAGGAATTTTCTCGACCCCCACGTATTCTCCAGCTCCATCCCGAACATCCACAACGCGAACATGTTGAAGAAGAGGTGGGTGAAGCCGCCGTGCATGAACAAGTACGTGAACAACTGCCAGATCTCGAAACCCTGGCCGAGGGGCATCAGCGCGCACCACTCGGTGATGAGGAGAGAAAGAGAATAATCGCCGACGCGGAAATTTCCGAGGAACAGGATGAGAAGCCACACCCCCGTGTTTGAAATAAGCAATGCCTTAATCACCGGAGGGAAAAAACTAAATCCTCCGAAGAAATTAGGGCGATAATAATTGCCGTATTGGTTGCGATTATAGGCCATTCGTACTTCTCATCTCCTCTACAATATAAACGACCGGCGTCTGAGAGGCAAATACGGGTAGTGGTACGTTTTGCCATTTTTTTACCGTTATGTGGATGCCCGCCAGAAGCAAGCGGGCATGACGAACACTCAGTCTGCATCATTCCCGAACGTTTCTATCGGGAATCCAAAATATACCACTACCCAAATGCACGGCAGCACCCCATGCCGACCGGCTTCACTTCTTATCGTTCAACGCTGCTACGCCGGGAAGGACCTTTCCTTCCAAAAACTCAAGAGACGCGCCGCCTCCGGTCGATACATGTGTCACCGATTTCGCCATTCCTGCTTGCGTGATCGCAGCGGCCGAATCGCCGCCGCCGATAATCGTGATCGTTCCCTTTTTTGTCGCCTCTACCAACGCGCGTCCGATTGCGTTTGTTCCGACTGCAAAGTTTGGAAATTCGAAAACGCCCATCGGGCCGTTCCACACAACTGTTTTCGATTTTCTGATTTCATTCGAGAACAACTCGACCGTCGCCGGTCCGATATCGAGCGCCTGCCAGTCTGCCGGGATTCCATCTTTTGCAACAATTTTACGCTGAGCATCGTTCTTGAAATCGTTAGCCACGACGCAATCCACCGGCAGCAATAATTTAACGGTTTTGGTTTTCATGCCGTCGAGAATCTGTTTCGCGAGGCCGACTTTATCCGCTTCGAGAAGCGATTTTCCGATCTCGAGTCCCTGCGCCTTAAAGAACGTATAGGCCATGCCGCCGCCGATGATCAACGTATCGACCTTCGATAGCAGGTTTTGGATGACGTCGATCTTCCCAGAAATTTTTGCTCCGCCGAGGATCGCTGTAAACGGACGGACGGGATTCTCGACCGCTGCGCCGAGGTAATCGAGCTCTTTTTGCATCAGCAAGCCGGCTACCGACACGGGAAGGAACTTCGTCACCCCTTCCGTCGAAGCGTGAGCGCGGTGGGCGCTGCCGAACGCGTCGTTGACGTAAACGTCCCCAAGTTTCGCGAGCGCTTTCGCAAACGCAGGATCGTTCGCTTCTTCCTCGTTATGAAAACGCAAATTTTCCAGCAAGAGGCATTCGCCATCTTTTAATTGCGCCGCAGCCGTCTCGGCCGGTTGCCCGATGCAATCAGAGGCGAATGAGACTTTTTTTCCCAGCAGCTCTTCGAGCCGAGCCGCAACCGGCTTGAGACTGAACTCCGGTTTCGGTTTCCCTTTCGGACGACCGAGGTGGCTCATGAGGATGGCCTTCCCTCCCGACGCAAGAATTTTTTTTATTGTAGGGAGCGATTCGACGATTCGGGTATCGTCGGTAATATGTTGTTTCTCATCGAGCGGCACGTTGAAGTCGACGCGAACGAGGACTCGTTTGCCGCGGACATCGATATCGTTGATAGTCAGTTTTTTCATTGTCGTAGTGGAGTATGTTGTGGCTGGACCGTTCATCTTAAGAGAGCCGTTCACTTCAAGTGAACGGTTCTCGCGTTTTGGTTTATTGCTTAGCGCTCAAAAAACAAACAAAAGGGCTGAACTCGCGCTACGAGCTTCAGCCCTTCTTCAGCAGTTGCACGAAAGCTTTACTTCGTTAAGCCCGCCATTTTCCTCAGCAGGTCGACAACACGCGTTGAATAGCCCCACTCGTTATCGTACCATGACACAACCTTGAAGAATCTCTTCTCGCCTTTCAGGTTGTTCTGGACGGTCGCAAGGGAATCGTAAATCGAGGAGCGGTCGTCGTGGATAAAGTCGGTCGATACGACCTCTTCGTGGCAATACCCCAGAATCCCTTTAAGGTACGTCTCCGAGGCCTTCTTCATCAAACCGTCGATCTCTTCGATGGATGTGTCGCGCATTGAGCGGAACGTCAGGTCGATCACCGAAACGTCGGCGGTAGGAACTCTGAACGACATTCCCGTCAACTTCCCTTTTGTCACAGGGAGAACTTCGCCGACTGCTTTCGCGGCGCCGGTCGATGATGGAATGATATTGATCGCAGCAGCGCGTCCGCCTCGCCAATCCTTTTTCGAAGGACCGTCGTTGGTTTTCTGCGTTGCGGTGTAAGAATGGATCGTCGTCATCAAACCGGTCTCGATCCCGATCCCTTCCTTGAGAAGAACGTGAACGACGGGGGCAAGACAGTTGGTCGTGCACGAGGCATTGGAGACGATCGCATGTTTGGCCGGATCGTATTCCTGATCGTTAACGCCCATCACTAACGTCTTAACGTCTCCTTTTGCGGGGGCCGAAATAAGAACTTTCTTTGCGCCGGCGGCGAGGTGTCCCTTTGCTTTCTCAGAATCCGTGAATAACCCCGTCGACTCTATCACGATCTCCACTCCGAGCTCCTTCCACGGCAGCTGGGATGGATCCTTCTGGGCAAGAACGCATTTAATTTTATGGCCGTTGACGATAAGGATGTCGGCCTCTTCTAACGACGGGTTGCTCTTTTCGCTTCCCAGCGTCCCTCTGAAATGTCCGTGAACGGAGTCATACTTTAACTGGTATGCAAAATATTCCGCGTGTGTGCTGATATCTACGACCGCTACGATATCGATTTCTTTTCCAAGATATCCTTTGTCCGCGATGACGTTGATAATTTGTCTGCCAATCCTTCCAAAGCCATTGATACCAACCTTAACTGCCATGAGAACCTCCGAAAAATAAAATTTCTTTACGATGATAGTGCGACACGGCTACAATGTTCGCTTCGATTGAAATTTACCAAGAAATCGCCGGAAAGTCAATTTGATTTCTTCGATCGACAAACGCTGGTATGAATGTAAAAACTGGAGGGATAACGAAGAAGAGTAATTAATTTATCTCATTCCTTCTCGTTCCCAACGAGACGTTGGGAACGAGATAAAAAACGGGAAGGATTAATGAAGAACGGAAATTAATTCGTTTAAGGTGAGAGATGAACACATCGACAGAGGCCAACAAAAATAAGCCGCCGCATAATCGTCGGCGGCTTATTGAACAATTTTACATGTAACTATTGAGCGCTTTCATGTAATTGGCCCGTTCGAGAGCGGAGGGATTAGCGACCGATTTGTGACTCATGCTTCCGCGCATTTGGTCGAGCGACTCATACTCCTTTTCGATCATCCATTTCTGAACGCCGTTGATGATCGCGCCGATCTGCTTCGCTCCGTTGCGCAGCAGCGACGAACACACCATCGTCACATTTGCGCCTGCCATCGTCATTTTGACGACGTCCTCACCTGTATGGATCCCCGTTGTCGCTGCAAGATCGGCCTTGACCCTGCCGTATAGGATGGCGATCCAGCGGAGAGGCAAACGCGACGATTCCGAGTTGCTCAGTATGACGCTCGGCTCAACCTCAAGTTCGTCAAGGTTGATGTCGGGTTGATAAAAACGGTTGAATAACACGAGGCCGTTTGCCCCTTTCTCGTCGAGCCGTTTGGCCATATTGGCCATCGAACTGAAAAATGGCGAAAGCTTTACCGCAACGGGGATCGTCACCATCGCTCTCACCGCTTGAACGATCTCGAGATACAGCTGTTCGACATAGCTTCCGGATTTGTCGGTATCGGTCGAGACGTGATAAATGTTGAGTTCGAGCGCATCGGCTCCGGCTTGCTGAATTTTCTTGGCGTATTCGACCCAGCCGCCGACTGTCGACCCATTGAGGCTCGCAATGATCGGAATATCGACAGACCGCTTGGCGTCCTGAATATGCTTGAGATAGTCTTCGGGCCCGATAAAATAATCTTCCTTCTTAGGGAAATAGGAAATGGCTTCCGCGTGACTTTCAGCGCCGTATGAGAGGAAATGGTCGAGCTCGTTCGTCTCGTGGCGAATCTGTTCTTCGAAGAGCGAATAGAGAACGACCGCGGAGGCGCCGTAATCTTCCATCGCCTTAATGCCGGAGACCGTGCGAGACATTGGTGAAGCCGATGACACGACAGGATTTTTAAGTGTGAATCCGAGATACTTCGTGGAGAGGTCCATTGTTTCCTCGTAAGATCTGTATCGTGTGATGATGGATGGAAACGCGGCGCCAGCCCTCGACTCCGCTTTTCCGGTTGCTCATTTAGTTTGTGTCGCCGCCGTCCCGTCGAACTTCAACGCCGCGAGTTGCTCATAGTAATGCCAGCGCGACGTAACGTCTTCCTGAGCGAGCTTGAGCAATCGTTTCGCCTCTTCGGGCGCACTTTTTGTCAGCATTTTGTATCGTATCTCTTTGTAAGCGTATTCTTCGAATTTTATTTTCGGCGCCTTCGAGTCCAGTTTGAACGGGTTCTGTCCCTGCTTCGCAAGCTCAGGGTTATACCGGAAGAGCGGCCAGTGAGCAGACTCCACAGCGGCTTTCTGACTTTCTAACCCGAATTTCATGTTGATTCCGTGCGCGATGCAATGGGCGTAGGCAATGATGATCGATGGACCGTCGTACGCCTCGGCTTCGAGGAACGTCTTGACCGTCTGCAGATCGTTTGCACCCATCGCCACTCGCGCGACATAAACGTTTCCGTATGTCATCGCCATGAGCGCGAGGTCTTTTTTCGCAAGCGGTTTGCCTCCCGCAGCGAACTTCGCGACCGCGCCGCGCGGCGTCGATTTCGACATCTGCCCGCCGGTGTTTGAATAGACTTCCGTGTCGAGGACGAGAACATTGACATTGCGGCCCGACGCAAGGACGTGGTCCAATCCGCCGTAGCCGATGTCGTACGCCCAGCCGTCGCCGCCCATGATCCACACACTCTTTTTGACGAGATATTCCGCGACGGAAAGAAGCTGCCGTGCGTCGGAAGAATGTTCATCTTTAAGTTTTTCTTTGAGGAGGACAATGCGCGCGCGTTGTTCGTAGATCTTCTCCTCGCTGGATTGGTCTGCAGTGAGAATTGCATTCGCTAATTCTTCTCCGACCGCAGGAGAAACTTTTTTCAGGAGCTCTTCTGCAAATTGTTTCTGCTTGTCGATCGAGAGACGGAACCCGAGGCCGAACTCCGCGTTGTCTTCGAAGAGCGAATTCGACCATGCCGGGCCTCTCCCGTCGGAATTCTTCGTCCATGGCGTCGTCGGCAGGTTGCCTCCATAAATGGAGGAACAGCCGGTCGCGTTGGCAACGATCGTCCTGTCTCCGAACAACTGCGTGACCAGTTTGACGTACGGCGTCTCGCCGCACCCCGAGCACGCGCCTGAAAATTCGAATAGCGGCTGGAGGAATTGAGACCCTTTGATCGTGTCGATTTTTGCCGAGCGGCGATCGACTTCGGGCAGCGTTAAGAAGAAATCCCAGTTCGCCCGTTCCTGTTCTCGGATCTCGGGTTGCGGAACCATGTTGAGGGCTTTGAGGCGAGTCTCCTTTTTGTTCTTCACGGGGCACACTTCGAAACAGAGTCCGCAACCGGTGCAATCTTCGGGAGCGACCTGGATCGAATATTTCATCCCTTCGTACTCTTTGCCGCGATAGTCCGTGCTTTTGAACGTGGCCGGCGCGCCTGCGAGACTTTTTTCGTCATACACTTTTATCCGTATCGTGGCATGAGGACAGACGAGGGCGCACTTCCCGCACTGTATACAAATGCTTTCATCCCATGCGGGAATTTCGAGCGCGATATTCCGCTTTTCCCACATTGCCGTACCGGTCGGATAGGTCCCGTCGACCGGCATCGCGCTCACAGGAAGTTCGTCGCCGAATCCAGCGATGATCTTCCCCAAAACGTTCTTCACAAAATCGGGAGCGTTCTTCGGAACGGCCGGCGGAAGCTCGATGGAACTGTCGGCTTTCGACGGCATATTGACCTTGAACAAATTTGCCAGCGTCTGGTCGACCGCTTCGAAATTCATCTTGACGATATCTTCGCCCTTTTTGCCGTACGTTTTTTTGATCGACCGTTTGATCGCCGCGATCGCTTCGTCTTTCGGGAGGACGCCGGAAATCGCGAAGAAGCATGTCTGCATGATCGTATTGACTCTGCCTCCCATGCCGGTCTTCCCCGCAACGGCATAGCCATCGATCACGTAAAAATTTATTTTCTTTCTGATGATCTCTTCCTGCATGACGCGTGGCAATTTCTCCCACACCTCGTCCTTCGAATACTGGCTGTTGAGAAGGAACGTTCCTCCTTCAACAAGATCGTGCAGGACGTCGTATCTCTCCATGAACATCCATTGATGGCAGCCGACAAAATTCGCTTTGTCGATAAGGTACGACGAATGGATGGGCCGCGGCCCGAACCGGAGGTGCGAGACGGTCGTGGTCCCGGATTTTTTTGAATCGTAGACAAAGTAGCCTTGCGCGTAATTCTTCGTATCCTGGCCGATAATTTTGATGGAGTTCTTGTTCGCTCCTACGGTTCCATCCGACCCAAGCCCGTAAAATTTTGCTCTCACGACGTCGGCCTTCTCAGTCGTGAAAGCGGGATCATACGTCAAACTGGAGTGGGTGACGTCGTCGTTGATGCCGACGGTAAAGTGGTTCTTCGGGTTGGATTTTTTAAGCTCGTCGTAGACCGCCTTGACCATCGCCGGCGTAAATTCTTTCGACGAAAGACCGTACCGCCCGCCGATGATCTTCGGGAACGATACGAATGGCGCGATGCCTTCCGCAAGCGCTTCACCGATCGCCGTGAGAACATCTTGATACAATGGCTCGCCCGCCGCGCCGGGTTCTTTTGTCCTGTCGAGGGCCGCGATCGCTTTGACGGTCTTCGGAAGAGCGGTAATAAAATGTTTCACCGAAAACGGCCTGAACAAATGCACTTTCAGAACGCCGATCTTCTCTCCCTTCGCCATTAACGCCTCAGCCGTTTCGTGTGCCGCTTCGGCTCCCGACCCCATGATGACCAGCACTCTCTCCGCATCCGGCGAACCAAAATAATCGAAAAGGTGATACTGCCGTCCGACGATGCCGGCAAATTTGTCCATCGCTTTTTGCACGAAGTCGGGGCAAGCGTCGTAAAATGGGTTGACGGTTTCGCGGGACTGGAAGAATGTATCTGGATTCTGCGCAGTGCCGCGGAGAACAGGATGTTCCGAAGTTAAAGCGCGTCTGCGGTGGGCGAACACAAGTTCGTCGTCGATCATCGAGCGGATATCTTCAACAGTCAGCTGCTCGATCTTCATCACCTCGGCAGACGTTCTGAACCCATCAAAAAAATGGACGAAGGGAATTCGCGATTCCAACGTTGCCGCCTGTGCAATGAGGGCAAAGTCCATTACTTCCTGCACCGAATGAGAGGCCAACAACGCAAACCCGGTCGAGCGCACCGCCATCACATCGCTCTGATCGCCAAAAATTGAAAGAGCCTGCGTTGCGAGCGATCGTGCAGAGACGTGGAAAACGGTCGACGTGAGTTCGCCGGCAATTTTGTACATGTTCGGGATCATGAGCAGCAATCCCTGCGACGCCGTGAACGTCGTCGTCAACGACCCTGTCTGCAATGCTCCATGCACGGCTCCCGACGCTCCGCCCTCGCTTTGCAGCTCAGCGACGAGAGGTACCGTTCCCCAGATATTTTTCTTGCCTTCAGCAGACCATTGGTCGCACCACTCTCCCATTCCGGAAGACGGTGTGATCGGATAGATCGCGATAACTTCATTCGTTTTGTGGGCAACGTATGCAGCCGCTTCATTGCCGTCGATCGTTACCATTTCTCTTTTTTCAGGGGTTTCTACGCTAGCCATTTTTTGATCCTTTGAGGCATTAATCGGTGTGTGAATTCAAATTGTCTGCCTCAAAAAATACAAATATCGTGCTACTTTTTGAGCCGGAAAATAGGGAAGAAAAACTTAATGAAAAGAAATAATTACCAATTGTAGAAAGGCGATTAGTGCAATTCTCAAAAGTGGGAAGGGAGAAAAAATTGTGGAATATTGCGCGAAACGAAATTTGCGGAAGTTGGCGAAAGGTGTTAAAAATTTGTTTACGTCTTTGCGTCGAGGATATCTCTTATGCGCTTCAGGATAAGATGCGGGACGTACGGCTTTTGAACGACGTCTTGCGCGCCGCGGCTGATCATGTCCTCGCGCGTGGCGGAATCCACGTATCCGCTCGCAAGGATCATTTTAAGTCCCGGTTTTAATTCCCGCAATCTCTCAAAGACATCCCATCCTCCCATTTTGGGGAGCCCCATATCGGACAGGACGAGGTCGATCTTGTCGGGCTGGCGTCGAAATAGTGCAACGGCGTCTTCCCCGTTCTTTGCGGTTTCAATCCGGTAACCCTCTTCTTCCAACACCGCTTTGAGCAACTCGAGGAGCATCGGTTCATCTTCTATGAGCAAAATGGTCTCTTCGTTCTTTGCCATTCGTTTATCAGTCATGCGTTTACGAATAATGGGATGCAGTCGCCGTTCACTTTTCCGGCTGCAATGGCTCGGCGTGGAACTTATGCTTCAGCCTGCTTGTGCAATTGGTCAAGCAATTGAGTCGATTCATAGACTTGGACGTCTTTGATCGCATTATGAATGCGTTGGAGAGATGCTTCAAGCTGATCGAACTGATGGATCGCGTGAGGGTCGCCGGCGTACCGCTTGCGCAGATCGTCGATCGTCGAACCGATGATCGCCAGCGGATTGTTGATGGTGTCTTGAAGGAGGCGGATGACGTTATGGAGTACGGAGGAGGCAACTGCAGATTTTTCTATCTCTGAAAGGAAGTGCGCCCTGTTCGCTTCGTTCGCCTCGTACTTCTGTTTCATCGATTGCGCGCGGGAAACAACATACACGACAAGCCACATCCAGATCAAAGAATCGTATTGAAGAACAAAGTCGAGGAGTGACACATGGGAGACAGCGGATTTTTTAAAAAAATGTACGGTCGTAAAAAGATAATATCCATAAATCCCCAGCACGGAAAATACGATGGGATACTTGTTGATCCATTGCAATAATTTTCGCACTGTTCGTTCGATCATTATTGATTCTCCTCGGAAAATGATCTTCTTTTCGAAACCGGATATGTTCCAGCAGCCCGCAGGATATGGGCCGGCCATATTTTGCTGAAATAGTACGGCTTTTTCTCAAGAGACACAAGGTAAACCGGAAGGCAAAAAGATGGGGATGGATATCGGCCGGAGTCTCTCCGGGCCGGAATATCCCGGAGATTTCAAAAGCAGTCAGCGCTTAAAACAGTGACCGCGGACTTTGAATTAATGACCTCGTGTCCTCTCCATCATGGATGAAAGCAGGCAAATGCGGGAGCGGAAAATCCGGCTTGAGAGCGAATGACTTTTACGACCGACTATTCGTGCGTCAATTGCGATTGATGGACATCCGTGATCGTCGCGATGATCAGCGGAAAATATCGGTCGAGCGGGCAGTCGAGCATGTTCCGGACGTAGCATACGCCCGTCTCGGTCTGCTCTTGACAATGCCCGCATACTTCCTTGCGCAGGGTCGTTAAATAGTCCAGCACGTTGTCGCTGTGCGTGTTCTGGACGACGTGGACAACGTTGGGAAAATATTTTTTCAGCCCGCAATCGAACTGCGGGGAAAGCCGGCAATTGCCGTGGCGGTCGCCGTCGATGCACTTGACGCACACTTTTTGTTGAATGGCATTCCAATACGTTTCAAGCATACCTCTCCTCCTTACCGTTACGAAAGCCAATCGTCAAATTCCGTCGTAGGAATGTCGATTGGGAATGAATTGAAGTTTTTACTCTCATGGCTTTTAGTGCCAAACGCGAGGACGTGCGGCTTTGCGCCGCGCACAACGATCCTGGTCACCGCGAAAGCGACCATCATGGCAGCGGTAGCGCCCAGCATAAACCAGATACTTTTTTTCATCGTTACGTTCCAACAATAATTATTCAGTCGTTCTTTCGTGTCACAATAATGCTTGCTTCGTATTTGAACGTTCCCGGTTGTGTACATCCCTGGCGCCCCGGAAACATCGGCCCTTGTATCGTTCTCCAACTTTTCGAATCGCTCAAAGCCACACGTCCGTAGATGAATCTTCCGCTACCGGTACATCCTTCGCATGTTTAACTGCATCGAGCATCGCTCCGATCCCCTCCATGCGCGTGTGCGCTTCCATAATCTTCCCTCGGACTTTATCGCAGTCCAACGGGAAATGGGGATGATCGCGATACCAGTCGAGAACTTTTTCGATCTCAACTGTCAGGACGAACACGTGGTTGCTCTCTTTGACTATCCAATCGAATTTTTCTTTAGGAATCTGGATGCTGTTCATTGTCGAATATCCTTTATCATCTTCGGTGACGCCTATGCGTGCGCTTGGTGCGTTTTGAACATCGATGTAAGGGCGTCGTGTAATTCATCATGGAACTGGGGATGAGCGATTGCCATGAGCGCGTCGGCGCGCTGCCGCATATTTTTTCCGTGCAGCGAAGCAACGCCGAATTCGGTCACAACATAGTGAACGTCTGCGCGGGACGTCACGACCCCCGCTCCCGGCGATAATTGCGGAACGATCCGCGACAGCGTGCCGTTTTTTGCAGTCGAGGGGAGTGCGATGATCGGCTTGCCGCCTTTCGACGACGACGCCCCCCGGATAAAATCCACCTGACCTCCGAAACCGCTGTAGATCGTCCGGCCGATCGAATCGGCACAGACCTGGCCGGTAATGTCGACCTCGATCGCCGAATTGACGGCGACCATCTTATCGTTCTGTGAAATGATGAACGGGTTGTTCGTATAATCGCACGGATGGATTTCGAAATACGGATTGTTATGGACGTACTCGTAGAGCGTCTTCGAGCCGAGAACAAACGTTGCAATGACCTTTCCGGAGTGGAGCGACTTTTTCTTGTTCGTCACGATCCCTTGGTCGATAGCTCGTACGATTCCATCCGAGACCATTTCGGTATGCACGCCGAGATGCTCCTTGCCGTCGAGGTTCGAGAGCAGTGCATTCGGGATCCCGCCGATGCCGAGCTGCAGCGTCGAGCCGTTCTCAATGAGACCGGCGATATGCGAGCCGATCTTCATCTCCACATCGGAGTAACCGGCGGATGGAGGAAGCGTCAGAAGGTCTTCAGAACATTCGACGATCGCATCGACCCTCGATACATGGACGAAGACATCGCCGAGCGTTCGGGGCATCTTGTCGTTCACCTGAGCCACGACAATCTTTGCGCTTTCAACCGCCGCTTTTGAACTTGCACATTCCACACCGAGACTCATAAAGCCGTGTTCATCCGGCGGAGACAGATGAATGAAAGCGACGTCGAGTGGAATAATTCCCTGAGCAAACAGCGCGGGAATTTCCGACAAATGAACCGGCACGGCATCGCCGCTTCCATCTGCAATTGCGCGTCGGTCGGCCGGACCGACAAACAGAGAATTATGCCTGAAGTGCTGTTCCATCCCGGGCTTCGAGAGAGGGTCGTCACCAAGCAGGAGCAAATGGTTCAACTCGACGTGGTAGAGTTCATTGCTTCGTTCTGCCAGCCCGCGCATCAGCACAAGCGGGGTAGCGGCGTTGCCGCTCACAAAAATACGGTCCTCGGATTTCACAATAGAAACTGCTTCTTCGACCGTTCTGATCTTCGATTTGTACTGTTCGAGCCAGTTCATACGTCCTGTTTAATTTCGGGATGCTTCGTGAACGACCGGGAGAAGACGAAGGACATTCGCCGGGTTGAGGTCAAAAATTTTTGCCACCGCCCCGTTCGTGCAGTGGCCTGCGAAAGTGCATACGCCTTTAGCCAGGCCGGGGTTTGCGATGAGAGTTTTCTCTACGCCCGCATCCGCGGTTTGGAGCAGATACGGAACAATGGCATTTGTTAAAGCGAGGGTCGCAGTCCGTCCGACGGTCGCCGTCATATTCGGCACACAATAATGGACAACTCCATGACGAATAAAGATAGGGTCGCTCAACGATGTCGGGCGACTCGTCTCGATGCACCCGCCCTGGTCGATCGAAACGTCGACGATCACTGCCCCGGCTTTCATTCCTCCGACCATTTCTTCGGTGACAATGTGAGGAGCTTTTTCTCCTTTCATGAGAACGGCCCCGATCACCGCATCGGCTTCAGCAACTGCTCGACCGATGTTGTCATCCGTCGCTGACGCGCTCGATATTTTCCATTGGAGAAGCTCTTCGACCTGACGAAGACGGGCAATATCCTTATCGATGACGGTGACGGAGGCCCCCATGCCTATCGCTGTACGGGCGGCAGTTTTCCCCACTGTCCCCGCGCCGAGGATAACGACCGAAGCGGACGGCACTCCCGGAATGCTGCCGAGCAATATTCCTCTCCCGACCTCTCCTTGTTGAAGATAGTGCGCTGCGACCTGGACTGCCATCTGACCTCCGATCTCACTCATCACCTGGAGAACGGCAAGATCGCCCCGCCCGTTTTCGATCAATTCATACGCAACGGCAGTGACCTCGCGCTCGAGGAGCAGTTCGATCTTTTTTTGTTGGGAGATTGCGAGATGGAGGAACGAAAAGATCGTCTGACCCTTGGAGAGAAGGTGTATCTCTTTCTCCGACAAAGGAGAAATTTTCAGGACGATATCCGACCGGTTGATGATCTCTTCAGCGTTGTAAGCCGTCACCCCACCGGCTGCGGCATACTCATCGTCTCCAAAAAGTGCGGAAGCGCCAGCATGCCGCTCAACATATACTGTATGTCCAGCACTCACAAGCGACTGCACTCCGGCTGGGGAGAGCGCAACGCGCCGCTCAAGAAAGCCGGTCTCTTTCAGTATACCGATGTTCATAGGATTGCGCTTCCGTTCATTGTGGATCGCAGAGTGATCCTTCAGCTCTCGTCGCGCACAAAACTAAGGAGTCAGTTCTCCCTGTCTTTTATCGCATCCATCGGACACACCGATATTGCCCGCAATACGTCGTCGGCCTCTTCGTTTGTTTCCGGCTGGCGGTAGATATAATAGAAGCACGCCGAATCGTCGAACGTGAAGCTGTGGATGGCGTAGGACATGCATAATCCGCATCCGTTGCAGGAATCCATCACAAAAAACCTTCCCGGTACATTCTCGGCAAGCGGTTTATGAATCGATTCTGTCATCATGGGGTACTCCGTATGAAATTGAGAAATTGGTGCAGTGAATTTTCTCGCGAACTCTTATGCTTCCTGTTTCCGACGAAGCATAGAAATGATTATTCCGATGAACAACAGTATCGTGCCAAACCATACAAGATCGATAAAAGGCTTTACGCTTGCTTCCACTTCCAGCACCTCGCGCGGCGTCGTCATTGCAGTCGGCCGCAACACTTCCACCGTTACTGTGGATTGCCGGGATCCCATGTCGACATTCATACTTACCAGTTGTATGTTCGCTCCAAGGAGTTTCGACGCAACCGGTTCATATGTCGGCGGGTTTTGTTGATTATAGAGCGCCGTCGGCGTTACCGTTTCGTTTCCTCTGGCCGACGAGAGCTCAAGGACCGAGCCGACTTTCATCTCGCCGCCGGCAGAC
>DATJXA010000168.1:0-5718 GCA_035500675.1 Bacteroidota bacterium | reverse complement strand
TCCGCGCGCGACCATAATGACGTCGGCTTCTCCGATTATTTCGTCGATGTTCTTTAGCGCTTCGCCTTTTTCAATTTTCGCCACGATCGGGAGCTTCTTTTTTTTGTCGATCTTTGCAATGATCACTTCGCGAAGATGGCGGATGTCTGCAGCCGTCCGGACGAACGAGAGCGCGACATAATCCACGTCGTTGTCGATCCCAAACTGAAGGTCCTCGATGTCTTTTTCTGTAAGCGATGGTGCGCTTACGGCCACGCCCGGCAGGTTGATTCCCTTATGCTCTTTGAGTATCCCGCCATGCACCACTTCCGTGAGAACGTCAGTCGGCGTCGATCTCAGCACCTTGAGCTGGAGTAAGCCGTCGTCCATTAAAATTGTATCGCCAGGTTTGACGTCCTGTGGAAGGTTCTGGTATGTCGTCGATACGCGGTCCTTCGTCCCCGCCATTTCGTTGATGGTGATCGTGAACTTGGCCCCGTCGACAAGCATCACTTCCGGCGTCGAAAGTTTTCCCGTCCTGATCTTTGGCCCTTGAAGGTCCTGAAGGATCGCCACCGATTCCCCCGCCCTCTCAGCCGCTTCGCGCACCGCGCGAATCGCCCCAAGATGCTCCTCGTGCGTGCCGTGCGAAAAATTCAGACGTGCGACATCCATCCCTGCACGGATCATTTTCTCAAGGACTTCGACTGAACTCGAAGCGGGGCCGAGTGTGCAAACGATTTTCGTTCTTCCGTACCCGTTATCGTTTCCCATATTGTCAGTTCCTTTCGTCATTGCGCAGGAAGAAGCCGCAGTGTATGAATTGCGATCGCCGTTGCGCGCACGCTGTCGAGCGGCATAGCATGATAATTTCCGTTGAGCCATAACGG
The DNA here is from genome assembly GCA_035500675.1 of Bacteroidota bacterium. Taxonomy (GTDB): domain Bacteria; phylum Bacteroidota; class Ignavibacteria; order UBA10030; family UBA8401; genus JAGVPT01. Next base: position 4,849 of record DATJXA010000168.1, on the reverse strand, counting down.
CGTTTGGTCGGCATAATGTTCGTTCATCGGCTGGCCGGATTCTCCCGTTGGGATGATCGATTGTGCCCCGTCGATGTCGGAAAAATCGACGATTTGACGGGTCGACGGGCCTAAGGTTACACTATAGGGATTCGCAAGATAATACTCGCCATTGTTGACAGTTGTGCCGGATCCACCGACCGGAAAAGGTCCGATGTTAAACACTGCCCCAAGGGGGGGCTGAGAACCGAAGGGATGCCGGAAGGTGACCGTGTGGATCAATCCCCATTGCCACGTCTTCATTTCTCCGCCGAGCATCGATCTCAAATCTGCGATCGCTTCCGCCAGACTCTTTCTGATGACATCGTCGCGCTTCTCGATCTGCGGAGTCGACGGATCGTCGAACCAGGACGATTCCGGATTGCGAAGCAGTGCCGGAACGGTACGGTAAGGGATGTTCGCAACGAAAAGATATTTTTCGAATAACGACTCGCCCATCTTTTCTTCAAAAATATTTTTCATGAGGTGCGTGAAGAAAACGTGGAAAAGGCTTGTCGGCACGTCGTCCTTCGTCAATTGAAAGTGCCAGTTGCGAAAATATCGCAGCGCCGTCTGGAGGTCGGCGCCGGATACTTCTACCGAATCATAGGCATGAAGGATGTACGGCGTCACCTCCTTGGCAAAATACGAGTAATAGTCATTCTGGATTTGTTTGAAATCGTCCGGAGAGAGCTTCTCCGATTTTTGCAGGAGTTCATCAAGCCGTTCGATCCGCGAGGGGGGTTCCCACAAATTCGAAATATGGTAGGGAAACGGCGCGTTCGTCATTTTATTGTTTGCCGTTGCAATAAAATGCGACGGCGGATTGTAGAGCGAGGGCAAACGCTCGGATGGAACAAACCCTTTCCAGTCATATTCCCCCGTCCACCCCGGCATCGGAAGCGTTGGGTTTTGCGCTGAACGAATGGGAAGGCGAACTCCCGCGAGATAGCCGATATTTCCGTCGGCGTCCGCATAGACAAAATTCTGGCCGGGAACGGTAAACTCCTTCACTCCTTTTTTAAACTCGCTCCAATTTTGTGCTTTGTCGATGAGCGCAAGAGAATAGATCTCGTCGCTGACATCCTGGCCGGTCCAACGCAAAGCGACTAAAACGTCCTTCGTAATACTTCCCACCGGATTCACATCGTTGATGATGGGCCCATGAGGCGTCGATTTAATTGTGAGAACGACCGCCGCCGAATCTTTCACGAAAATGGTATCTTGTTCGACGTTCATCGGATGCCAAACGTCCTTATAAAGATATTCTCCGGACGAATTTGTCATCTCGAGATAAAAATCCGCGTCGTCCGCCATGGTGCTCGTGAGACCCCATGCTACCCGACGGTTATGGCCGATGACAACCAGCGGCGTGCCCGGTATCGAAACGCCTGCGACGTTATAATCTCCGCCGTCAAGATGGATCTCATACCATTTCGACGGCGCGGAAAACCCAAGATGCGGATCGTTCGCAAGCATCGCTTTCCCCGATGTCGATTTCTGCGGTCCGACTACCCATGCGTTGCTGCCGATGTGCGTCCCCGTTGTGCCGTAGAATTTTCTAAACTCCCTGTCAACATCGATCATCGATGATAAATCATCGGACAGTAGATTCGGTTTGAGTTCCTTCGGCACAATAACGGGAGCGTTGTCCGGGTATGTCGGGAAGATCTCTTTTGCTTTGTCTTCGCCGAGCTTTTTGTAAAGATCTCCGAGAACGAGATCGACATACCATGAGATATTCAATTCCCACGCCATCAAACGTGCAACAAGTAGAGAATGAATCGGCTTCCACAGTTCGGGCTCGTAGTTGAGCATGTCGAACTCTATGGGATACTTCCCTTTGTGTGAGAGAATGAACGCGTTGACTCCGTCGCTGTAGGCCTGCAGTATTCTTCGGGATTCCGGATGGAGATTGCGCTCGAGCGAATCTGCAATGTGCTCCATCCCTACCGTGCGAAACAACCGGTCAAATTTGAGCGTCGACGATCCGAAAACTTCGGACAACCGTCCTTCTCCGGCCCTCCGCGAGACGTCCATTTGCCAGAGGCGATCCTGCGCATGGACGTAGCCCTCCGCAAAAAATAGGTCGTGTTCATTGGCGGCGAAAATATGGGGGACTCCGAACTGATCCCGGTCCACGGTGACGCTTTTTTCGAGACCCGGAATGTGCAGACGGCCGTCGACGGTCGGAAACGACTTGGTGACAAGGTATCTGAGGATCAAGATCGTCACTAACAGAATAACGACCAACGATCCCAGGATGCCGAGAAAAATTTTCAGTTTAGTTTTCATTTTTTCAACATGACCGAAGACTGAGGCCGAGATTCTCTTACGTCTGACCCGGATCCGCCATGACGCAAATCAGTTCTTGAGGAGCAGCGGCAGATCCCAATCGACCAAGACTCGGCGGAACACCTCTTCCGGAAGTTGAACTAACAACGGATTCTTTGCAGGGTCGAGCCATTGCATGAGGAACAGCATGTCTTTCTCCCCTACTGCGGTGCATCCCGATGTTGTGGAACTGTCGTTTCTGCCCAGATGGATAAAGATGCAGCTTCCTTTTCCGGGAATCGCTTGGGGGTTGTGACGAACGATGATCCCATATTTGTAATCGACCGAATCGAGCTTCATCGTCTCGGAAGATTTCCACGGCAATCGTCCGAGGGAATCTCTAAGAACCTGGTCCTCGCCGACGAGAGAATTATAGAATACCGAACCGGTGTCGTCAATACAATGAAGCTGTTTGGTCGCTTGACGATACGGGAAACGAACGCCCGGCGGAGGCGTAGAATCGTAACCAAAGAAATCTCCGAGCTCGAACACTCCGGCGGGCGAGCGCCGGTCGCCTTCTGCCTTATCGCGTGCTCCTTGTGGAACCTTATGCAATCCTATTCCCCATGCAAGCCCAGAATCACCGAGACCGACCTTCCACGGAATATTCTTCTGCATCCATCCGTCCGGCGATTTGTCGAAAAGGTACATCATGCCGGCGGAAGAGTTCCATGTCGGAGCGACAACAATGACCAGCTGCTGGGCCTTTTCAATTTGAGCAAAAATTTTTGGTGGAAAAAGCGGGAAGAGGAAGAGAAGGTAAAAAAACATTCTCCACATCGGCGGGTGGGCGCTTTTGACATTCGGGCGCATATTTAGTACATTGAAATGATTTCTAAATCAATTACGGAACGTAGCGCAGCCTGGCTAGCGCACTACCTTGGGGTGGTAGGGGTCGCGGGTTCGAATCCCGCCGTTCCGACCATGCAATAAAAAAGTCTTTGCTGCGAACAGCAAAGACTTTTTTATTACAGCGCAAGAATTTGCCACGCTCGTTTTAGCTCAGTTTGAGCAATAGCTCTTCCAGAAAAACTTTCACCTCCAGCAGATCTTCTTTCAATTTTGGGTCGGATTCGTGCGGCAACGCCATGCTTTCTGCGGCCCCGGCTGTTGCAGGCTGCGCATCGACAGGAAGCAATTGCAGTTGCTCGCCGGTTTCAACTTCGGGTGTCCAGGATTTCAACACCTGTTTTGCTCCCTCTATTGTGTACCGTTCTTCCCGTAGGAGCTGGCGGATATACATGATCAGTTTGATATCTTTGTTCGTATAGATCCTGTTCCCCGCCCTGTTCTTTGCCGGTTTTAATTGCTCGAATTCGGATTCCCAGTACCGAAGGACGTACTGTTCAAGGTCGGTTATCTTACTTACTTCACTGATGGAATAATAAAGCTTTTTTATTCCAGTCGATTTCATCGAGACCTCGTTTGTTGTTGATGGTAAACAACCACTGCAATAGTAAAAAAAAACTGCGATATTTGCAAGTGTGCTTTTCGACAACACCAACCCTAAGTTAAATTACTACTTTTGTGTGATTGAATTCTCCTTCCGTGGAAGTATATTTGCATAGGGTCTGAAGCCGATGGGCTGGCGCAGAGACTGCGACAGGAAAATGGCAGCCCCTTGGAAAAAGGATTTGTCTTTAACCAATTTTACGCTATATTGTCACGCGATTTGAGATATCCTGTATTGCCAAGCGTCGCTGAAAAGAAGTTTTAATCCCAGGCCATGTTGTTCACCCCTTCTTCCATTATTATAATTAGGAGCGTTAAACCATGAAAAAACTTTTCTTCTTGGCACTCTGCAGCGCATTGATGATGTCGACTGTGGTCCAGGCGCAATCTTTGGACTCGACGTTGCAGAAGCTGGCAGGCGACGCAGCGCGCGGATATGTTGGACCGATCGTTTCAGGTTTCGGTTCGGACCTGAACGGAGGTTGGTTCCACAAAGCGCCTGAATCAAAAATGTTTGGGTTCGACCTGGAGTTTGGAATTGTTGGGATGGGGACGACATTCGGTGCAGGAGCAAAGACATTTGCAACTTCTTCGAATAATTTTCAATTCGATAACGCGACCGCTTCGCAATTAGTGCCGCTTTCAGCAATTCCAACTTCTGCAACAGTAAATGGCACAAGTCAACCTCTTACTACTGCTCAAAGGCAATCTATTCAAACACAGATTGCCAATCAAATTACAGGCGTGACATTTTCTGTCGGAATCGCCGGTCCAACAATTATTGGTAGCAAAAAGGACAGCGTCAAGATCAATTTCTCAGGTTTGAATAAAACATTCAATGTGACCGTTTCAGGGCAAAATGGGACGGTGCCGGTTACTCTTCCGTCCACAAGCGTCCCCATTCCTGTTACCGGTTTGCTGGACAATGTCACTGTCGTCCCTCTTGCTGCACCCCAACTCAGCATTGGCACATTTGTCGGAACACAATTTACCTTCCGGTATTTGCCCAGTGTAAAGATCAATTCCGACATCGGCGAATTTAAAT
>DATJXA010000167.1:0-8517 GCA_035500675.1 Bacteroidota bacterium | reverse complement strand
TGTATACAGAATTTGGGTATTGCTCTAAAAACTGATTAATGGAATCAATAACAGCAAGATAATATTGTTTCGAACTATACGTTCGAGCCGAAGCCCAAGCATGGTTAAGCTGAGAAAATTGATACCCTTCAGACTTTGAATATGTAATGCTCTGCGCAAAACAACTTGAAGAGAAAACGAAAATGAGTAACCATTGAATGGATTTCATATTTGCATGAGGCTATGAGAAGGTTGCTTCGTGCGTTCTAACTACTACTAGACTGTCTGCTACCCAGAGTATTTCGGACTGGCCGCATACGACAGGTTTTTTTTGTAAAAACGGCGATTGACTGCACGATGCAGTCATCGTGCAAGGGAGATGCGAGATAGGAACCCCCTTGTGGGTAAATATCTATTGGCACAAATCTAATTTTTCCTTATATTAAACGCAAATCTTATCAGGGGGGATCCATGGGAAAAATTCCACTTCTCGAACAAGTCCGTAACCGCATCCGCCTTCAACACAAAAGCCTCCGCACCGAAGAGGCTTACCTCTACTGGATCAAACGGTTTATCCTTTTCCACAATAAAAAACATCCGTCCGAAATGCGCGAAGGCGAAATCGAACAATTCCTCACTTCTCTCGCCGTCGACGAAGAGGTCTCTGCATCAACCCAAAACCAGGCGTTCAATGCCATATTCTATCTGTATGCAGAGATCCTCAAGATCGACCTGGGCCAGCTGGGCCATATCGTCCGCTCGCATAAACCCCGCCGACTGCCTACTGTGTTTAGCAGAAATGAGATCGACGAACTTCTTCGCCACTTTTCCGGCGTGCAATGGCTCGTCGCCGCAATACTCTATGGCTCAGGCCTCCGCCTCCTCGAATGTCTCCACCTCAGAATCAAAGACGTGGACTTTGCACAAAACCAAATTGTCGTCCGCGAAGGGAAAGGAAATGTCGATCGGATCACCGTCCTGCCCGGTGCGGTGAAAGAGAAATTAAAAAATCAAATAAGAAAAGTGAAGATGCTTCACGACGATGATGTCGAAGCCGGATTTGGTGAAGTGAAGTTGCCGTATGCGATAGACCGGAAATATCCTAACGCCGCAAAGGAATTGGGCTGGCAATTTGTTTTCCCGTCGTCAAGAAGATCGAAGGATCCACAGTCAGGGAAAATATTCCGGCATCATTTGGACGAGAGTACCTTCCAACGCGCTTTCATCGCGGCTCTCAGGCAAAGCAAGATCAATAAACACGGCGGACCGCATTCGCTCCGACATAGCTTTGCGACGCACTTGCTCGAAAAAGGCTACGATATCAGAACGGTCCAGGAATTGCTCGGCCATAAGGACGTCCGGACGACGATGATTTATACGCACGTGCTCAACCGCGGCGGCATCGCAGTCTATAGTCCTTTGGATAAATGACAGCGCATGGGTTACACCACGAACAAAACGTCCGCCTTGTGGTGACTCAGTTTGTTTCGCGAATATTTTCCGTTAGGGTGTTGTTTTCTTTCAGAGAAAGAAGGTAACTAAATGCCGCTATAAGATATTCCGCCTATATGGTTTCTGAAGAGAAAAAAAACCTGCAGTAACACACGGATTCAATCCCGATTTCACCTGACGATTTTAAAGTGCTAAAACGGAGGCATTGCTGAACAATCGGAATCGGCGGTATTGAGCGTGGGAGCGATGCGTGCGTTGAGAAAACGGCAGGCATGTCTGAGCCGTTTTCTCCCGGATTGTGCGGGTGGGAAGCTTCGCCTGCGTTCCGATTCCGAAAAGCTCTCTTTGCTTCTTTCTTTGGCTTCAGAGAAAGAAGCATAAACGTGTTTCTTGAAACTGATGCACTATACTGATCGCCCGGTAGTGTCTCAGTTTGAAAATGAACCGGACACTCGAACCTTCTGACTAGAAGCCATCTCAAAAATAAAAAATTAGTCATGCTGAGCGAAGTCGAAGCATGACTTCACATTATTTTGTCGCCCTTCGACCTTGCTCAGCGTTCCTGTTTGATGATGACGGCCATTTTTTGAGATGGCTTTTAGTTCAATGTGAAGGCTTTTGACGGATTTAAAGAGAAAAGTTTCCGGATCATTTCTGCATAAGTCAAACTGATATGCCGCTGTCCGCCCAGATATATTGATTCTCGTCATCAATTTTCAGATATTAAACTCCAAGCAGCAAACCCGATGAGAGTGCATCTTATGAAATTTCATCTGTGAATCCCTCCCTAGAAAATGGCAAGCTCGTCTCGTAAGATCCGCTACGGAATTATCGGCTTTGGCCTATTTGCAGAACGAGCGATTGCTCCCGCCATACAAGCTTCATCAAATTCAGAACTCATCGCTATCCATAAACGATCGTTGGAAGCGGCCAAAAGCAAAGCCGCCGAGTATTCTATTCCTTTGGCTTTCGATTCTGTTGAAGAAATGGTCTCGAGCAAAGAGATCGATGCTGTCTATATTGTTTCTGCAAATGCGCTGCATTGCCCCGAAACGATCATCGCAGCGCGCGCAAAGAAACATGTCCTCGTCGAAAAGCCGATGGCGATGAATGCAGCAGATTGCCGCCGTATGATCTCCGCGTGCAAAAGGTCCGGCGTCAAACTTTTGGTGGGACATATGCTGCGGCTTTCGCCGCTCGTGAGCAGGATGCGCGCTATCGTTCAATCGGGAATGATCGGCGATATCATTTCCGCGCGCGCCGATTTTATCTACGATAGCCAGCTAAGTCAACGCGGCTGGCTGTTCGACCGGAAGGTGGCCGGTGGGGGGCCATCCTTCGACATCGGCGTCCATGGGCTCGATACGCTGAGGTTTGTGCTCGACGATGAGGTTGTCTCGACAAAGAGCGATCTTCATCCGCGTCCGTCGGCAAGCCGCACTGAAGCTAGCGCTAATATCCTGCTGAAATTTTCCCGAGGGACTCTCGCCTCGATCTATTGCTCGTTCGTCGCTCCTTTTCGGAGGACATTCATCGAATTCGTCGGGACGAAAGGAATTATTTCCGCGTTCACGTTCACTCAAAACAATGCCGCCGTGACGCTCCATATTACAATGGGCAAAGACGGCAAGGGGGAAGAGACAAAAGTCGAAGAGGTCTATGTTCCTAATTTGTATGTCGAGCAAGTGACGAACTTTTCAAACAACATTCTTGAAAATACAGAACCGTTTGCACCGGGTTCGGTGGGATTAAAAAATCAGATCGTTCTTGACGCGGCAATGAAAGATCGTTCCTGACTTTTCGCCTTCGACCGACCACGATCTATTCCGGAGTACTGAGTGGTGAAAAAATATCTCTTTCTAATAGGACTCATGTCCATGATAGCAACGAAACTTCCTGCCGGCTGGAAATCGATCGGCGACGCTCAGATCGTCCTGAATTCCGACCAACAAATTGTCCTCAATTGTGGCGATTCTCAGCTGCAGGTATCGCCCCTTGCCAACGACCTTGTGAGAATACGAGTGACGCCGACGTCCGGTTCACAGGATCTCGGGTCATGGGCAGTCGCAAAAGAACGATGGGATCTGCCGAAACATGGCTTCAGCGACGATGGACGGAACGTCACCATCGACCTGAAGGATTTCAAGATCAGAATTTCGAAGTCTCCCGTCAGGGTAACGTTCCTCACTCCTGAAGGCGACATTATTAATCAAGATGACTCGTCGAAAGGAATGGGTTGGGATGGATCCGAAGTGCGGGTGTGGAAAACTATGCCGGAGAACGAACTGTATTACGGCTTCGGTGAAAAGACGGGAATGCTCGACCGCAGAGGGTTGGCGATGACAGATTGGAATTCCGATATCCCCGCATACACTCCGGGAACCGATCCCCTCTACCAATCGATACCGTTCTTTCTCGGGATGCAGAATGGAAAATTCTATGGGATCTTCTTCGACAACACGTTCCGAAGCTCCTTCGATATGGGAAAGGAATCTCAACGATATTATTCGTTCGGAGCGGAAGGGGGAACGATCGACTATTATTTTTTCTACGGACCAAGCCCCAAGAAAGTCTTGGAACGATTCACCGAATTGACGGGCCGCATGAACCTTCCGCCTAAATGGGCTCTCGGCTATCAACAATGCCGCTGGAGCTATTCTCCCGAGGCGAAGGTGCGGGACATCGCCGAAAATTTTCGCAAACGAAATATCCCGTGCGATGTGATCTATCTCGACATCGATTATATGGACGGATATCGCTGCTTCACCTGGAGCAAGGAAAATTTTCCCAACCCGCAGAAAATGGTGTCGGATCTTGCCCATGACGGCTTTAAGATCGTCACGATCATCGACCCGGGAATCAAAAAGGATTCGACGTACTGGGTCTATCAAGAGGGGGCTCGCGGAAATCATTTTGTCCGAAAAGCCGACAGCGCCGTTTTCATCGGACCAGTGTGGCCCGGCGATTGCGCATTCCCCGATTTTGCAAATACCGACGCTCGGATATGGTGGGGAGGCCTCTATAAAGATCTGGTGAAGACGGGAATCAAAGGTTTTTGGAATGATATGAATGAACCGTCGGTATTTGATGTTCCATCAAAGACATTTCCGCTCGACGCGCGCCACAACGTCGACGGTGAGGTCGAAACGCATGCCGAAATCCATAACGTGTACGGAATGGAAATGGCTCGCGGAACTTATGAGGGATTGCTCAAGCTCCAACCGAATGAACGGCCGTTCGTTCTTACCCGCGCCGGATATGCCGGAACTCAGCGCTACTCCGCGGCATGGACCGGCGATAACGTCAGCAGCTGGGAACATCTTGCGATGGCAATGCCGATGTGCATGAATTTCGGATTGTCGGGACAACCTTTCGTCGGACCGGATATCGGCGGCTTTATCGGAACGCCGACGGGGGAGATGTACACGCGATGGCTCGAATACGGAGTTTTTCTTCCCTTGTGCCGATCGCATTCGGTGAAAGGAAGCATCAATAAAGAACCGTGGGCGTTCGGCGAAAATTTTGAAGCGATCAACAGGAAGTTTATAGAATTGCGTTATCGACTGCTGCCGTACCTCTATACCGAATTTTATAAGGCATCTGTCACCGGGGTTCCGATCATGCGGCCGTTGATGCTTGAATTTCCGGAAGACAAAACGACGTACAGAATAGATACGCAATTCATGGTGGGCGGCGATATTCTCGTCTCGCCCGTTGTTGAAGCAGGGTCGACAACTCGCCGGATGTACTTGCCGGCCGGAAACTGGTATGATTTCTGGACGCGAGAAAAAATTGCCGGAGGCAAATGGATCGAGGCTGCTGCGCCCATCGACCGCATACCAATATTTGTCCGAGCCGGCTCCGTCATCCCAATGCAGCAAGTCGTGCAGTATTCCGACCAGGCGCCTGCGGATCCGCTGACGTTCGAAATTTTTCCGTCCGACACAGCCCATGGCCTTTGCTATGAGGATGACGGAATTAGTTTTGATTACCGAAAAGGCATGTACAGGTCTGTCGATGTCGATGTGAAGATCGAAGGCAACGTAATTTCTCTCGAGAGAAGCAAAGCAAAGGGGACGTTCACCCCGGCTGCACGGTCGGTGGTCTTTGCGATAAACGGCGTTACGAGAAGGCCCGGTTCAATTTCCATACGCGGCGTGTCGATTTCGGAGGCAAAGACGCTGGAAGAAGTCAAAGAAGGATGGATATTTGACGCCTCCCAGAAATGCCTCTCTATAAAGACGATGGATACCCCGGATGCTTTTAGTGTCTCTATTAAGTAGATGTCTCGTTGCGCGCTTCTGATGGACTTAGAGCGAAAAGTGCCCGGTTCATCTCTGCATTGACAAATTGAGATTACCTCAGTTTGGACAAAGTCACGGTGAGCGAGTCCCGATGTTCTTTATCGGGTAGTGATGCAGTTTGAATGCCCGGCAAGAATTTGCGGGCATGACGATGCGCAAGGCTAGTCATTCCCTCAACGAGGTCGTAGACCGAACGTTTTTATCGGGAATCCAAAACGTACCACTACCGACGTTTTTTCCTCTTTAAAATGTCCCAAAAATTTTGTATCTTGCTAAGTAACCTGATTTTTTTAAAACAACATAAGGATGTTACGTGTCTGAAAAGAAAGTAAAGCGAATTGGAATTCTCACCGGAGGAGGCGATTGCCCCGGCTTGAACGCGGTCATCCGCGGAGTCAGCAAATCAGCGATCAACGACCACGCCATGACGGTTGTGGGTATTGAAGACGGCTTTGAAGGTTTTGTCGAAGGCAGAATGCACGAACTATCACGCCGCGAAATTTCGGGCATCATCGGATTAGGCGGAACGATCCTCGGTACGTCGAACAAAGGGGATCCATTCCACTATCCGGCAGAAGGCAACAACGGGATCGAAATCGTCGACGCCTCGGCGCGCACCCTCAAACATTACAGAGGATGGGGACTCGACTGCCTTATTGCGATCGGCGGGGACGGAACGATGCACATCTCCAACAAACTCGGCGAAATGGGAATGAACATCATCGGCGTTCCCAAGACGATCGATAATGACCTTGAAGCAACGGACCAAACGTTCGGTTTCGACACGGCGTTGACGATCGCTACGGAAGCGATCGATAGATTGCATACCACCGCTTCGGCCCACCATCGCGTGATGGTGATCGAAGTGATGGGGCGTTACGCGGGATGGATCGCTCTCCAGGCCGGATTGGCAGGTGGGGCCGACATTATTTTGATCCCGGAAATTCCGTTCAAGTGGGGATCGGTGTTCGAGAAAGTTATCGAACGCAGCACTCGCGGCAACCGCTTCAGCATCGTGTGCGTCGCCGAAGGCGCAAAGGCGGCGGATGAAGGGATCGTGGTCAAAGAAAACGACATCAAGAGAACCGACCCTATCCGTTTTGGCGGGATCGGAGAGCACGTCTCTCAAAGGATTACGCACGAGACGAACCTCGAAACGCGCGTGACCGTGCTCGGACACCTCCAGCGCGGAGGCAGCCCGACCGCGTTCGATAGAATTCTTGCCACACGATATGGCACCAGAGCCATCGAGCTTGCTGTGCATGGAAAGTTTGCGCACATGGTAAGCCTGCGAGGGCTTCATGTCACGGCAGTCCCCATCGCAGAAGCTATCGCTCATCAACGGCTCGTTCCGGTGGACGGAGAGATCGTCAAAGCGGCGCGCGCCGTTGGCATCCATTTTGGAGATGAGCTGTAGACAAAGGTATCGGAAATCGCTATCGGTTGTACGATGACGCGTGTCGAACAGCATAAGATGATCGACGAACTGAAGGATTATTCCCGCTTCATGAAAGGGAAGGATGCCTTCGATTTCGACATGTTCCTCAAGAGAGATAAGGACGATGAGGAACTCGATGAATTGTCGCAGCGTCGACTCGAATCCATGCTCGAGACGTATAAGAAGTTTAAACCGAAACCGAAAATGAAGAACCCCTTCGAGCATTGACGACCACCGCTGTATAGACCCGTGCGGCACGACCGCCCGTTGCTCTTCTAAAAAACTTTCTTCGTTTGTTGTCGATCGATTCGTCTTGGAGTATTTCCATGAAATTCCGTCCACTGGGAAAAACCGGCATCACCGTTTCTGAGATCGGGTTCGGCGCATGGGGTATCGGCGGCGAAATGTGGCAAGGGTCGGATGACGCCCAAGGAGTTGCGGCGCTCAGGAAAGCCGCAGAACTCGGCGTCAACTTTTTTGATACTGCGCTCGCCTACGGCGAAGGCCACAGCGAAGAACTCGTCGGAAAGCTCCGTCGCAGCAGCGTGGGGAAAATTTTTATCGCGACAAAGATCCCCCCGAAGAATAGACAGTGGCCCGCAAGAGCAGGAGTGCCGTTCCACGAAGTGTTTCCCAAAGATCATATTATTGCATCGACTCACCGAAGCCTCAAGAATCTTCGCGTCGACTCGATCGACCTTCAACAATTACACGTGTGGAGCGATGAATGGGCGGCAGCGGACGAGATCTGGGAGGCAATTCGCCTTCTCAAAGCCGAAGGGAAGATCAAAGCGTTCGGAATCTCCGTGAACGACCACCAACCCCAATCGGTGCTCAAGGCCGCAAAGACGGGGATGGTCGATTCCTTTCAGGTGATCTATAATATTTTCGACCAGTCGCCGGAAGAGGAGCTGTTCCCCTATTGCGTGAAGAACGGCATTGGTGTCATTGCACGCGTTCCGTTCGACGAAGGAGGCCTCACGGGCCGCATAACGCCGGAGACAGTTTTTCCAAAACATGACTGGCGTAATAAGTATTTCCGCGGTGAAAGAAAACAGCAAGTGTACGAGCGCGTCGAAAAGTTGAAGCAATTTCTCGGCGCCGAAGCGAAAACTCTTCCCGAGCTTGCGCTCCGATTCATCCTTTCGCAGCCGGGCGTCTCGACCGTTATCCCCGGAATGAGGAGCGTTATGAACGCCGAGGCGAATACGTCCGTCTCCGACGGCCGAAATCTTTCCGACAAGCTTCTGAAGGACCTGAAGAAGTGCAAGTGGTCGAGAAATTTTTACGGGGATTAAGAAAAGCTTCTAGGGGGATGCCGCCGGATGTAGCGTTCCGATTTGA